>NZ_CP038469.1:3327846-3630378 GCF_004684345.1 Citrobacter tructae
CTATCAGCAAAAAGGGATAGCCTTAGGAGTTGATCCTGGATGACAGGATAATGAGCCAGTATCTACTGGGTGTGTCCAAGGCGAATGTCCTCTTAGCGTAATCGTGCGCGCATGTTACGCCAGCAAAATTTTGACGTCAACACGCAACGAAACGCTAGTCTGGATAAATTACCTTCTCATCAGTAAGGCTAGCAGATCGTTACAAAATAATTATATTTTTCTGAAAGTTATACCGTATCCAGCCTCGCGTAGGCGGCAACCAGCCATTTGATCCCCTGCCCCTGGAACGCAACCTGCAAACGGCTGTGTTCTCCGCTGCCTTCCAGGTTGACGATCGTGCCTTCACCAAATTTGGCATGCCGTACACGCTGACCGAGCTTATAGCCGGTGTCATTCTCCGCCATCGGTGTGCCCATACGTTGATGACTCACCGGGCGGCTCACCGTGGCGCGCAAACGCACCTCTTCCACGCAGGCTTCCGGCAGCTCGCCAATAAAGCGCGATGGACGGTGGTAAACCTCTTTGCCGTACAGACGGCGCGTTTCAGCATAGGTCAACGTTAGCTTCTGCATAGCACGGGTGACACCCACATAGGCCAGACGGCGTTCCTCTTCGAGGCGTCCGCCTTCGTCGAGTGACATCTGGCTGGGGAACATGCCCTCTTCCATACCGACGATAAATACCTGCGGGAACTCCAGACCTTTGGCCGAGTGCAGGGTCATTAGCTGGACCGCATCCTGCCAGGTATCCGCCTGCCCTTCGCCCGCTTCCAGCGCCGCGTGGGAGAGAAACGCCTGCAGCGGCATTAAGTCTTCGTCTTCTTCGTTGTAGCTAAACTGGCGCGTTGCTGTCACCAGTTCCTCTAAGTTTTCGATACGCGTCTGGCCCTTCTCGCCCTTTTCCTGCTCGTACATCATGCGTAGGCCAGAGTCTTTTACCACCCGGTCGGTCTGAACGTGCAGCGGCATATCAGCGGTTTCCTGTGCCAGCGCGTCAATCAACTCCATAAAGCGCTGTAGCGCGCTGGCGGCACGACCGGCAAGGGCTTTTTCCTGCAGCAGTTCACGACATGCCTGCCACATTGTGAGTTGGCGATCGCGCGAGGTTTGACGTACCACATCCAGCGTACGATCGCCGATACCGCGCGTTGGGGTATTTACCACTCGCTCAAACGCGGCGTCGTCGTTGCGGTTGGCGATCAGGCGCAGATAAGAGAGTGCGTCTTTGATTTCCTGGCGTTCGAAGAATCGCATCCCACCGTAGATACGGTACGGCATGCTGGCCTGTAACAGCGCCTCTTCCAGCACGCGAGACTGGGCGTTGCTGCGGTAGAGAATGGCGCACTGTGTAAGCTGACCACCATTGTCCTGCCAGGCTTTAATGCGATTGACCACAAAGCGCGCTTCATCGAGTTCGTTGAACGCACAATAGAGTGAGATCGGCTCACCGTCGACGCCGTCGGTCCACAGCTTTTTGCCCAGACGCCCGTTGTTGTTTTCAATCAGGGCGTTGGCCGCGCTAAGGATATTGTTGGTCGAGCGGTAGTTCTGCTCCAGACGAATAGTTTCGGCACCAGGGAAGTCGTTGAGGAAACGCTGGATGTTTTCCACCTGCGCCCCGCGCCAGCCGTAGATTGACTGGTCATCATCGCCGACAATCATCACCTTGCCGGTGTCGCCCGCTAACAGACGTATCCACGCATACTGGATGTTGTTGGTGTCCTGGAATTCGTCCACCAGGATGTTGGTAAAACGTTCACGGTAGTGCTGCAGGATATGCGGCTTGTTGAGCCACAGTTCGTGGGCGCGCAGCAGCAGCTCGGCAAAATCCACCAGTCCGGCGCGATCGCACGCCTCCTGATAGGCCTGGTAAACTTTCTGCCAGGTCTGCTCGACCGGATTGCCGTAGCTCTGAAGATGGTGCGGGCGCAGCCCTTCGTCTTTCTGGCTGTTGATAAACCACATTGCCTGACGCGCCGGCCACTGCTTCTCATCCAGATTCATCGCTTTGATCAGACGTTTCAGCAGGCGCAACTGGTCTTCGCTGTCGAGGATCTGGAAATCCTGCGGCAGGTTTGCATCCATATGGTGCGCACGCAGCAGGCGGTGTGCCAACCCGTGGAAGGTCCCCACCCACATCCCCCCCTGGCTGGTTCCCATGATCTGGCCAATACGGTGACGCATTTCCGCCGCCGCTTTGTTGGTAAAGGTCACTGCCATAATGGAGTACGGCGAGTTGTTCTCTACCGTCAGTAACCAGGCGATGCGGTGCACCAGCACGCGAGTTTTACCACTCCCCGCGCCTGCCAGAACCAGCATGTTGCTGCGTGGCGCAGCCACCGCTTCGCGCTGTTTGTCATTAAGGCTTTCGAGCAGGTAAGAAACGTCCATTGGCACCGCCGGAATCAACGGGGCCAGTTGGACCCCTGGGAATTTATACAGAGTTATTGACGATTATATCAGCGAGGTCAGAGATGCCAACTGTGAAATTTCGATATGCGGCAGCAAACGGCTATCAGCGGTTTGCATCAGGTCAGCATTTTCCGGTTTAATCCAACAGGCCTGCATCCCACAACGGATTGCCCCGGCGACGTCTGTCGTCAGGTCATCGCCCACGTGCAAAATTTCACCCATCGGCATATTCAGTTTTTCCGCTGCCAGCGCGTACATATCGCTGAACGGTTTTGAGCGTCCATCGGGACCGGCACGCAGCACAAACTCAAAGTAATCGCCCAGACCAAACAGCTCCGGCTGCGCGTTACCGTTGGTGATTGCCACCAGCGGCCACTTGCGGGCCAGCACCTTCAGTGTGTCATGCGTAGACTGCGGGACGTCGATACGGCTGCGCCATTTCGCGAAGTTCATCATTGCGGCGTTCGCCCCCATTCTGGCTTCTGCCTCTGACAAACCCGCCTCCAGCATGGCGCACTCTACGGCCCGGTGACGCCATTGGGTAACGTCGTGGTAGATTTCCGGTTCGGCGTCGCGTACAACCTGACGCAGACGCTGTAGATCGGAGTTTTGCAACGAGCTCAGCGCCGGGTGATAATTTTGCACAAAAGCGAGCGCTTCCTGTTCGGTGCGCGTGATAACGGGACGGTTATCGTAAAGGGTGTCATCAAGGTCAAAGGTGAGCGCAGAAATACGCCCCAAAGGCCGGTAAAAACGCATTATTTCCCCCGTTTGGCGCGCGGATGCGCCGCATCGTACACTGAAGCCAGGTGTTGAAAATCAAGATGGGTATAGATTTGAGTGGTAGAGAGGTTGGCGTGTCCCAACAGCTCTTGTACCCCGCGCAGATCACCGCTCGACTCCAGCATATGCGTCGCGAACGAGTGCCGCAGTTTATGGGGATGCACGTGGCTGTTCAGCCCCTGCTTAATTCCCCATTCGGCAAAGCGTTTCTGCACGTTACGCGCGGAAATACGTTTGCCCAGTTTTGACAGAAACAGCGCGTCTTCGTCACTACCGAAGAGCCCGCGCAGATCCAACCAGTGTTCAATCCACGCCACCGCATTGCGGCCAATCGGCAGGCGGCGCTCTTTGCTGCCTTTACCCATCACCCACACTTCGCCGGTGTCGAGATCGAGATGTTTAATATCCAGCCCAATCAGTTCCGACAGACGCAGCCCCGCGCCGTACATCACCTCAAGCATTGCCCGGTCGCGTACGGCGAGAGGGTCGTTGAGATCGATATTCAGCAGCCGGTTAACGTCATCGACATCGATATTTTTCGGCAGGTGCCGCGGTGCCTTCGGCGCAGAAATGCCTTTTGCCGGATTGGCTTTCAGCTCGCCCTGATTGACCAGCCAGTCGAAGAAACTGCGTAATGCGGAGAGGCGCAAAGCCAGGCTCGCCGGTCCCAGACCGTTGCGGCGACTGCGCACAGCAAAACTGCGAACCCTCGCAGCATCACATTGTTGCCAGCTTTGCAGACCGGTTTCTCCGGCTATCGCGATGATGGCATCAAGCTGACGCCGGTAATTGAGCAGCGTGATTGGGCTAAGCTGACGCTCCACGCCCAGATAGCGTAAGAAGCGTGCAACATCCTGAGAAAGCGGTGAGTCGGTCATACGCGTTCAATCCAGCGCTCCAGCAGTTCCGGCAGCATCAGAGAGATTTCCTGCAATAGCTGTGTTCCCTGCCCTTGCTGGTAATGGTTAACATCACGGCTGCTGAACAGCATCACGCCAAGGGAGCCATCCTGCCCCAGCATCGACATCGCTACTGAGCCTATCGCTTTCGCCTCCGGCATCATGACCAGCAACTCCGGGCCGTTGAGTGGACCAAGATAGTGCTGTGACTGCCCAAGACGTTGAATACGCAGCGGTTCAAAGGCCTGACGACTTAATGCCAGATGGGTAAACTTTGAGGGTGCGCCCAATCGCCAGCGATCCGGGAACAGACGCACCGTCGCCCCTGCCAGCCCTAACTCACGCGCCCAGCGATGAAATCGCATCAGCATATCGTCGAGGCTGCTGGCCGCCACCAGCCGTCCTTGCAGATTTAACAGACGATAAAACAGGCTTTCGTTGGCGTTTGCCTGTTCCATCAATAGCGTCATGTTTTCTTCCAGCACGTTGATATGATTACGTGCTCGAGCCATATGCCATTCAACCAAAGAGATCGTCCCCCGCACCGGGTGCGGGACGCGCATCGCTTCAACCTCTTGTGCATTACGGATAAAAAACTCAGGATGACGTTGCAGATAATCGACGACCGCTCGATCGTCAAGTTCCATGAGCGTTTCCTGTAGTTCTTCCCCTGGTTGCTTCATAGATGAATAAATCCGTCGTAGACATGTGCCGCCGGGCCAGTCATATACAACGGATGACCCGGGCCTTTCCAGGCGATATCAAGGCGACCGCCCGGTAACTCCACGCGCACTTCTTCTGCCAGCAAGCCCTGCTGAATACCGACAGCAACAGCGGCGCACGCACCGCTGCCACAGGCCTGCGTTTCACCCGCCCCGCGCTCATAGACGCGCAGTCGGATGTGCTCGCGTTTCACCACTTGCATAAATCCGATATTAGCGCGCTCAGGGAAGCGTTCGTGGCTTTCCAGAACCGGCCCCAGCGTTTCCACCGTGGCCGTATCCACATCATCAACCTGAATGACGCAATGCGGATTCCCCATTGATACCACGCCGCACAATACTGTCTGCTCGGCCGCTCGCATAATATAGGTCTTCTCTGCTTTATTCGCGCGAAAAGGCACCTGCGAAGGTTCAAAATTGGGCTCGCCCATATTGACCTGTACCAGCTCGTCGTCCGTCACGGTTAATACCATACGGCCATTCGCCGTACTGACGCGAATGTCACGTTTATTGGTTAGCCCTTTCAGGCGCACAAAGCGTGCAAAACAACGGGCACCGTTACCGCACTGCGACACTTCACTGCCGTCAGCATTAAAGATGCGGTAATGGAAATCCAGCTCCGGGTCATACGGAGGTTCAACCACCAGCAACTGATCAAACCCAACGCCAAGATGCCTGTCGGCCAGGCGGCGGATCAGCTCCGGTGAAAAAAAGACATTCTGCGTTACCGCGTCGACGACCATAAAATCGTTGCCAAGGCCATGCATTTTAGAGAATTGCATCGTTCACTCCGTTCACGCGGGTACAGAGACTTCGCTTTAGTAATTTACCTGGGAAGGCCCATCTCCCGTTGCCCGATCGTTTTTATCGGGCACTGTGGACTGTGATTGCGTATCAACTGGCTTCGTCGGCGGCGGCGCGTTTTTATCTGCTGGCGGAAAATAGAGTGGCCCTTTCAGACCACAGCCCGTCAGGCTGAACAAAGTAAGAAGTACAGCGAGTGCCTGAAACACGTTTTTCATTATGGATTGCCTGTAAAGTTCATGCTTTCTGTTTTCTATCATCGCAGGAGAAGACGTAAAAGCAAGAGTTTGCCTGCAAACTGCAACGTGATTTATTTCGCGTTATACTGCGGTCATCACGAAAAACAGGATAAAAAAATGAACGATAGTGAATTTCATCGCCTTGCCGACACCCTGTGGATGACCATTGAAGAGCGTCTGGACGATTGGGATGGCGACAGCGATATCGATTGTGAGATTAACGGCGGCGTACTGACCATCAGCTTTGAGAATGGCAGCAAGATTATTATTAACCGTCAGGAACCGCTGCATCAGGTGTGGTTAGCAACCAAACAGGGCGGTTACCATTTTGATCTGAAAGGTGACGAATGGATTTGCGACCGTAGCGGCGAAAGATTCTGGGATCTGCTGGAACAGGCGGCAACGCAGCAGGCGGGCGAGGCGGTTAACTTCCGTTGAGTTTTTTGCCGGATGCGCTTTGCTTATCCGGCATCATATTCACGAAAAATACTGCTGCAACATCGGCGTGTCGTTATCCTGATTAGCCGGAGGAACCGGATTAATCGGCTGGGTACGGAACGGAATCACCTGCGCGCGACCGTCTGTTTTCACAATCTGATAGAACTGCGGCAGGTTAAAGTTGATGAAGCTGGAACCGTAGGTGAAGCGATCGTGCGACGATGAGTAGAAGCGGCTAACATCGCGGACCAACTCTTCTTTGCTGCCTTCGCAATGGTGATACACCTCGACCCGATTACTCTCGTCCAGAATGTAGATATTAAAGCCCTGCTCATCACCCGTTTCTTCGAAAAAGAACTGAATGATCCCTTCGCTGGCAAAACCATCCACTACCGACGGCAATTTCACATGGTTAGTCTCAACCTGAACGGAAAGACCATGCAGCTTGTTGTGTGAAATCGCGCCGTAGAATTCAATGGCGTTTTCCAGTTTCTGTACTGACACGTTCAGACGCTCGAAGAACAATCCCCACGTCTGTCCTGATACGCGCAGCGCTTTGAAGCGGCCGGTTTCATGACGCGTGCTGGAAAGACGCAGCTCAATGCACTCGGACACCAGTTGCTGGACGCGGGTACGGATCAGGCCACGTAAATGCTGGCTGTAACAAAAGACCTCGACGCTGTCCGGCGGTGCCGCATCCTGGTGCATTTTGCCAAGAATCGTTTTTAACGCTTCAATCATCGCCTGCTCACCGTTGAAATGCAGCGTACGCACTTCGTTCCATGAGTTGCGGTACAACAGGTCTACGCTACCGACCAGGCAATTTTGTTCTTCACCAAAGCTGAAGACGTCCAACTTACGGAAATCAAAATGCACAACCTGATTGCGGAATGCCGCCGTCGGGTCGTATTCAAGGTTAACGATAATCGCCAGATGGCGAATTTCGCACGGACTGTAGAGCGCTTTTGGCGTAGGTGCAGGCAGACGCAGCGGGAAGTGGTGCGATACGTCAGCGACCATCTCCTGCAGCTTCGGCAGATCGACAATACCGTTGCCCTTAATAAACAAATGCGTACGTGACGTCAGCAGACCGTTAAACCACGCCCACGCCACCAGCTTGTTCAGGTAGCGGTTATATTCCAGCGGCTGATGGCTGATGATCGAATCCATGTTGGGCGCGCGGTTGTAGAGATACCAACCCGAGCGGTTGGCCCGGCCCGGCGGCACATGGATAAAGGTCAGATTCGGTTCCGAGAGATCCGGCGAAATTTGCGGGTTTACCAGCGTCACCTTGCCCGGTAACGCTTCAAACGCGGCATACAGCTTACGAGTCAGCACGCCGATATCCTGCGGACTGGCGCTGACGCTGAGATTGTTACGACGCGCAAAGCGGATCAGATTACGATAGCTCTGCATCATCGCATCGAGCAGTTCGTTATGCGCTTCACGTACCTGGTCAATTTTCCAGTTAGCGCGGTTATCCAGCATGGTCAGGCGGGCATCGTCCCAGCCCCACTCTTGCACTAACTGACTTAATACTTCACGACGCCAGCCCACGCAGGCGCGCTCACGGCTCAGTTTCTCACACACTTTTAAGTAGAAACATCGACGGACTAAATCGAGGCGCGTCGGATCTTCAATCGCCGTGAGGTACTCGGTAACGCGTTCCAGCATCATGCAGTACGGATCGAGACCAAAAGAGACGATCTCGCCGTCGTGCAGGCGCTGTTTAATATCTTTCGCCAACAGGCGCGGATTGGGGTATTCCCAGGAATAGGCTTCCAGCAGCAGCGTTTTCAGCACCGCTTTGTACGGCGAGTCGATACTCTTGTACAGCTGCCAAAGGCTGGCGCCAAAGTACTCTTCAGCGGAGAGCGAGCTGAGTCCGCCCAGATCCAGCCATTCGTTTGGCGTGAGCACGCCCTGCGCGTAGAGCGTCATGACGTAATCGTCGTAATGCTCTTCTTCGTCGCCCGGCACCATATTCCACAGAATACGTTTGCCCGCGAGGCGCACGGCGGTGCGATAGAATTCATCAAGCAACAGGATATGCTGCGTCGAGCCACAGTCTTCACCGCCCAGACTGCCGCTTTCATTGTGACGGAAACGGTTTTCATCAATCAGGAAGAAACTGACTTCCACGCCCAAAGAGGCGGCCCAGCTTTCCAGCAGGCTGCATTTACGCTGCAGCAGCTGACGCTCTTCGCTATCCAGCCAGGATTGATGGCAGACCCAGATGTCCAGGTCAGAGGAACAGCTTTGCCCGACTGAAGAGGTGCTACCCATCGAGTAAACGCCGGTAATCGGCAGTTCGCCCTTCGGGGGGTCCTGCGGCGACATACCACGGTACAGCTCCAGCTCGTTCAGGTAGTGACGTTGGGTTTCATCAGGCGTGTAAAAGCATATGCCATTGGGAACGTTACCATCGAGGTAACCCGGCATCAGCGGATGGTGATAGTGCAATAATGTCGGCAGCAGACTGTATACCTGCTGGAAAGCAGGTCCCATGGCAGCAAGCGCGCGATCGACACGCAGTTGATTTATGGCATCCAGTCTCTGTTTCAGAGTCTCAATATAGAGGTACAAGACGTATCGCCTGATGTTGCTATCCGTCATGTTGTTGATGGCTGCAGCGCATGCGCTTACAAACAATCTTCAGCAATCCGGATAAACTGTATGTCAAAAATAACCGTTACCGTTTTTTCGCCCCTCTTTTTTTAGGGGGTAAAGCTGAAAAAATGGTCTAAAACGTGATCAATTTAACACCTTGCTCATTGACCGTAAAGAAAGATGCGCTACATACAAGTGTAGCACCATTCGTTACGTGTAAATTCCTTCATACGGTCGGGAGGTATCTCGTCATTAATCACTGCCAGTGATGATGCAGCGCCTTTTCCTCTCACTAACGTTTGAGCGTAACGCTGACATCCCTTTGATAAGGATGTTAGGATGGTCAATGATTGATAATGACGGTAACAAGCATGTTAGACAATGTTTTGAGAATTGCCACACGCCAAAGCCCCCTTGCGCTCTGGCAGGCACATTATGTCAAAGACGCCTTGATGGCGAATCACCCCGATCTGGTCGTTGAACTGGTCCCTATGGTGACCCGTGGCGACGTGATTTTGGATACCCCGCTGGCGAAAGTCGGGGGGAAAGGTTTATTTGTCAAAGAGCTGGAAGTTGCGCTGCTGGAAAAACGCGCCGATATCGCCGTGCATTCCATGAAGGATGTGCCAGTCGAGTTCCCTGAAGGACTTGGGCTGGTCACTATCTGTGAACGCGAAGATCCACGCGATGCTTTTGTCTCAAATAAATTTAACTCTCTGGACGAACTTCCGGAAGGTAGCATCGTTGGGACGTCCAGCTTACGTCGCCAGTGCCAGTTGGCCAAGCGTCGTCCGGATCTTGTTATCCGCTCGCTGCGCGGCAACGTGGGCACACGCCTGAGCAAACTGGATAACGGCGACTATGACGCCATTATTCTCGCCGTCGCTGGCTTAAAACGCTTAGGACTTGAGTCACGAGTCCGTACCGCGATGCCACCAGAGATCTCTCTGCCGGCTGTCGGCCAAGGCGCAGTGGGCATAGAATGTCGACTTGACGATCTGCGAACTCAAGCGCTGCTAGCACCGCTCAACCATGAAGAAACAGCCCTGCGCGTCAAGGCTGAACGCGCCATGAACACCCGCCTGGAAGGGGGCTGTCAGGTGCCCATTGGCAGCTATGCTGAACTCATCAATGGTGAGATTTGGCTACGTGCGCTGGTTGGTGCACCTGACGGGTCACAGATGGTGTGTGGGGAGCGTCGCGGTGCACCGCAGGATGCCGAACAAATGGGCATTTCTCTGGCGGAAGAACTGTTAGAGAACGGTGCACGCGCCATTCTGGCTGAAGTCTATAACGGAGAAGCGCCTGCATGAGTATCCTGGTCACCCGCCCGTCTCCCGCTGGGGAAGAGTTAGTGAGCCGTCTGCGCACACTGGGGCAGGTGGCCTGGAGTTTTCCGCTCATCGAGTTTTCACCGGGTCGGGAACTGGCAACGCTTGCCTCCCGACTCTCGGCGCTCACGGAAAACGATCTGGTGTTCGCCCTCTCGCAGCACGCCGTCACCTTTGCCGATGCCGAGCTTCAGCAGCAAGGGGTAAGCTGGCCCTCTCTCCCGCGCTATTTTGCCATCGGCCGCACAACAGCGCTGGCGCTGCATACCGTGAGCAGATGCAATATTCACTATCCGCTGGATCGGGAAATCAGCGAAGTCTTGCTACAATTACCTGAATTACAAAATATTGCGGGAAAACGCGCGCTTATTTTACGCGGCAACGGCGGTCGGGAGCTGATAGGCGAAACACTGACAGCACGTGGAGCCGATATTGATTTTTGTGAATGTTATCAACGCAGTGCAAAGCATTACGATGGTGCAGAAGAGGCGATGCGCTGGCATACGCGCGGCGTGGCGACGGTGGTTGTCACCAGCGGAGAGATGCTGCAACAGCTCTGGTCGCTTATTCCGCAGTGGTATCGCGAGCACTGGTTACTACGCTGTCGGCTGCTGGTCGTCAGTGAGCGTCTGGCGCACCTCGCCCGGGAACTGGGCTGGCAAGATATTAAGGTCGCTGATAACGCCGACAACGATGCGCTACTGCGCGCATTACAATAACTCTCATAATGGGATGCCATAATGACGGAACAAGAAAAATCCTCCGCCGTGGTTGAAGAGACCAGGGAGGCCGTGGAAACCACGCCACAGCCAGTCAAAGCAGAAAAAAAGAACCACAACAGCACCGCGCTGATCCTGAGCGCAGTGGCGATTGCTATTGCTCTGGCGGCGGGCGTGGGTCTGTATGGCTGGGGGAAACAGCAGGCAACAACGCAGACCGCAACCAGCGATGCGCTGGCAAATCAGCTCACCGCGCTGCAAAAAGCGCAGGACAGCCAGAAGAGCGAGCTGGAAAGCATTATTAAACAGCAGGCAACGCAGCTGGATGAAGCCAGTCGCCAGCAGGCCGCGCTGGTCAAACAGCTTGATGAAGTCCAGCAGAGAGTCGCCACCATCTCCGGCAGTGATGCAAAAACCTGGCTGCTGGCACAGGCTGATTTCCTGGTGAAACTGGCCGGTCGCAAATTATGGAGCGATCAGGACGTTACCACCGCTGCGGCGTTACTGAAAAGTGCCGACGCCAGCCTGGCGGATATGAACGATCCCAGTTTGATTACCGCCCGTCGCGCGATTACCGATGATATCGCCAGCCTGTCTGCGGTTTCACAAGTCGACTACGACGGCATTATCCTGAAAGTGAATCAGCTCTCTAATCAGATTGATAACCTGCGTCTGGCCGACAACGACACCGACGATTCACCGATGGACTCCGACAGCAGCGAGCTTTCCAGCTCCATTAGCGAATGGCGCGTCAATCTGCAAAAAAGCTGGCAGAACTTTATGGACAGCTTTATTACCATTCGCCGTCGCGATGAAACCGCCGTCCCACTACTGGCACCGAACCAGGACGTTTATCTGCGCGAAAATATCCGTTCCCGTCTGTTAGTAGCCGCGCAGGCCGTGCCGCGTCATCAGGAAGAGACCTATCGCCAGGCGCTGGAAAATGTCTCCACCTGGGTACGCGCCTACTACGACACCGACGATGCAACCACCAAAGCGTTTCTTGACGAAGTGGATCAGCTGAGCCAGCAAAGCATCAGCATGAACGTGCCAGACACGCTGCAGAGCCAGGCCATTCTCGAGAAACTCATGCAGACCCGCGTGCGTAATTTACTGGCCCAGCCGACAACCTCTCCGGCCGAGGCTGCACCTGCACCTGCACCTGCACCTCAGACTGATACACCGGCAACTGTGCCGCAGGGAGAATAATGATGCTAAAAGTATTATTGCTCTTTGTGCTGCTGATCGCCGGGATCGTCGTGGGTCCGATGATCGCCGGTCATCAGGGCTACGTGCTGATCCAGACGGATAACTACAATATCGAAACCAGCGTGACGGGTCTGGTGATCATTTTGATCATCGCCATGGTAATTCTGTTTGCGATTGAATGGCTGATGCGCCGTATTTTCCGCACTGGTGCGCATACGCGCGGCTGGTTTGTCGGCCGTAAGCGTCGTCGTGCACGTAAGCAGACTGAACAGGCGTTGCTCAAGCTGGCAGAAGGCGACTATCAGCAGGTTGAAAAGTTGATGTCGAAAAATGCCGATCACGCAGAACAACCGGTCGTGAATTACCTTCTGGCGGCAGAAGCCGCTCAGCAACGCGGTGATGAAGCTCGCGCCAATCAGCACCTCGAGCGCGCAGCAGAACTGGCCGGGAACGATACGATCCCGGTAGAGATCGCCCGCGTTCGCCTGCAGTTGGCCCGCAATGAGAACCATGCCGCGCGCCACAGTGTAGACAAACTGCTGGAAGTGACGCCACGTCATCCGGAAGTGCTGCGTCTGGCTGAGCAGGCTTACATTCGCACTGGTGCATGGAGTTCCTTACTGGACATCATTCCTTCCATGGCTAAAGCGCGTGTGGGTGATGAAGAACACCGTGCCATGCTGGAGCAACAAGCCTGGGTTGGTCTGATGGATCAGGTTCGCGCCGATCAGGGTAGTGAAGGATTACGGACCTGGTGGAAAAACCAGAACCGTAAAACCCGTCATCAGGTTGCCCTGCAGGTGGCAATGGCTGAACATCTGATTGAGTGCGACGATCATGATACGGCACAGCAAATCATTATCGACGGACTGAAACGTCAGTATGACGACCGTCTGGTACTGCCCATTCCGCGTCTGAAAACCAACAATCCTGAGCAGATAGAAAAAGTGCTGCGCCAGCAGATTAAAGCCGTGGGTGATCGCCCGCTGTTGTGGAGTACGCTCGGTCAGTCATTGATGAAGCACGGTGAATGGCAGGAAGCTACGCTCGCCTTCCGTGCGGCCCTTAAACAGCGTCCAGATGCCTACGACTACGCCTGGCTTGCCGACGCGCTGGACAGACTGCATCAGCCGGAAGAAGCCGCGACAATGCGTCGTGATGGCCTGATGCTAACGCTGCAGAACAACAATCCCCCGCAGTAATTCCCCATTGCCCGGCGGCGATTCGCTGACCGGGCATTTCAATGATGTACACAAAGTCATTCGAGATGCACAGGCATAAAAAAACGCCCGCTCTTTTGGAGCAGGCGTTAAACAGGTCTGTATGACAACATAAATGGGTGCTTCACTCAACGTTATGTCCATGGTGTTTGATGAGGCTAACGCGACATCTGTCAGTGGACGATAAGCACCGTAAACGGCTCTGCGTCATTCCTGAGTTTATGAGGCCTGATGGCGAACATAAGAGATGGAATGAGCATCTACGGCGCATATTATACACAGCACGTGCTGCGATTACACTGCAAAAACCAGGTATTTGGACTTTTTAAGACTACAGGTAATTTGGACGCTAAACGCAGAGAAGGGAAAATCAGAAAACAAAAAACCCCGCCGAAGCGGGGTTCAAAATTGGTCGGCGAGAGAGGATTCGAACCTCCGACCCACTGGTCCCAAACCAGTTGCGCTACCAAGCTGCGCTACTCGCCGTTTTACTGCTTTTTTGAATTTTTAGTTCAATTCTTTAAGTCGTGGTGCGAGGGGGGGGACTTGAACCCCCACGTCCGTAAGAACACTAACACCTGAAGCTAGCGCGTCTACCAATTCCGCCACCTTCGCATTTCACAACTTTAAATTAATGGGGTGGCTAATGGGATTCGAACCCACGACAACTGGAATCACAATCCAGGGCTCTACCAACTGAGCTATAGCCACCACTGCAAATCTTTTACGCGGTATTAAAACCACCGCAGCTCCGGCACCTCACTAAATGGTGCGCCCGACAGGATTCGAACCTGAGACCTCTGCCTCCGGAGGGCAGCGCTCTATCCAGCTGAGCTACGGGCGCTTAGCGCCGTTGCGGGGCTGGATATTACGGAGGTCTCGGTCTGCTGTCTAGTGCTTTTTTAAAATAAATTATCGTTTGGTCATGGTTTGTGCGTTTTGTCGCTTATTCATGCGATTTTTGGCTAATCCCATGTCGGTGCAGACCAAAAACCTTATAAATGAGCGTCACGGCCAGTAAGAACCCCATGCCAACAAACAGCGACATTCGGGTATCTTCATTAAAGTACATACCGATTAATACGCAAATCAGGAACACCATCGTCAAATAATTCGCCCACGGGAACAGAATAGAGCGGAAAGGATGGCTGGCTATCGCGTCTTTGTGCGCCTTGCGAAAACGCAACTGGCTTATCAGGATCACAAACCATGGCACCATCCCCGGCAACACGCTGGCGCTATAGACATACACAAATACACGCTGCGGATTCGGAATGATGTAGTTCAGGCACGAGCCAATCAGCAAGATGGCGATAGAAATCGCCACGCCGGCAACCGGCACGCCATGGCGAGAGACTTTTCCAACAACCGCGGGCAACTGACGATTCTTCGCCAGCGCGTACAGCATACGACCACAGCTATACATCCCGCTGTTACAACCAGAGAGCGCGGCGGTCAGTACCACGAAGTTAATGATCCCAGCCGCAGCAGTAATACCAATTTTGGCAAACGTGAGAACAAATGGGCTACCGTTGCTACCAATCTCATTCCACGGGAAGATGGTGACAATAACGAAAATCGCGCCGACGTAGAAAATCAGGATACGCCACAGCACTTTCCCTACCGCACTACGCAACGTGACCTGTGGGTTTTTGGCTTCACCCGCCGTGATACCAATCAGCTCCACGCCCTGGTAAGAGGCCACCACGATACACAACGCTGTCAGGAAGCCTTTCCAGCCACCGGCAAAGAAGCCGCCGTGCTCGGTCAGGTTGCCAAAGCCAATCGCCTGACCGCCATTACCGAAGCCGAAGAAGATAACGCCGACCCCAATGACGATCATCACAATGATGGTGGTCACTTTGATCATGGCAAACCAGAATTCAATTTCACCATACAGGCGAACTGCGGCGAGGTTTGCCAACGCAACCAGTCCGACAGCAATCAGTGCGGGTATCCATTGCGCCATTTCCGGGAACCAGAACTGAACGTAGACGCCAATGGCGGTAATCTCCGAGATCCCCACCGCCATCCACATAAACCAGTACGACCAGGCGGTGAGATAACCAAAGAAGGGGCTAATATAACGGTGGGCATAAACCGCGAATGAACCGGCAACGGGCTCCAGAAACAGCATCTCGCCCATGGAACGCATAATGAAAAAGACGAACAGCCCAGCGACAATATACGCCAACAGAACCGACGGTCCCGCCCATTTCAGGGTACTGGCGGCCCCCATAAACAATCCGACGCCAATGGTGCCACCAAGGGCAATTAATTCGATATGACGAGCCTCCAGCCCACGCTGTAGCTCAGGTTTACTCTCTGCCATAAATCCTCTTGTTGTGTTTGCATGCTTTCCGGTATGACCGGTTATCGTTATGGGTA
The DNA here is from genome assembly GCF_004684345.1 of Citrobacter tructae. Classification (NCBI taxonomy): domain Bacteria; kingdom Pseudomonadati; phylum Pseudomonadota; class Gammaproteobacteria; order Enterobacterales; family Enterobacteriaceae; genus Citrobacter; species Citrobacter tructae. Next base: position 3,343,620 of record NZ_CP038469.1, read on the forward strand.
CATCGTTTTTTTGCCATAACAGGCCATACGGCGCCGACCGCTGCACGGCTGGCACCAAAAACACCACAGCACTGTAATGATTGTTGCGAATGGTTTCCTAAAATCGCTTAAATGGCAATTAAAGCATTTAAAAAATGAATAGATTGTGTGAGAAATCAGCGATTATGTTGTGAATAAGTAGCGCACTCAGCAGAATGCGCTACGTAGCAGAGAAGTGAAGGACTCAGAGATTGCCGGTATAATGCCAGCGTAGATAGCGTAGTAAGCGAAGTTGACGGGTAATACGGCTCGGCTGCGACAACAGGCGGTACAGCCACTCCAGTCCGAGATTTTGCCAGACTTTTGGCGCACGCTTTACGTGACCGGTAAATACGTCATAGGTACCCCCCACACCCATATACAGCGCATCAGGGTGGACCAGGCGGCAATCACGCATAAAAATTTCTTGTTTCGGCGAGCCCATCGCCACTGTAACAATCTGCGCACCGCTTTCGTGAATGCGCTGAAACAGTGCCTGACGCTGTTGCGGCGTAAAATAACCGTCCTGGCTGCCTACAATATTAACGTTCCACTGCGCACACAGTTTTGCTTCTGTTTGCACCAGAACCTCTGGCTTGCCGCCTACCAGGAAGACCGGCGTTCCTTCCTGGCCGGCACGCGCCATCAATGCTTCCCAGAGATCGGCACCGGCCACGCGTGATACCTGGGCCTGTGGGAATTTTTTGCGCACAGATCGCACCACGCTAATCCCATCCGCGTATTTGAATTCTGCGGCATCAATCAGCGCGCGAACTTCAGGATTATCTTCCGCTGTCAGTATCTTCTCGGCATTGATCGCCACCAGCGTTCCCTGTCTGAGGTGTCCTTCGGCAAACAGGTAATTCAGCGCATGCTGCATATCGCGCCAGCCAATCAGTTGTAATCCGCGCAGTGAATACAGCGGCGCAGTGGTGTTATCAGTCATTACTATCCTTCAACCTGTGTCCGGGGCAGCGATTTTATGCGTTTATGAATAAGTCCGGCACTGTCAAACAACCAGAACAACAGTTTTGCCACAAGTAAACAGACACCAAAAATCACGAGGAAAAAGACCACTCGCGAGACAAACGAATCCAACCCTTCTCGTGCCAAAACGATCATATTGAAAATGGCACCAAAACAGAAGCTGTGCAAAATCGCCGCCTTATAGCGATTTGTCTCCCGGTTACCTAATTCGTACAGCCAGTCGAACCATTTGATGATAAGCCCAACCACAATCGCACCTAACGGGATAAATAACGCCCCGCCCATCACCACCAGCGAACCAATCAACGTAGGCGAAATCGCCAGACCTGAGTGGTTGTTCAACACTTCCCAGGTGAAATAGTTTGCGGAGTTGAGTACGATGCTCGGTCGTCCTGGCCACAGCCAACTGGGGATAAACACGTAAAAATCACGCACGATCGGGGCTAGCCCCTGGAACTCAATATTGTGGTAATTCTGCAGCAACAGCGCCAGATTTTCCCACGGCGAGAAGGTGTCGCGCGTCAGGTACAAGAAAGTATAAAACGCTTCGTCGCCGCTGACGTTCATGCCATAGCGCTTCAGCGCCAGCCAGAACATCCCGACAATGCCCAGCACGCCTGCTGCCGCCAGCATCCACAGCGAAATCCAGCCGCGAATAATGCCGATAAACAGGAAGATGGCAAAGGCGATGATGATATTGGCGCGCGTGCCACCCACAATCATATAGGTCAGCAAGCCAAACGCGACAGTGCTCACCAGGAAAAATAGCCACGCTTTGCTGTCCTGACGCAAGAAGTAAACCACCAGCATTGCCGGAATGAAGAAGTAGAAGAAGCGCTTCAGTGCCACACCAGAGACTTCACTGGAGAAGATCTGACTGTAAGACTGCAGTCTGAACAGCAGAAAACCGTTGTGCATAAAGAATATGCCCACGCTAACCAGCGCGATGGCCATCAATATTATCCACGTCAGATGAGCCTCAACGCGATTGATAGTAAACAGCGGTTTACGCGGTTTTTCCGCCACTCGCCGGCGTAAGCGGGTTTTATAGGTTACATAGTAGACGGCATAGAAACAGGCGGCAGAAAGCAACGCCTGCAACAGAATTTCCGGCGGAGCCACCGCGACGTCGAAGCGGAACACCAACACGCTGGTCAGCGGGAAACCGAAGAAAAACGTTAATAAAAACAGCAATGAGAAGAACACATTGAAGTTAAAACGTACGCGTCGGAACTCAAACCAGGTCAACGTGGCAATAAACAGCGTGGAGAGCAGCCACACCACCAACAGACCGCTGAATTGCATCAGACTCATACCGTCTCTCCAGAAGCAATTTTCAGCGCGTTATGCCACGGTTGCAGGTAATTCGGGCTAAAGAAGGTAATGGCGCTTTTATCGACCAAGGCCAGCTGGCGTTGCGCTTCTCGCACAATACCTTCATTGAGTTCATCTGTCGTAAACAATACCGGCAGATTTTGTTCTGCCATATCCTGCCAGAAGGGGTTTTCGCGGTTAAGCACACACGGGATACCGGCCTGGATCAACAGACACAAGGTTCCAATCCCTTGCTGACGGGCAAAAATAAAGTAGCCCAAATCGCACTGGCGTAGTAACGCCAGATAAGCATCAAATTCCAGCTTTTCGTTGAGTATTTGCAGATTTTCCGCGCTAAACAATGCCAGACCAGCCTGACGAACTTCATCAATATACGCCGCATTATTGGCAGGATAGCCCATGGGCACAATCACGTTCACCGTATCGCCAAACTGCTGATGCACGGCGCGCAGCGCGGCAATATGATCATTACTGCGATCGCCGGAGTTCCCCACCAAAACCGTTATTTTCCCGCTGCGTTCGCACCCGTTGCTCATCGTATTGAGCGACGGATCCATGCGCGTTGGGAAATAGAGCAGCTCGCCACGGACGTGCGGATGTTGTTCGGAGAAATAGCGTAAATCCCCACGAGTGGCAAATACGCAGCCTACGCGGTTTTGCGCCATGCGACGGATCGGATAAAACAGGCGGAATTTCAGCCCACTGGAGACTTCATACAGATCGGCGCCCCAGATGTGCCAGTAAAACTGCTCAGGTTTAATTCCCCCACTCAGCAGCGCCAGCCACAGGCTGGTATTGAACTGACCGTGGAAGAAGAAACGCTGTTGACGATCCGCTTTCGCTTTCTTGATAACCGCCTCTGCAAGCGCCTTTTTTCCACCGTAGAAACTCAGCGCTAACGCCGGGCAGCTCTCGCTGAGTCCCGCATCCTGGCCGGCAACCATAAACACGCGCGCGTGTTTGCTCGTCGCGGCTAACGAATCGTTGAAAAACCGCAGTACAGTTTGGTTATGGTGAGGGATATCCGATCCCAGAACGTGAATCAATACTGTCATGCCCGCCTACGCCAGAGTAAAAATACGCCGCAACAGAGAGAGAAATAGACCACATACGTTGCCATATACGCCTGGGCTGCTCCCAGAGCACCGTGTGCGGGGATCAGCCAGTGGGCAAATGCCGTCAATAAAGTGAACTGGCTAATTTCAGCCAAAATATAAAACCGCAGCGACGCTTTCGCGATCACCAGATAACCAAAAACGTAGGCCCCCACTTTCAGGACATCGCCCACCAGCTGCCAGGCAAACAAATCTCGCATCGCGATAAATTTCGCGGAAAACAGTAGCCAGATAGCAAAGTCACGCAGCAGCCAGACGGTAAAACTCGCAGCGGCAACCGCCGGCAGCACAAACTTCAGCGACTTCACCACCTCGCGCGAAATGTCATGCTTTTCAGTCAAACGCGACAGCGTCGGCAGCAAGTAAACGCTGAATGAGGCGGTGATAAATTGCAGATACGCATCGGAAATGCTACTCACCCCTTGCCAGATCCCAACATCATCCCAGCTGTAATGCGCAGCCAGCAAGTTTCGCATCATCACGTACGCCACCGGCAGCGTCACGGAGGTGATCAACGCCATCAGCGTAAACTTGCTTAACTGACCGGCCAGACCGTTATCCCAGCAGGGTTTCAGGTAATGTAGTGGGATAGTCCCACGTTTAATCAACATCGCTGCCGCGGGGATCACCACCAGCGCAGGCACCAGAGCCAGCCCCAGCAACGCGCCTTCGTAGCCTCCGAGACGATAGCAGCCATAATAGGCCACCACGCCCACCAGGCTACCGACAATCAGCGACAGCGCATTACCTGCTGCATCGCGGAAGCCTTTCATCAGCGCCAGCAGCAGGTTAGCCCAGGCAATGCCCATCTGTACCAGCGCAACCAATCGCACCAGCCCCTGATAATGGGTATGTCCAAACAATCCCTGGCTGATCGGCGCTGCCGCCAGCAAAAAAATGGCGGCCATAAGCGTGGAGAACCCCAGCACCATCGCAGAAGAGGTGCCGACCACGTTGCGTAACCGCGCTGGATCGTCATGGTGCTGCGCAACGTACTTCGTGACGCCGTTGAAAATTCCGGCGCCCGCCAGCACGCCCAGCACGGTGACCATCTGGCGGAAATTACCCGCCTGACCCACACCCGCCGGGCCAAATGAAACGGCCAGCAGCTTCACGACCAGCAAGCCCACACCAATTTTTACCAGCGTACTGGCTGCAGTCCACAGGGACGCTTTAGCAAGCGACATCTCAGGCGAAGTAGTTCAGTAAGGTCGTAATCACTGTGCGCTGGTTAACCGGCGACAGATTGTAAAACAGCGGCAAACGCAGCAGACGCTCGCTCTCTTTGGTAGTGTAACGATCAACACCCACAAACTCGCCAAATTTATCGCCTGCGGGGCAATCATGCAGCGGGATATAGTGGAACACCGCCATGATTTCGGCTTCTTTCAGGAAATTAATCAACGCGCTGCGATCGTCGATATCGCGCAGCTTGATGTAAAACATATGGGCGTTCTGCACGCAACCATCCGGTATGGAGGGCAGATCAATACGCCCGGCGCGCGCCAACGGTTCCAGCGCATCGTAATAATTCTGCCACAGCGCCAGACGCTGCTGATTAATACGATCCGCCGCTTCCAGTTGTGCCCATAGATAGGCGGCTTGCAGATCGGACATCAAATAGCTGGAACCAATATCTCGCCAGGTATACTTATCTACCTGACCACGAAAGAACTGGCTACGGTTCGTCCCTTTTTCACGGATGATCTCTGCACGTTCAATTAACTTTTTATCGTTAATCAGCGTCGCACCACCTTCACCACCCGCGGTGTAGTTTTTCGTTTCGTGGAAGCTAAAGCAGCCGATGTGACCAATTGTTCCCAGCGCCCGACCTTTGTAGGTCGACATGACGCCCTGAGCGGCATCTTCCACCACAAACAGGTTGTACTTTGCCGCCAGCGCCATAATGGTATCCATTTCGCAGGCAACGCCCGCGTAATGCACCGGCACGATAGCACGGGTTTTGTCGGTTATTGCCGCTTCAATCAGCGTTTCATCAATGTTCATCGTATCCGGGCGGATATCCACAAAGACGATTTTTGCCCCGCGCAGCACGAAGGCGTTGGCGGTAGAGACAAACGTGTAGCTCGGCATAATCACTTCATCGCCAGACTGGATATCCAGTAACAGTGCCGCCATCTCAAGCGAGGCAGTACAGGACGGCGTCAGCAGCACTTTCGCGCTGCCAAAATGCTGCTCCAGCCATTGCTGGCAACGACGGGTAAATCCACCGTCACCGCATAGTTTGCCGCTGCTCATCGCAGACTGCATATAATCAAGCTCAGTGCCCACCACCGGCGGTGCGTTAAATGGAATCATTTTGTCACCTGTATAACCAGTACGCAGTGCTTTCTACATTGGCACCGCTCTGTATATAACGTTTAAGCGCGGCGGTGTTGCCCATCTGGGTCGCCACGCGCAATGTTGTTTTACCGCGGACCTGCGCCCAGCAAATCGCAGCCTGCATCAGTTCTGCGCCCGCACCGCGACCGGCCAGCAGGCCAATGCGCGCGTCGGTATCATTCAGTTCACGCAGTGAGACATAGCCGCGAATTTCGCCTGCCTGTGTGCGAAAAACGAGACACTGATGGTCAAACGTGCCCAATACGGCATTTTCAATCCACTGCGCGTAGAAACGTGCGCTGGCATCTGGCGCGTACCACGGCGTACGAAAACGGCTTTGCGCGAACGCCTGACCCGCCAACTGGCGTAGCGCCGGGATATCTGTAGTTTGTGCGACCTGCACATCGGGATTGTCATTAGCGCCCGTGACCGGTAGCGCCAAATCCACCTCCCCTTCGACCAGAGAGAAACCCAATTGCTGCAATGCGTCTAATTCCTGAGTGTTTGCCGCAGGAATTTTCGCCTGTACCCGTTCCCAGGGTAGCAACGCCTCCACAGTCAGTACCGGCGCATGCGGGTCAAAACGAACAATGGCGCTCTTCACGCCAAAGAACGTATTTTCCCAATTCAGCGGCTCAATACTGGCGCGGATTGTCACCGCCAGACTCCTTTGGTATCAATCACATACTGCTGATGAACTGCATCGCCTTTAATCGCTTTAAATTCATTATGGTCGACCAGCATTACCAGTACATCGGCGCTTGCCAGCGCATCGCCGAGTTTCACCAGCGAGCAAAGACCATCCAGTTTTTTTGGCAGTTGATGGATGTTTGGTTCCACCACCAGCGTTTCACCGCGGTGCCACTGGGCGATGCTTAGCGCGATGCCCATCGCCGGGCTTTCACGTAAATCGTCGATATTCGGTTTAAATGCCAGGCCAAAACAGGCTATTTTTACTTCGCTGGCGCGTTTGTTCGTCTCAGCCAGATAATCCGCCACGGCGGCTTTTACCTGCTCAACAACCCACAGAGGTTTGCCATCATTCACTTCACGTGCGGTGCGGATTAATTTCGCCTGCTGCGGGTTCTGCGCCACAATAAACCACGGATCGACGGCAATACAGTGGCCGCCGACGCCCGGTCCTGGCTGCAGGATATTGACGCGTGGATGTCGGTTCGCCAGACGAATCAGTTCCCAGACGTTTATCTCCTGTTCGGCGCAAATCAGCGACAGCTCATTGGCAAAGGCGATGTTAACGTCACGAAAGCTATTTTCAGTGAGTTTGCACATTTCCGCAGTGCGGGCATTGGTCACCACGCATTCCCCTTCAAGGAAGATGTTGTACAACTCGCTGGCACGCGCGGAACAAACGGGCGTCATCCCGCCAATCACGCGATCGTTTTTAATCAGCTCGACCATCACCTGGCCCGGCAGAACGCGCTCTGGGCAATAGGCAATATTAACGTCCGACTCTTCTCCAGCCTGCTGCGGGAACGTCAGGTCGGGTCGCATTTCTGCAAGCCATGCAGCCATCTGTTCGGTTGCCCCGACAGGTGACGTTGATTCGAGGATCACCAATGCGCCTTTTTTCAGCACCGGCGCCAGGGACTTCGCCGCCGCTTCGACGTACACCATATCGGGCTCATGCTCCCCTTTGAACGGGGTAGGCACAGCAATTAAATATGCGTCCGCGTCTACGGGTTTGGTGGTCGCACGAAGATATCCCTCTTCGACAGCTGTTTTCACCACGGCACCGAGGTCAGGTTCAACAATATGGATCTCACCACGGTTAATGGTGTCCACCGCATGCTGATTAACATCTACGCCAATCACGTGTTTTTGACGGGAAGCAAAAGCAGCTGCGGTTGGCAGCCCGATATAACCCAGCCCAATGACAGAAATGGTCGTAAAACTCATAGCGATATCCGATTGTTTTTTAAAGCGTGTAAAATGCGACCACACGCTTGCCCATCGCCATACGGATTATGGGCCCGGCTCATGGTCTGATATTCATCTTCGTCATGCAGTAAACGCGTGACTTCTTCCACAATTCGCTGCGGATCTGTTCCCACCAGCCGCACTGTTCCTGCGGTAATGGCCTCCGGACGCTCCGTCGTTTCTCGCATCACCAGCACTGGTTTACCCAGAGAAGGGGCTTCTTCCTGAATACCACCAGAATCGGTCAGGATCAGCCAGGCATGATTCATCAGCCAGACAAACGGCAGGTATTCCTGCGGCTCGATCAGAATCACATTGTTAACGTGACCCAAAATGCGATTAACCGGTTCGCTGACGTTAGGGTTCAGGTGCACCGGGTAGACAATTTGCACATCCTGATTAGCCGCTGCAATTTCTGCCAGCGCATGGCAGATTTGCTCAAAACCGCGCCCAAAGCTTTCCCGGCGATGACCTGTCACCAGGATCATCTTTTTATCCGAGCTCAGGAAAGGATAATGCTCAGCCAGTTCAGCCCGCAGCTCATCGCTCGCCAGTACGCGATCTCGAACCCAGATCAACGCATCAATGACCGTATTGCCGGTGACAAAAACGCGGTCATCGGCAATATTTTCTCGTAACAGGTTCTGGCGTGAGTTTTCTGTTGGGGCAAAATGATACATAGCCAGATGCCCGGTCAGCGTGCGGTTCGCCTCTTCCGGCCAGGGTGAATAGAGATCGCCCGTTCGCAACCCAGCTTCAACATGCCCGACAGGAATACGCTGATAAAACGCGGCCAGACTGGTCGCAATAGTCGTTGTGGTATCACCGTGTACCAGTACAACATCAGGTTTAAACTCAGCCAGAATAGGCTTTAATCCTTCAAGGATTCGACAGGTAATTTCGGTGAGCCCCTGACCTGGCTGCATAATATTGAGATCGTAGTCAGGTACAATAGAAAAGAGGTTCAACACCTGATCAAGCATCTCCCGATGCTGCGCAGTGACGCAAACTTTCGCCTCAAAATGAGGATCTTTTGCCAGCGCATGAACCAGAGGTGCCATCTTGATGGCCTCCGGTCGCGTGCCAAATACAGTCAGTACTTTCACATCGATTCTCTTCGGATTGGCAGCGAGGGCCCAGCCCCTCACTGCAACGGTGTTGCTAAATCGGGCGGCGACGGGTTAACGCGACACCTGCGCCGATCAAGGCCCCGACAATGCCCCACATAATCATCAGGAAGGCACGGCGTGGGCTATCACGTTTTACCGGTTCTTCCGGCGTCCGCAAATAACGATAGGTCTGAAAACGTGGGTCCAAAGTAGGACCTACGTTCAGAGTATTCAGCATGGCTCTGTTTTGGAAATAATCCAGATCGAATTCCGGACCAACAGCCTGCAGGTTTTCGAGTCGCGCTTGCAGCATAGGACGTCCGAGTAAAAACAGCTCAGATTCCGGTAATTCATCTGCTGGCACATCCGTTGAAGTGCGAGAAATATTATGCATTTCTGCAATTTTGAGCGCCTGTTCAATGTTATGAACGCGGCGAGAGAAGAGAGATTTCGCCACCTCTTCCTGGCGTTTAACCTGCGCCTTCATCTGTACAGTACGCGCAGCCCACGCGCCTTTTAACTCATCATTCAGATGACCTGCCGCTCGCTGGCTGGCAAACGCCACATACTGGCGCAGCAGGTTGTTGGCATCAGGCGCCGTTTCCGCAATCAGCTTCACGCTGTCATTGGTACTGCGCAGTGCATCACCAGGCATAAACTGAATGTTAGTGATTAACTCATCCAGCAATGCCGCATCGGCTTTACTGTTTCCGACCATCCGTTGCTTAAAGTAATCTGTCTGCTGCCAAAACTCACGACGCGTATCCCATGAGGCAACCTGCATGACGAACTCTTTATACGCTTCGTCCATCACCGACGGTTGATCCGCTGACGCCAGGCTGGCCTTAATATCCAGATTACGTAAAAACTGCTGTTGAGAGTAATAGCCACCCAACATATTCACCGTTGGACGGTCAGAAATGGCTGTCGCGCTCCACTCCTGACGTGCAAAAAACGTATAGGCGAGAGCAACAAGCGCAAAGACGAAGGCCATACCGACAATCCACGCCTTCCCTGCCCATAAGGTCCGAAACAGCCCACGGATGTCCAGTTCATTTTCAGTGTTCACGGCATGTTCTCCCGGTAATGGCTGTGTCATCGTATCCTCAATTTACTTGGTTAAGTTTGGATTGCTTTCACGATTTCTACGCAGCTTGCGTTTCAGACGCTTGATAAATCTCGCCACCTTCCAGGCTCGTTTAATACAGATGTCGTACAAGCAGAATGCCAGTAAAAAGAGGATCAGCATCACCCATTCCGGGACGATATGAGAATATTCAGCCAGTACGCCGATGGAAGCCAGAATTGCTGCAGCCAGCGTAATCAGGACAAAAGCCTGCCGGGAGGTAAACCCAGCGCGCATAATTAAATGGTGAATGTGCTGGCGATCCGGGGAGAAAGGACTCATGCCCTTACGTAAGCGACGGTACATGATTGCCACCATATCCATTAACGGAATGGCAATAATCCACAGGGCAGTGACCGGACTAATTGGATGCGTTGGTCCTTGGGTAGTCTCCAGCAGGATCCAAATCACCGTAAAACCAATCAGTGTACTACCTGCATCACCCATAAAGACTTTATAACGGCGTCCAAGGATCCCCAGGTTCAGCAGGATATAAGGCAGAATGGCAGCGATCATGGCAAAACACCAAATTGCCAGGCTGGTTTGTCCGTCAAACCAGAGGATAAGCCCCATCGCAACAAAGGAAACGCTGGACAGCCCACCTAACAAACCGTCGATCCCATCAACCATATTGAACGCGTTAATTGCTGCCCAGACGGCGAAAAGGGTAAGGAAATAACCAAACGGGCCGAGCACCATCTCCCAGGGGCCAAAAATATACCCAAGACTTAGCAGGTAGAGCTTACCAACCGACATCATAATGATGCCGATAAAAGCCTGAATGGTAGCGCGAATTTTTACGCTGATATCAAAACGATCGTCCAGCGCGCCGATAAAGACCAGCACACCGGCACAGGCAAGGTAGAGAGAAGCATGTGGGATGTAATAATCGGCGATTAAGAACGTGAAGCAAATACCTGCGTAAACCGAAATTCCCCCAACCAACGGTATCAGCCCCTGATGGCGTTTACGGTAGTTAGGTTTATCCACTAAACCGATCTTTTTTGCGACCTTACGCGCAAAAAAAAGGAACAGTGTCGTGAATAGAAAAATACTGATGAGATCAGTACTTGCTGTCAGTAAATTCACAATGCGTGCTCTCAGAGAAAATTATTAGCAGAAGTATAACCACGAAGACCTTTATTCAGAAGGGAAACTCCGTTCCGAAACGCCTGTTTTGTATAATTATTAGCCACACGATACCAATGATGTATCGAACGCAAAATAAAGACGAGTGATATCACTGTTGTTAATGTGTCACTTAGGTTACAGACATAAAAGCAAAACGCCACGTAAACGTGGCGTTTTCAGAGGATGCCCGACTTAAGAACGTTTCATCATGTCGAAGAAGTCGTCGTTGGTCTTGGTCATCGCCAGCTTATTAATGAGGAATTCCATCGCATCAATCTCACCCATCGGATGGATGATTTTGCGCAGGATCCACATTTTCTGCAGCTCTTCCTGAGTGGTGAGCAACTCTTCTTTACGGGTACCGGAACGGTTGTAGTCGATAGCCGGGAAGACGCGTTTTTCAGCAATCTTACGCGAGAGGTGCAGTTCCATGTTGCCGGTACCTTTAAACTCTTCATAGATAACTTCATCCATTTTAGAGCCGGTATCGACCAGAGCCGTCGCGATAATCGTCAGGCTTCCGCCCTCTTCCACGTTACGTGCCGCACCGAAGAAACGTTTCGGACGATGCAGGGCGTTAGCGTCCACACCACCGGTCAGTACTTTACCGGAAGCCGGTACCACGGTGTTGTAGGCACGCGCCAGACGAGTGATGGAATCGAGCAGGATGATAACGTCTTTCTTGTGCTCAACCAGACGTTTCGCTTTCTCGATAACCATTTCCGCAACCTGAACGTGGCGGGATGCTGGTTCGTCAAAGGTGGAAGCAATCACTTCACCTTTAACCAGACGCTGCATCTCGGTCACTTCTTCCGGACGTTCGTCGATCAGCAGTACCATCAGTACGCAATCCGGATGGTTGTACGCAATACTCTGTGCAATGTTCTGCAGCAGCATGGTTTTACCGGCTTTCGGCGGTGCCACAATCAGACCACGCTGACCGCGACCGATCGGAGAAGCCAGATCCAGGACACGCGCCGTTAAGTCTTCCGTTGAACCGTTACCACGTTCCATACGCAGACGTGAGTTTGCGTGCAGCGGGGTTAAGTTCTCGAACAGAATCTTATTACGCGCATTTTCCGGCTTGTCGTAGTTAACTTCGTTAACTTTCAACAATGCAAAGTAACGCTCACCCTCTTTAGGAGGACGAATCTTACCGGAAATGGTGTCACCAGTGCGGAGGTTGAAACGGCGGATTTGGCTGGGAGATACGTAGATGTCGTCGGGGCCTGCGAGGTAGGAACTGTCTCCAGAACGGAGGAAACCAAATCCATCCTGCAATATCTCCAGCACACCGTCACCAAAGATATCTTCGCCACTCTTTGCGTGCTGCTTCAGGATGGCAAAAATAATGTCCTGCTTGCGCATACGAGCCAGGTTTTCCAGGCCCATATTTTCGCCGAGAGTGATCAGCTCAGAAACCGGCGTATTCTTTAATTCGGTAAGATTCATAATGGTGTGAGTTCTTAAACTTGGGGTAAATCTCGAACTTAATGTTGTGAATGGTATGGCAGGGTCATCCATGCCTGTTTACGGCCATCGACTCATGTCTGTTCGCTGTCTGGTCACAGGAAAGTACACAGAACTGAAACGACAAGACGGATTGAGTGACAAGCCAGGAATCTGTCCACTTCTCACGCGAGAAACAACGGGAAGTATTGGATAAACAAGATTCAAACTTAATAAGGTATGTTTAATACGAAGTCAACACTAACTTAGCACGACTCAAGTCGGGCGTCCAGTCATCCGAAGAATTTTGGAATCGGGTCGCCCGAACTTGATAATTCCGTCTTACGCCAGGTTAGCGTCGAGGAACTCTTTCAACTGACCTTTGGACAGTGCACCGACTTTTGTCGCCGCAACTTCACCGTTTTTAAACAGCAACAGGGTCGGGATGCCACGGATACCATACTTCGGCGCGGTGCCTGGGTTTTGGTCAATGTTCAGTTTCGCAACCGTCAATTTGCCCTGATACTCGTCAGCGATTTCATCCAGAATTGGAGCGATCATTTTGCACGGACCGCACCACTCTGCCCAGAAATCAACGAGGATAGCTCCGTCCGCTTTGAGTACATCCGTGTCAAAACTGTCGTCTGTCAGGTGAATAATTTTATCGCTCATAATAACTCCACAGGAATAAGCCTGGTGTGTTGGTGTAGCATAAACCAACTAGGTGTTGATGTTGACTTCGCCAACAAAGGTTGACTTTATTTCACCGGATACGCTTTCGTAAAGCAATAGTAAGCTGATATTCTACCACACTATGAGCAAAACACATTTAACAGAACAGAAGTTTTCCGACTTCGCCCTGCACCCTCAGGTGATAGAAGCCCTTGAAAATAAAGGGTTTCATAATTGCACGCCCATTCAGGCACTGGCCCTCCCGCTAACGCTGGCAGGTCGTGATGTTGCAGGGCAGGCGCAAACCGGTACCGGGAAAACGATGGCGTTTCTGACGTCGACGTTTCATTATCTCCTCTCTCATCCCGCGATTGCCGATCGCAAGGTGAACCAGCCGCGTGCCTTAATTATGGCACCAACGCGTGAGTTAGCCGTGCAGATCCACGCCGATGCGGAACCACTGGCGCAGACTACCGGCCTGAAATTAGGCCTGGCCTATGGCGGCGACGGTTATGACAAACAGCTGAAGGTGCTGGAAAGCGGCGTCGATATTCTTATCGGCACCACGGGCCGTCTCATTGACTACGCAAAACAGAACCACATCAACCTGGGCGCGATTCAGGTGGTGGTACTGGATGAAGCCGATCGCATGTACGATCTGGGCTTTATTAAAGATATTCGCTGGCTGTTCCGTCGTATGCCGCCAACCAACCAGCGTCTGAATATGCTGTTTTCCGCAACCCTTTCTTACCGCGTTCGCGAACTGGCGTTCGAACAAATGAACAACGCCGAGTATGTTGAAGTCGAACCGGAACAGAAGACGGGTCACCGTATAAAAGAAGAACTCTTCTATCCTTCAAACGAAGAGAAAATGCGTTTGCTGCAAACGCTGATTGAAGAAGAGTGGCCAGATCGCGCCATTGTTTTTGCAAACACCAAACACCGTTGCGAAGATATCTGGGGCAGCCTTGCTGCTGACGGTCATCGCGTAGGGCTGCTCACCGGTGACGTGGCACAGAAAAAACGTCTGCGCATTCTGGAAGAGTTCACCCGTGGCGATCTCGACATTCTGGTAGCGACAGACGTGGCCGCACGTGGCCTGCATATTCCAGCCGTTACACATGTGTTTAACTATGACCTGCCGGATGACTGTGAAGACTACGTTCACCGTATTGGTCGTACCGGTCGAGCAGGCGCAAGCGGACACTCCATCAGCCTTGCCTGTGAAGAGTATGCGTTGAATTTACCTGCCATCGAGACCTATATCGGCCACTCGATTCCGGTGAGCAAATATAACCCGGATGCACTGATGACCGATCTGCCGAAGCCGCTGCGCCTGACGCGACCGCGCACAGGCAATGGTCCGCGCCGTACCGGTGGTGCTCCGCGTAATCGTCGTCGTTCAGGTTAAGAAATATGCTAAGCACTTCCTCGCTGTACGCCGCAATTGATTTAGGCTCGAATAGTTTTCATATGCTGGTTGTACGCGAGGTGGCGGGAAGCATCCAGACGCTCACGCGGATTAAACGCAAAGTACGTCTGGCCGCTGGCCTGAATAGTGATAATGCGCTCTCTGCTGAAGCCATGGAGCGCGGTTGGCAATGTCTACGCCTGTTCGCTGAACGTCTGCAGGATATTCCTCAGCCACAAATTCGTGTGGTCGCCACAGCAACACTGCGCATCGCCACCAATGCCGATGTTTTTATTGCTAAAGCGCAAGAGATCCTTGGCTGTGCCGTTCAGGTTATTAGTGGTGAAGAAGAAGCCCGGCTGATTTATCAGGGGGTAGCCCACACCACTGGCGGTGCCGATCAGCGCCTGGTCGTCGATATCGGCGGAGCCAGTACCGAACTGGTCACCGGCTCCGGCGCACAAACGACCTCCTTGTTTAGCCTGTCAATGGGCTGCGTAACGTGGCTTGAACGGTATTTCACCGATCGTAATCTGGCACAGGAAAACTTTGACGAGGCAGAGAAGGCGGCACGTGAAGTCCTGCGCCCTATCGCAGATAAGCTGCGTTTTCATGGCTGGAAAGTCTGCGTTGGCGCTTCTGGTACCGTACAGGCGCTACAGGAAATCATGATGGCGCAGGGCATGGACGAGCGCATTACGCTGGCAAAACTTCAGCAGTTAAAGCAGCGCGCCATTCATTGCGGACGTCTTGAAGAGCTGGAAATTGAAGGATTAACGCTGGAACGTGCGCTAGTGTTCCCCAGTGGACTGGCAATCCTGATCGCGATTTTCACTGAGTTAAATATCCAATGCATGACCCTCGCTGGCGGCGCATTACGTGAAGGCTTGGTCTATGGCATGCTGCACTTGCCGGTAGATCAAGATATTCGCAGCCGCACGTTGCGTAATATTCAGCGTCGATTTATGGTCGATACCGAGCAAGCCCATCGCGTTGCCAATTTAGCGGGTAAATTTTTCGAGCAGGTAGAAAAGAAGTGGCATCTTGACGCGATAAGTCGCGAACTGCTACAAAGTGCCTGTCAGTTGCACGAAATAGGCTTGAGTGTGGAGTACAAGCAGGCACCGCTGCATGCCGCCTGGCTGGTGCGCAATCTCGATCTCCCAGGATATACCCCCGCACAGAAAAAACTGTTAGCTACGCTGTTACTCAACCAGACCAACCCGGTCGATCTCTCTTCGTTACACCAGCAAAATGCCGTGCCGCCGCGCATCGCGGAACATCTTTGTCGTTTGCTACGTCTGGCGATCATTTTTGCCAGCCGTCGCCGGGACGATTTAGTGCCAGAAATTCATCTGGATGCGAAGAATGAACATCTTACGATAACGCTGCCTGAAGGCTGGTTGGCGCATCATCCGCTGGGTAAAGAGCTGATCGATCAGGAAAGCCAGTGGCAAAGCTATGTCCACTGGCCTTTAGAAGTTCGGTAATGATTGTGATGTTGGATAGTGGCGTAACTGCCTATCCAGCCTATGATTTCTCTCGCTTTGCTGCCATCATCGCTTTCAGATTCGCCAGGTGATTTTGCCCTTTTTGCATCCGTTCCTCCGCGCTCACCACTTTTCGCTCCTGCTCCCAGATAATATCGTCCTGCGGTAACTCCAGCAGAAAACGACTTGGCTCCGGGCGAATCAACTCACCGTACTGACGACGCTCTTTACACAGCGTAAAGATCAGTTCTTTCTGTGCACGAGTGATGCCGACATAGGCCAGACGACGCTCCTCATCGATATTATTTTCATCAATACTGCTCTGGTGGGGCAAAAAACCCTCTTCCATTCCCACCATAAACACGTACGGGAATTCCAGTCCTTTTGAGGCATGCAGCGTCATCAACTGCACCTGGTCCAGGTCTTCTTCACTCTCCCCACGCTCCATCATGTCGCGCAAGGTAAAGCGGGTGACCACCTGGGTCAGCGTCATCGGCTCATCAATATCACTACCTTCAAGCATTTCCGTCATCCAGCTAAACAGCGTATTGACGTTTTTCATGCGCATTTCGGCGGCTTTCGGGCTGGGTGAGGTTTCATAAAGCCACGATTCGTAATCAATACCGTGGATCAGGTCGCGTACGGCAGCAATCGGTTCGCGCTCGGCCAAACGCTGAATTTCGCCCAGCCAGTGTGTAAAGCGGGTCAGCGACTCATAGCCACGCCCGGTTAGCGTCTGGCTAAGCCCCATATCAAAGCTGGCGGTAAACAGGCTTTTATTACGTGTCATCGCCCATTCGCCCAACTTTTGCAGCGTAGCCGGGCCAATTTCACGTTTTGGCGTATTCACGATGCGCAGAAATGCGCTGTCATCATCAGGGTTACTCAGCACCCGCAGATAAGCCAGCAGATCTTTAATCTCCGGACGGGAGAAAAACGATGTGCCGCCGGAAATTTTGTATGGGATGCGGTTCTGCATCAGGAACTTTTCGAACACCCGCGACTGATGGTTGCCACGGTACAAAATCGCGTAATCTTTATACTGCGTCTTGTTAACGAAATGATGGGCAATCAGTTCGCCGGTCACGCATTCCGCTTCATGCTCTTCGTTATTAGCACTTAATACTTTAAGTTCAGCACCGTACCCAAGCTCGGAAAAGAGTCGTTTTTCAAAGACATGCGGGTTATTAGCGATGAGAATGTTTGCCGCTTTCAGGATGCGTCCGGAAGAACGGTAGTTCTGCTCCAGCTTAACGACCTGTAATGCCGGGAAATCTTTGCTTAGCAGCACCAGATTTTGCGGACGCGCACCGCGCCAGGAATAGATCGACTGATCGTCATCGCCCACCACGGTAAAACGCGCTCGGCTACCCACCAGCAGCTTCACCAGTTCGTACTGGCTGGTGTTGGTGTCCTGGTATTCATCCACCAGCAGATAGCGGATTTTATTTTGCCAGCGCTCGCGCACTTCTTCATTACGCTGCAACAGTAGCGTCGGCAGCAGGATCAGGTCATCGAAGTCCAGCACGTTGCAAGCCTTCATGTGCGCATCGTACAGACCGTAGCAGTGGGCAAAAATACGATCGCGCTCACCTTTAGCACTGGCAGCCGCTTGCGCCGGTGTCATCAGATCGTTTTTCCAGTTGGAGATCGTCGAGATCAACTGTTGGAGAATCAGCTTATCATCTTCGATGAGCCCTTCAGTCAACTCCTTCAGCAACGCCACCTGGTCGGTGTCATCGAACAATGAAAAGTTCGACTTCATGCCCAAAGCAGCATATTCGCGCTTAATAATATCCAGTCCCAGGGTATGGAAGGTGGAGATCATCAGCCCGCGCGCCTCTTTACGACCCAACGTCTGCGCCACACGTTCTTTCATCTCGCGCGCGGCCTTGTTGGTAAAGGTCACCGCCGCAATATGCCGAGCCTGATAGCCGCATACGCGGATCAAATGCGCGATTTTATTGGTGATCACGCGAGTTTTCCCGGAGCCAGCCCCCGCCAGCACCAGGCATGGGCCGGTGACAAATTCGACGGCTTGTTGTTGTCCGGGGTTTAAACGCATAAAAATCACTCAATGAAAGTCGGGAGGGGAAATTTAGAGCATGGTAGTATAGCCAGCCTTAACCACACCACTCAAGGCACGATCATGGCAAAAACAGCAGCAGCACTGCATATCCTTGTTAAAGAAGAGAAACTGGCTCTGGATCTTCTGGAACAAATTAAAAACGGCGCCGACTTCGAGAAACTGGCGAAGAAGCACTCTACGTGCCCATCAGGTAAAAAAGGCGGCCACCTCGGTGAATTCCGTCAGGGCCAGATGGTTCCGGCATTTGATAAAGTGGTCTTCTCCTGCCCAGTGCTGGAGCCAACGGGCCCACTGCACACCCAGTTCGGTTATCACATCATTAAGGTGCTGTATCGTAACTAATAAAAAACCCGGAGTCAGAATCTCCGGGTTTTTTATTGCGGGTAGTGGCTACATCTTATCCGGCTACAGCAATACGTTTCATATCCGTCATATATCCACGCAGCTTCTGACCCACTTTCTCAATCGCATGACCACGAATTGCTTCGTTTACATCACGCAGTTGTGCGTTGTCTACCGCGCCTTCGGCAATCGCTTTGCCCAGATCGCCCGGCTGAATTTCAGTCATAAACGCTTTCAGCAGCGGTACGCAAGCGTAAGAGAACAGGTAGTTACCGTATTCTGCGGTATCTGAAATTACCACGTTCATTTCATACAGACGTTTACGGGCGATGGTGTTGGCAATCAGCGGCAGCTCGTGCAGTGATTCGTAGTAAGCAGACTCTTCGATGATGCCGGAATCCACCATGGTTTCGAACGCCAGTTCGACGCCCGCTTTGACCATTGCGATCATCAGAACACCTTTATCGAAGTACTCCTGCTCGCTGATTTTACCGTCAAACTGTGCTGCGGTTTCGAACGCAGTTTTACCGGTCTCTTCACGCCAGGTCAGCAGTTTCTTATCGTCGTTAGCCCAGTCAGCCATCATGCCGGAGGAGAATTCGCCGGAGATGATGTCGTCCATGTGTTTCTGGAACAGCGGTGCCATGATCTCTTTCAGCTGCTCGGACAGCGCATAAGCACGCAGTTTAGCCGGGTTAGACAAACGGTCCATCATCAGAGTAATGCCGCCCTGCTTCAGCGCTTCGGTGATGGTCTCCCAGCCAAACTGAATCAGTTTTTCAGCGTAAGCCGGGTCGGTACCGTCTTCCACCAGCTTGTCAAAGCACAGCAGAGAACCGGCCTGCAGCATGCCGCACAGGATAGTCTGCTCGCCCATCAGGTCAGATTTCACTTCCGCAACGAAGGAAGATTCCAGAACGCCCGCACGGTGACCACCGGTCGCCGCTGCCCAGGCTTTAGCAATCGCCATGCCTTCGCCTTTCGGGTCGTTTTCCGGGTGAACCGCAATCAGCGTCGGTACGCCGAAACCACGTTTGTACTCTTCACGCACTTCGGTACCCGGGCACTTCGGCGCCACCATAACGACGGTGATATCTTTACGGATCTGCTCGCCCACTTCGACGATGTTGAAGCCGTGAGAGTAACCCAGCGCCGCGCCGTCTTTCATCAGCGGTTGTACGGAACGCACAACGTCGGAGTGCTGTTTGTCTGGCGTCAGGTTAACCACCAAATCCGCCTGTGGGATCAGCTCTTCGTAAGTACCGACTTTGAAGCCGTTTTCGGTCGCTTTACGCCAGGAAGCGCGCTTCTCGGCGATTGCTTCTTTACGCAGGGCATAGGCGATATCCAGACCGGAGTCACGCATGTTCAGGCCCTGGTTCAGACCCTGAGCGCCACAGCCAACGATAACCACTTTTTTACCCTGAAGGTAGCTTGCGCCGTCGGCGAATTCGTCGCGGCCCATAAAGCGACATTTACCCAGTTGCGCCAACTGCTGGCGCAGGTTCAGTGTATTAAAGTAGTTAGCCATGATGGTGTACTCCGTGATGTTGTGTGTCTTATTGTTCGGTTCGCTTTTGCGAGATTGAATCCACTATATGACAGGAAATTTATTGCGGAAATTGATATATTCACAACGTCACATTGCAATTTCTGCAACGTAAAAATAAAGAGGCGAGTCGGTGGATTTACGCGATCTGAAAACCTTCCTGCATCTGGCCGAAAGTCGCCATTTTGGCCGCAGCGCGCGGGCGATGCACGTCAGTCCTTCCACGCTGTCCCGGCAGATTCAGCGGCTCGAAGAGGATCTCGGGCAGGCGCTGTTTGTGCGCGATAACCGCACAGTAACGCTGACCGAAGCCGGGGAAGAGCTGCGCATTTTTGCCCAGCAGACGCTGTTGCAGTATCAGCAACTCCGTCACACCATCGATCAGCAAGGGCCGTCGCTGTCGGGCGAACTGCATATTTTCTGTTCGGTAACCGCCGCCTACAGCCACCTGCCACCGATCCTTGACCGTTTTCGCGCCGAACACCCGTCGGTCGAAATTAAGCTTTCCACCGGCGATGCCGCCGATGCCATGGAAAAAGTGGTCACCGGAGAAGCAGACCTGGCGATAGCCGGAAAACCGGAAACACTGCCCGGTGCAGTCGCGTTCTCGATGCTGGAAAATCTGGCGGTGGTGTTGATCGCCCCGGCACTGCCCTGCCCGGTGCGCAATCAGGTGTCCGTCGATGTCCCCGACTGGTCAACGGTGCCGTTTATTATGGCCGACCAGGGACCGGTGCGGCGCCGCATTGAGCTGTGGTTCCGCCGCCATAAAATCAGTAATCCGTCGATTTATGCCACGGTCGGCGGTCATGAGGCAATGGTGTCAATGGTGGCACTGGGTTGCGGCGTGGCGCTACTGCCAGAAGTGGTACTGGAAAATAGCCCGGAGCCAGTGCGCAACCGCGTGATGATTTTAGAACGCAGCGACGAGAAAACACCGTTTGAGCTGGGCGTCTGCGCACAAAAAAAGCGGCTGCATGAGCCGCTGATTGATGCGTTCTGGAAGATATTGCCAAACCACTAACCCGCCAGAAAGAACCTGAACGCAGGGTTACAACTCTCATCGTGGCAGTCGTAGCCCAGTTCGTTGATCCGCGTTTCAAAATCCGGTTCATGATCGCCCAGTTCAAACGCCGCCAGCACGCGCCCGTAGTCAGTGCCATGGCTGCGGTAATGGAACAGGGAAATATTCCAGTGGGTCCCTAAAGTATGCAGAAACTTCAACAGCGCACCTGGAGACTCCGGGAATTCAAAGCTGTACAGACGTTCTTGTAGCGGCTTAGAGGGACGTCCTCCGACCATATAGCGCACGTGCAGCTTGGCCATTTCATCATCAGACAGATCCACAACGCTGTAACCGCCGTCGCTGAGCAACTGGAGGATTTCTTTACGCTCTTCCAGACCACGACTCAGGCGTACGCCGACAAAAATGCAGGCGTCCTTCGCATCAGCAAAACGGTAATTAAACTCGGTCACTGAACGTCCACCCAGCAGTTGGCAGAATTTCAGGAAACTGCCCTTCTCTTCCGGGATGGTCACCGCCAGCAGCGCTTCGCGTTGTTCCCCCAGCTCGCAGCGTTCAGACACGTAGCGCAGACCGTGGAAGTTAACGTTCGCACCGGACAGCACATGTGCCAGTCGTTCACCGCGAATATTGTGCTGGGCGATGTATTTTTTCATGCCCGCCAGCGCCAGTGCGCCAGACGGCTCCGCCACCGCACGCACGTCCTCAAACAGATCTTTCATCGCCGCACAGATAGCATCGCTATCGACGGTAATAATATCGTCAAGATATTCCTGGCACAGGCGGAAAGTTTCATCGCCGATGCGTTTCACCGCCACGCCTTCCGCAAACAGCCCCACGCGCGGCAGATCCACAGGATGACCCGCATCCAGCGCCGCTTTCAGGCAGGCTGAATCTTCGGCTTCAACGGCAATCACTTTGATTTGCGGCATCAGTTGTTTGATCAGCACCGCCACGCCTGCCGCTAATCCGCCACCGCCAACTGGCACGAACACACGGTCAAGATGGGCATCCTGCTGCAGCAACTCCAGTGCCAGCGTGCCCTGTCCGGCAATAACCATCGGATGATCAAACGGCGGCACCCAGGTAAAACCCTGCTGCTGCGATAGTTCAATCGCTTTGGCTTTGGCCTCATCAAAATTCGCACCGTGCAGCAGCACTTCGCCACCGAAGCTGCGAACGGCATCGACTTTGATATCTGCGGTGGCCGTTGGCATGACAATCAGCGCCTTCACGCCTAATCGTGCAGAAGAGAAAGCTACGCCCTGGGCATGGTTTCCTGCCGACGCGGTGATCACACCATGTGCTTTTTGCGCTTCGGTCAGACCCGCCATCATGGCGTAGGCACCGCGCAGCTTGAAGCTATGAACGGGCTGTCGGTCTTCGCGCTTCACCAGAATTACGTTGTCGAGGCGCGAAGAGAGTTTTTCCATTTTTTGCAGCGGCGTGACCTGCACCGCTTCATAGACCGGTGCACGCAGCACCGCTCTAAGATACTCAGCGCCCTCAGGAGCTGCTGACAGGGGTTGTGAATCAGCCATGGCATTAGCCCCCCAGCTTCGATTTATCGCGTACCGCGCCTTTATCAGCACTGGTTGCCAGGCTGGCGTAGGCGCGCAACGCGAAGGAGACCTGACGCTGGCGATCTTTTGGCGTCCAGGCTTTATCGCCGCGGGCTTGCTGCGCTTCACGGCGGGCCGCAATCTCCGCATCACTCAACAGCAGTTGGATACCACGATTCGGGATATCAATCGCAATCATGTCACCATCTTCGATAATCGCAATGTTGCCGCCGCTCGCCGCTTCCGGTGAAACGTGACCGATGGACAGACCCGACGTACCGCCGGAGAAACGCCCGTCGGTGATCAATGCACAGGCCTTGCCGAGACCCATCGATTTCAGGAAGGTGGTTGGATAGAGCATCTCCTGCATGCCCGGCCCGCCTTTCGGCCCTTCGTAGCGGATCACTACCACGTCACCTGCCACCACTTTGCCGCCGAGAATGGCTTCAACGGCATCGTCCTGACTTTCGTAGACTTTCGCTGGGCCGGTGAATTTCAGGATGCTGTCATCCACGCCTGCGGTTTTCACAATACAGCCGTTTTCCGCGAAGTTACCGTACAGCACGGCCAGACCGCCGTCTTTGCTGTAAGCATGTTCCAGAGAACGAATACAACCTTCGGCGCGATCGTCATCCAGCGTATCCCAGCGGCAATCCTGCGAGAACGCCTGCGTTGTACGAACGCCCGCTGGACCGGCGCGGAACATCTTTTTCACCGCGTCATCCTGAGTCAGCATGACATCATAGCGATCCAGGGTTTGTGGCAAGGTCAGCCCCAGCACGTTTTTCACGTTGCGGTTCAGCAGTTCGGCTCTGTCCAGCTCGCCTAAGATCCCCAGAACACCGCCCGCGCGGTGGACGTCTTCCATATGGTATTTCTGGGTACTCGGCGCGACTTTACACAACTGCGGCACTTTGCGGGACAATTTATCGATATCACTCATGGTGAAGTCGATTTCCGCTTCCTGTGCGGCAGCCAGCAAGTGCAGAACAGTGTTGGTGGAACCGCCCATGGCGATATCCAGGGTCATAGCATTTTCAAACGCCGCCTTATTGGCGATATTGCGCGGCAGCGCGGAATCATCATTTTGCTCATAATAGCGTTTGGTCAGCTCAACAATACGTGAACCCGCATTGAGGAACAGTTGTTTACGGTCGGCGTGTGTTGCCAACAGCGAACCGTTACCCGGCTGCGACAGGCCCAGCGCTTCAGTCAGGCAGTTCATCGAGTTGGCCGTGAACATACCGGAACAGGAGCCACAGGTCGGGCAGGCAGAACGCTCAATCTGATCGCTTTGGGAATCAGAGACTTTCGGGTCCGCACCCTGAATCATCGCATCCACCAGATCGAGTTTAATGATCTGATCGGAGAGCTTGGTTTTACCCGCTTCCATTGGGCCACCGGACACAAAAATCACCGGAATGTTCAGGCGCAGCGAGGCCATTAACATCCCCGGGGTGATTTTGTCGCAGTTAGAGATACAGACCATCGCATCAGCGCAGTGGGCGTTCACCATGTACTCCACCGAGTCGGCGATCAGTTCGCGCGACGGCAGGGAATACAGCATGCCTCCGTGGCCCATGGCGATACCGTCATCCACGGCGATGGTATTAAACTCTTTCGCCACGCCACCGGAAGCTTCGATCTGTTCGGCAACCAGTTTACCGAGATCGCGCAGATGCACGTGGCCCGGCACGAACTGGGTAAAGGAGTTCACAACGGCAATAATCGGCTTACCGAAGTCATCATCGGTCATCCCGGTGGCGCGCCACAACGCGCGGGCTCCCGCCATATTGCGGCCATGTGTGGTGGTGGCGGAACGGTACTTAGGCATGCTTTGTTTACTCCCGTCTGTCTAATAAATGGGGCGGTGCGTGCCGTCCCAAATTTATGTTTATTGATTAACCTGATCTAACCAGCCGTATTTATCTTCCGTTTCACCAGTGAAGAGGCCAAAGAAGGCTTGCTGGATACGTTTGGTCACCGGGCCACAACGGCCTTCGCCCACCTGGATACCGTCAACGCTGCGTACTGGGGTGATTTCTGCCGCAGTACCGGACATGAACACTTCGTCGGCCAGGTACAGAGATTCGCGGGACAGCACCTGCTCACGCACTTCGATATCGAGGTCTTTCGCCAGCTTGATGATCGCGTCACGGGTGATGCCTGGCAGCGCGGATGAGGTAAACGGCGGGGTAAACAGAATGCCGTCTTTAACTTCAAACAGGTTTTCACCCGCGCCTTCGGAGATGTAGCCATTCACATCCAGCGCAATACCTTCCTGATAACCATGACGACGCGCTTCGCTACCTACCAGCAGCGAAGACAGATAGTTACCGCCCGCTTTAGCTGCGGTAGGGATGGTGTTCGGCGCAACGCGGTTCCAGGAAGAAACCATCGCGTCGATCCCCTGTTCCAGCGCTTCAGCACCGAGGTAAGCTCCCCACGGGAACGCAGCAATAATCACGTCAGTGGTGTATCCCGCAGGCGGGTTCACACCCATCCCGACATCGCCAACAAACACCAGCGGGCGGATGTACGCACTGGTCAGATTATTTTTGCGGATCACCGCACGGCAAGCTTCCATCAACTCATCAACGCTCTGAGAAACAGGAAAACGATAAATCTTGGCTGAATCACGCAGACGCTGCATGTGTTCGCGATGACGGAACACCACCGGCCCTTTGTGAGAGTCGTAGCAACGGATACCTTCAAATACTGACGTACCGTAGTGCAGCGCGTGAGACATCACGTGGACCTTCGCGTCTTCCCAACGAATCATCTCGCCATTGGACCAAATGAAATCAGCTTTTTTCGTCGTCATTTTTCTTCCTTTTGCGCTCAGGCGCGAATTTGTTGTGATGTGGTTGTGCTCTGGCAGATTGCAACATGTGCAACATCTACCAGTTTACTTAACTGACTAAACAGTAAGTCGACCGACCGTGGGCTGGCAACGGTCAATTCAATATTTATATTCTGCGCATCGCTGGCGGCTTCCATATTCATGGAGCACACCTGAAAACCACGATGACGTACCACGCGTAAAACACGTTCTAATGTTTCCGGATTGAAACGAGCCTCAACGGCGACCTGATGTTGCATCATGATGATTTCTCCAGCATTTCTGAGTTACTGGCACCAGGCGGTACCAGAGGCCAAACATTCTCAAGTTCGTCGATTGAGACATGAAGCAGGTATGGCCCCTTACTGTTCAGCATGGTGTCGAGTGCCGCTTCAACCTGGTCTTTACGGGTGATATGTTGGCCTGGGATGCCAAAGGCGCTGGCCAACATAAGGAAATCGGGGTTATCGGTAAGAGTGGTTTCGCTATAACGTTCCTGGAAAAACAGCTGCTGCCATTGTCGAACCATGCCTAATCGCTGGTTGTCGAGTAAGACGATCTTCAGCGGCAACTGCTTGCGTTTTACAGTGCCCAGCTCCTGTACATTCATCATGAAAGAGCCGTCACCGGAGATACAGATTACCGTATCGTCCGGACGGGCCACCTGCGCGCCCACGGCCGCTGGTAAGCCAAAGCCCATCGTCCCCAGGCCGCTGGAGGTGATGAAGTTCTCCGGGCGAGTGTAGGCCATATGTTGTGCTGACCACATCTGATGCTGACCTACATCCGTCGTCACTACGCTATCCGTAGGTTTGCGATCGGACAACTGTTTTAACAACAGCGGCGCGTAAATAGCCTCGCCCGGATGATCGTAGCGCCAGGCATGTTCTGCGCGCATATCAGCTGTATGCTGGCACCATTCGTTGATGGTCAGCGGTTGTTGTAATGCGGGTAACAGCGTATTCAAATCACCCTGCAGCGCAACGTGTGCCTGACGCAGTTTGTTCATCTCAGCCGGATCGATATCCATGTGGATCACGCTGGCATTGGGGGCAAAGGTGTTCAGCTTGCCGGTCACCCGGTCATCAAAACGAGCGCCAACGGCAATCAGCAAATCACACTCCTGCACCGCAAAGTTTGCCGCTTTAGTGCCGTGCATTCCCAGCATGCCCAGATAATACGGGTAATCCGCATCAACGGCGCCCAGACCTTTCAGTGTGCAGGCGACCGGTATTTGGGTAAGCGCGATAAACTCACGCAGGGCCGGAACCGCCTGCGCCATCCCTACGCCTCCCCCTACGTACAATACCGGCTTCTGTGCCTTTGCCAGCATCTTACGAGCTTGTTCAACTTCAGCATGTGGGAAAGCTGCTGCGTTTTCGACGGTGGTGAAATACGGCTCCAGCGTACCGCTGGCCAACTGGATATCTTTTGGGATATCAACCAAAACCGGGCCAGGACGACCGGAATTTGCCACGGCGAAAGCCTCAGCCATGATACGCGGCAGTTCTTCCAGCGACTGCACAAGAAAGCTGTGTTTGGTGCAGGACAGCGACATGCCGAGCACGTCCACTTCCTGGAACGCATCGGTACCGATAAACGAGGAAGAGACCTGGCCAGTGATCGCCACAACGGGAACGGAATCTAACAGCGCATCAGCCAGGCCGGTGATCAGGTTGGTTGCACCAGGACCGGAAGTGGCGATA
Source organism: Citrobacter tructae (assembly GCF_004684345.1). Taxonomy (NCBI): domain Bacteria; kingdom Pseudomonadati; phylum Pseudomonadota; class Gammaproteobacteria; order Enterobacterales; family Enterobacteriaceae; genus Citrobacter; species Citrobacter tructae. The sequence goes on from NZ_CP038469.1 coordinate 3,370,858, forward strand.
CAGACCCCAGTTTTACCGGTTGAGCGAGCATAACCAATCGCCGCCATCGCCGCACCCTGCTCATGTCGGCACAACAAGTGTTCTACGCCGCCGTCATACAACGTATCGTAAACCGGCATAATTGCGCCACCGGGATAACCAAAGACGGTGTTAACCCCTTGTGCACGCAACGCATGTACCACCCACTGTGCCCCATTCATAGTTACATCCCCGCCGTAAATCTTGAGAAACAGAATTTTATGCTAGCGTTCACTTTCTGCCCCTCGTTTAAGTTTTTAAGGTCAAAAAAAACCCCCGAACCTTTCGGTGCGGGGGTCTTAGTTCGTTAAGGCTTGTTTTCTAAGCCTTTCCTCGTCCAAGTGCAGCCCCGCACGGTGGGATAATAATCACCACCACGCTAATCACGACCAGGCTAATCACTCGTAGAAGGGCTGTCATTTTTGTATTTTCTTGCATCTTGTTCGAAGGAATACCTAAAGAGTTACCATAGAATTTGCAAATGACACAAGATATTTTTTCATTGATTTTTCTGACGTCGTTAACGGTTTAGATAAATACCATTGTTTTTTATACAAAAAATAGAAAATGAGAATATTTCACGTTATTCAGCAAACTCGATCATGCTTTACCTCTGCATAAGGTACTTTCAGTTGTGTTTGCGAGCGTAGTTCCAGGCGTTATGCAACCAATTATTTCTTGCACAAAAACACGTGAATCAGCATCTAAAAACATCAATTACGCAGAATATTGCCGCTATCAGTTACGACATAATACCTGCCTCAGGAGGAGTTATGTCACTGTCGATAGTCCACACACGCGCCGCATTAGGCGTCAATGCACCACCCATTACTATTGAAGTACATATTAGTAGTGGCTTGCCCGGCTTGACCATGGTCGGGTTACCCGAAACGACCGTGAAAGAGGCCCGCGATCGAGTTCGCAGTGCGATTATTAATAGCGGGTATGAATTTCCGGCCAAGAAGATAACCATCAACCTCGCCCCGGCAGATCTGCCTAAAGAAGGCGGGAGATATGATTTGCCTATCGCCGTTGCGCTTCTGGCAGCGTCAGAGCAGCTTACAACACATAATCTCGATACTTATGAGTTGTTAGGTGAATTAGCGCTTACAGGTGCGTTACGCGGCGTTCCCGGAGCGATATCAAGCGCAACCGAAGCGATTCGCGCAGGCAGACGAATCATTGTCGCAAAAGAGAATGCTGCAGAAGTGGGGTTGATACACGGCGAGGGGTGTCTGATTGCCGATCACCTGCAGTCTGTATGCGCATTTCTTGAAGGCAAGCATGAATTAGAAAGACCCGTTTACGTAGAGATTCCGCCTGCAGGCTCTTCTGATGACCTCAGCGACATCATCGGCCAGGAACAGGGTAAACGAGGGCTGGAGATAACCGCCGCAGGCGGCCACAATCTCCTGCTCATCGGCCCGCCGGGTACGGGGAAAACAATGCTCGCCAGTCGCCTCAAAGGACTGCTGCCACCGTTAAACAATGAGGAGGCACTGGAAAGTGCGGCAATCCTCAGTCTGGTCAATTCCGACACGATACACAAGCAGTGGAAGCAACGCCCCTTTCGCTCACCTCATCACAGTGCTTCTTTAACCGCAATGGTAGGCGGAGGAGCAATACCAGCACCAGGAGAGATTTCTCTGGCACATAACGGCATATTATTTTTGGATGAATTGCCCGAGTTTGAACGCCGTACACTGGATGCTCTACGTGAACCCATTGAATCCGGACAAATTCATTTATCACGAACCCGGGCAAAAATAACCTACCCGGCACACTTTCAACTGATAGCGGCAATGAATCCAAGCCCAACGGGACACTATCAGGGAAACCACAATCGCTGTACCCCAGAGCAAACGCTACGCTACCTCAATCGCTTATCCGGCCCTTTTCTCGACCGCTTCGATTTGTCCCTCGAAATTCCCCTTCCACCGCCGGGTATACTCAGCCAGCGCGCGGTAAAGGGAGAGGGCAGCGAGGCGGTGAAGAAACGTGTTATGGCCGCGCGTGTGCGCCAGTATCAGCGGCAAAATAAGTTAAATGCACATTTGGGTAGCCAGGATATACATCAATTCTGCATTTTGCACAGGGATGATGCGCGCTGGCTGGAGGAAACGTTAGCACATCTTGGATTGTCCATCCGTGCGTGGCTGCGCCTGATAAAGGTCGCTCGCACAATTGCGGATATTGATCAATGTGACCAGATCACCCGTCAGCATTTACAGGAAGCCGTTGGCTATCGGGCAATCGACCGGCTGTTAATCCATTTGCAGAAACTACTGGCATAAAAAAAGGGCTTTCGCCCTTTTTTTATTAGTCATCTGACTCAGTGTAGTCTTCTGCACCTTCAACCTGAGGTTTACCGCCAGACAGCGTATGGAAACGTTTTGGACGCTTAATACGCGTCATGTATTTAGACCACACACGTTCAGCTTCGGTAACCGGCTCACGTTCACCACGGCACACCGCCACAAACAACTTCTCTTCTTCAGTTACCGGCTCACGCTTGCCCAGATCCAGCTCATTGAAAGCATAGCCATGACGCTCAAGCAGCTGTGCCTCTTTAATGGTGAAATCACCATGACGGGAGAATCCGCGGGGATAATATTTATTGTCGAAATATCGATTAGTCGTCGTAAAGCTTTCCGCCATCCTGCACGCTCCTAATTCTTTGGCCGAGCTATTTATGGCGCGGAGTATTAGTTACGCTTGACAGAGCGTCAAACAAAAGATTTAAATCATAACGACAAATTATTTTATGGAGCGAGTTGTGGATACGGAATTGTTAAAGACTTTCCTGGAAGTTAGCCGAACGCGCCACTTTGGTCGGGCAGCTGAAGCGCTCTATCTGACCCAGTCGGCAGTCAGTTTTCGCATCAGACAACTGGAAAATCAACTAGGTGTGAACCTGTTCACCCGACACAGAAACAATATCCGTTTAACCGCAGCGGGTGAAAAATTATTGCCCTATGCTGAAACGCTCATGAATACATGGCAAGCAGCACGTAAGGAGGTTGCGAATACCTCGCGGCATAATGAGTTCTCTATCGGTGCCAGTGCTTCCCTTTGGGAGTGCATGCTTAATAGCTGGCTGGGGCGGTTGTATCAATCACAGGAACCGCAAGCCAGCCTGCAATTTGAAGCCAGGATCGCGCAACGTCAGTCGTTAGTTAAGCAACTCCATGAACGACAGCTTGATCTGCTGATTACCACCGAAACACCCAAAATGGACGAATTTAGCAGCCAACTGCTGGGATATTTCACACTAGCGTTATATTGCTGCACACCATCACAGACAAAAGACGAGTTGAATTATCTGCGCCTGGAATGGGGACCTGATTTTCAACAACACGAAGTGGGATTAGTTGCAGGTGATGAAATACCGGTGCTTACTACCAGTTCTGCTGAGCTGGCAAGGCAGCAACTTTCTGTACTTAAGGGTTTTAGCTGGCTTCCTGTCAGTTGGGCGAAAACGAAAAGCGATCTCCACATGATTACCGACAGCACGACGCTTTCACGTCCGCTATATGCGGTTTGGCTGCAAAATAGCGATAAACATACGCTTATCCGCGATCTGTTAAAAACGAATATTCTGGATGACTAGAGAACGCTGGCAAGGATGCCGGGAATTGAGAATAAACGGTAAAAAGACAGGCATAATTTTTAGATAAAAAAAATCCTTAGCAAAAATGCTAAGGATTGTTTCTGGCAGGGGCGGAGAGACTCGAACTCGCGACACCCGGTTTTGGAGACCGGTGCTCTACCAACTGAGCTACGCCCCTAAATTTCTTATCATTAAGCCTGCTATATTAGCAGGCTTAATTTTCTAATAAGTGGCGGAACGGACGGGACTCGAACCCGCGACCCCCTGCGTGACAGGCAGGTATTCTAACCAACTGAACTACCGCTCCACCGAATTTCTTTGTCACTACCCGGATTATTCATCCCGGTTACTGCTTAATTTGATGCCTGGCAGTTCCCTACTCTCGCATGGGGAGACCCCACACTACCATCGGCGCTACGGCGTTTCACTTCTGAGTTCGGCATGGGGTCAGGTGGGACCACCGCGCTACAGCCGCCAGGCAAATTCTGTCTATCAGACCGCTTTTGGCGTTCTGATGTTATCTGTATCAGGCTGAAAATCTGTCTCTTCACCAAAACATCTTTGGCGTTGTAAGGTTAAGCCTCACGGTTCATTAGTATCGGTTAGCTCAATGTATCGCTACACTTACACACCCGACCTATCAACGTCGTAGTCTTCAACGTTCCTTCAGGACTCTCAAGGAGTCAGGGAGAACTCATCTCGGGGCAAGTTTCGTGCTTAGATGCTTTCAGCACTTATCTTTTCCGCATTTAGCTACCGGGCAATGCCATTGGCATGACAACCCGAACACCAGTGATGCGTCCACTCCGGTCCTCTCGTACTAGGAGCAGCCCCCCTCAATTCTCCAGCGCCCACGGCAGATAGGGACCGAACTGTCTCACGACGTTCTAAACCCAGCTCGCGTACCACTTTAAATGGCGAACAGCCATACCCTTGGGACCTACTTCAGCCCCAGGATGTGATGAGCCGACATCGAGGTGCCAAACACCGCCGTCGATATGAACTCTTGGGCGGTATCAGCCTGTTATCCCCGGAGTACCTTTTATCCGTTGAGCGATGGCCCTTCCATTCAGAACCACCGGATCACTAAGACCTGCTTTCGCACCTGCTCGAGCCGTCACTCTCGCAGTCAAGCTAGCTTATGCCTTTGCACTAACCTCCTGATGTCCGACCAGGATTAGCTAACCTTCGTGCTCCTCCGTTACTCTTTAGGAGGAGACCGCCCCAGTCAAACTACCCACCAGACACTGTCCGCAACCCGGATCACGGGTCTACGTTAGAACACCAGCCATTAAAGGGTGGTATTTCAAGGTTGGCTCCATGCAGACTGGCGTCCACACTTCAAAGCCTCCCACCTATCCTACACATCAAGGACCAGTGTTCAGTGTCAAGCTATAGTAAAGGTTCACGGGGTCTTTCCGTCTTGCCGCGGGTACACTGCATCTTCACAGCGAGTTCAATTTCACTGAGTCTCGGGTGGAGACAGCCTGGCCATCATTACGCCATTCGTGCAGGTCGGAACTTACCCGACAAGGAATTTCGCTACCTTAGGACCGTTATAGTTACGGCCGCCGTTTACCGGGGCTTCGATCAAGAGCTTCTCCTTACGGATAACCCCATCAATTAACCTTCCGGCACCGGGCAGGCGTCACACCGTATACGTCCACTTTCGTGTTTGCACAGTGCTGTGTTTTTAATAAACAGTTGCAGCCAGCTGGTATCTTCGACTGATTTCAGCTCCACGAGCAAGTCGCTTCACCTGGTATCAGCGTGCCTTCTCCCGAAGTTACGGCACCATTTTGCCTAGTTCCTTCACCCGAGTTCTCTCAAGCGCCTTGGTATTCTCTACCTGACCACCTGTGTCGGTTTGGGGTACGATTTTGTGTTACCTGATGCTTAGAGGCTTTTCCTGGAAGCAGGGCATTTGTTACTTCAGCACCGTAGTGCCTCGTCATCACACCTCAGCGTTAACAAGAGTCCGGATTTACCTAAACTCTCCGCCTACATGCTTAAACCGGGACAACCGTCGCCCGGCTAACATAGCCTTCTCCGTCCCCCCTTCGCAGTAACACCAAGTACAGGAATATTAACCTGTTTCCCATCGACTACGCCTTTCGGCCTCGCCTTAGGGGTCGACTCACCCTGCCCCGATTAACGTTGGACAGGAACCCTTGGTCTTCCGGCGTGCGGGTTTTTCACCCGCATTATCGTTACTTATGTCAGCATTCGCACTTCTGATACCTCCAGCAACCCTCACAGGCCACCTTCAACGGCTTACAGAACGCTCCCCTACCCAACAACACATAGTGTCGCTGCCGCAGCTTCGGTGCACAGTTTAGCCCCGTTACATCTTCCGCGCAGGCCGACTCGACCAGTGAGCTATTACGCTTTCTTTAAATGATGGCTGCTTCTAAGCCAACATCCTGGCTGTCTGTGCCTTCCCACATCGTTTCCCACTTAACTGTGACTTTGGGACCTTAGCTGGCGGTCTGGGTTGTTTCCCTCTTCACGACGGACGTTAGCACCCGCCGTGTGTCTCCCGTGATAACATTCTTCGGTATTCGTAGTTTGCATCGGGTTGGTAAGTCGGGATGACCCCCTAGCCGAAACAGTGCTCTACCCCCGAAGATGAGTTCACGAGGCGCTACCTAAATAGCTTTCGGGGAGAACCAGCTATCTCCCGGTTTGATTGGCCTTTCACCCCCAGCCACAAGTCATCCGCTAATTTTTCAACATTAGTCGGTTCGGTCCTCCAGTTAGTGTTACCCAACCTTCAACCTGCCCATGGCTAGATCACCGGGTTTCGGGTCTATACCCTGCAACTTAACGCCCAGTTAAGACTCGGTTTCCCTTCGGCTCCCCTATACGGTTAACCTTGCTACAGAATATAAGTCGCTGACCCATTATACAAAAGGTACGCAGTCACCCCATAAAGAGGCTCCCACTGCTTGTACGTACACGGTTTCAGGTTCTTTTTCACTCCCCTCGCCGGGGTTCTTTTCGCCTTTCCCTCACGGTACTGGTTCACTATCGGTCAGTCAGGAGTATTTAGCCTTGGAGGATGGTCCCCCATATTCAGACAGGATACCACGTGTCCCGCCCTACTCTTCGAGTTCACAGCATGTGTGATTTTGTGTACGGGACTATCACCCTGTACCGTCGGACTTTCCAGACCGTTCCACTACCACATATGCTGATTCAGACTCTGGGCTGCTCCCCGTTCGCTCGCCGCTACTGGGGGAATCTCGGTTGATTTCTTTTCCTCGGGGTACTTAGATGTTTCAGTTCCCCCGGTTCGCTTCGTTAAGCTATGTATTCACTTAACGATAGTGCAACGAATTGCACTGGGTTTCCCCATTCGGAAATCGCCGGCTATAACGGTTCATATCACCTTACCGACGCTTATCGCAGATTAGCACGTCCTTCATCGCCTCTGACTGCCAGGGCATCCACCGTGTACGCTTAGTCGCTTAACCTCACAACCCGAAGATGTTTCGTAAAACATTCCGCGTTGCGAAAATTTGAGAGACTCGAACACACCGCTTATCTGTTCTTATTACGGAGAACAGACACAGTGTGTCGTTTCAATTTTCAGCTTGATCCAGATTTTTAAAGAGCAAATATCTCAAACATAACTCAGAGAGTCAGTTTTGAGATATTGAGGTCGGCGACTTTCACTCACGAACCAGCAAGTGGCGTCCCCTAGGGGATTCGAACCCCTGTTACCGCCGTGAAAGGGCGGTGTCCTGGGCCTCTAGACGAAGGGGACACTGAAGTCTCAATCGCAAGACGCCTTGCTATTTACTTTTCATCAGACAATCTGTGTGGACACTACAAAGAACGTTTCTTTAAGGTAAGGAGGTGATCCAACCGCAGGTTCCCCTACGGTTACCTTGTTACGACTTCACCCCAGTCATGAATCACAAAGTGGTAAGCGCCCTCCCGAAGGTTAAGCTACCTACTTCTTTTGCAACCCACTCCCATGGTGTGACGGGCGGTGTGTACAAGGCCCGGGAACGTATTCACCGTAGCATTCTGATCTACGATTACTAGCGATTCCGACTTCATGGAGTCGAGTTGCAGACTCCAATCCGGACTACGACATACTTTATGAGGTCCGCTTGCTCTCGCGAGGTCGCTTCTCTTTGTATATGCCATTGTAGCACGTGTGTAGCCCTACTCGTAAGGGCCATGATGACTTGACGTCATCCCCACCTTCCTCCAGTTTATCACTGGCAGTCTCCTTTGAGTTCCCGGCCGAACCGCTGGCAACAAAGGATAAGGGTTGCGCTCGTTGCGGGACTTAACCCAACATTTCACAACACGAGCTGACGACAGCCATGCAGCACCTGTCTCAGAGTTCCCGAAGGCACCAAAGCATCTCTGCTAAGTTCTCTGGATGTCAAGAGTAGGTAAGGTTCTTCGCGTTGCATCGAATTAAACCACATGCTCCACCGCTTGTGCGGGCCCCCGTCAATTCATTTGAGTTTTAACCTTGCGGCCGTACTCCCCAGGCGGTCGACTTAACGCGTTAGCTCCGGAAGCCACTCCTCAAGGGAACAACCTCCAAGTCGACATCGTTTACGGCGTGGACTACCAGGGTATCTAATCCTGTTTGCTCCCCACGCTTTCGCACCTGAGCGTCAGTCTTTGTCCAGGGGGCCGCCTTCGCCACCGGTATTCCTCCAGATCTCTACGCATTTCACCGCTACACCTGGAATTCTACCCCCCTCTACAAGACTCTAGCCTGCCAGTTTCGGATGCAGTTCCCAGGTTGAGCCCGGGGATTTCACATCCGACTTGACAGACCGCCTGCGTGCGCTTTACGCCCAGTAATTCCGATTAACGCTTGCACCCTCCGTATTACCGCGGCTGCTGGCACGGAGTTAGCCGGTGCTTCTTCTGCGAGTAACGTCAATTGCTGTGGTTATTAACCACAACACCTTCCTCCTCGCTGAAAGTACTTTACAACCCGAAGGCCTTCTTCATACACGCGGCATGGCTGCATCAGGCTTGCGCCCATTGTGCAATATTCCCCACTGCTGCCTCCCGTAGGAGTCTGGACCGTGTCTCAGTTCCAGTGTGGCTGGTCATCCTCTCAGACCAGCTAGGGATCGTCGCCTAGGTGAGCCGTTACCCCACCTACTAGCTAATCCCATCTGGGCACATCCGATGGCAAGAGGCCCGAAGGTCCCCCTCTTTGGTCTTGCGACGTTATGCGGTATTAGCTACCGTTTCCAGTAGTTATCCCCCTCCATCGGGCAGTTTCCCAGACATTACTCACCCGTCCGCCACTCGTCACCCAAGGAGCAAGCTCCTCTGTGCTACCGTTCGACTTGCATGTGTTAGGCCTGCCGCCAGCGTTCAATCTGAGCCATGATCAAACTCTTCAATTTAAGTTTGATGCTCGTGAATTAAACTTCGTAATGAATTACGTATGTTCACTCAGAGACTTGGTATTCATTTTTCGTCTTGCGACGTTAAGAATCCGTATCTTCGAGTGCCCACACAGATTGTCTGATAAATTGTTAAAGAGCAGTGCAACGCGGCTTTCGCTCACCGTTGCGAGGTCCCGTATAATACGTTTTCCTCATTCAGAGTCAAGCAATTATTTCTGCTTTTCTCTGCAAGGTTCTCGGTGGAACCCCGCTGACCCGGCGGCATGTAATCCGTTGTTCCGTGTCAGTGGAGGCGCATTATAGGGAGTTATTTCAGGCTGACAAGCGGAAATTTAAAATAACTTTCCGAGTGCGTATTTTTTCATCAAAACCGTCATTAACGTGCCATAAAATAAGCAACTTGCCGTTTTTGCAACCGCAATCACACTTCCTGGTGGCATACTAATGAATAAGAGAAAGAGTAAGGAAGAACATTCATGCCTTTAAATGCCCAACAGTTAGCCGCACAGAAAAACCTTTCCTATGTTCTGGCCGAAAAACTGGCTCAGCGAATATTAAAAGGTGAGTACGCGCCAGGCGCTATCCTGCCAGGTGAAATAGAACTGGGCGATCAGTTCGGCGTGAGCCGTACTGCAGTAAGAGAAGCTATAAAGACGTTAACGGCAAAAGGAATGGTATTACCGCGCCCGCGGATCGGTACTCGCGTTATGCCCCAAGCAAACTGGAATTTCCTCGATCAGGAGCTGCTCACGTGGTGGATGACGGAAGATAATTTCCCTCAGGTCATCAAACATTTTCTGGTGATGCGCATTAGCCTGGAACCCCAAGCCTGTTTACTGGCTGCCACCATCGGCACGGCAGAACAAAAAGCGCACCTGAATACCTTAATGAAAGAAATGGTCGAGCTGAAAAAGAACTTTAAGCGTGAGCGCTGGATTGAAGTAGATATTGCCTGGCATGAACACATCTATGAAATGAGCGCAAATCCATTCCTGATTTCCTTCGCATCATTGTTCCATTCCGTGTACCAGACCTATTTTACCTCTATTACCTATAACGAGGTGGTGAAGCTGGATTTGCATCAGGCCATTGTGGATGCCATAGAGGACAGCGATGGCGATCGCGCCTTCACCGCCTGTCAGGCATTACTGATAGCCCCCAATGATCTCCCGGATAAATAACATGCCAGAAAAGAAATCACGCAGTATGGCCGGGTTGCCATGGATCGCCGCCATGGCCTTTTTTATGCAGGCATTAGACGCCACTATCCTTAATACTGCGTTACCCGCAATCGCACACAGCCTCAACCGCTCCCCACTCGCCATGCAGTCGGCCATCATCAGCTACACCCTGACGGTGGCGATGCTGATCCCGGTGAGTGGTTGGCTGGCTGACCGCTTCGGTACCCGACGTATCTTTATGATTGCCGTGAGCCTGTTTACCTTGGGTTCACTTGCCTGTGCGCTATCTGGCTCTTTAACAGAACTGGTTGTTTTCCGGGTGATACAGGGTATTGGCGGCGCAATGATGATGCCGGTTGCCCGCCTGGCGCTATTGCGCGCCTACCCGCGTAGTGAGCTGCTCCCGGTACTTAACTTCGTGACCATGCCTGGACTGGTGGGGCCGATTTTAGGCCCGGTTTTAGGCGGAGTTTTGGTAACGTGGGCCAGCTGGCACTGGATCTTCCTGATTAATATTCCAATTGGCATTGCCGGTATCTTCTATGCCCGCAAATATATGCCGAACTTCACCACACCACGCCGTGGCTTTGATATGACCGGTTTCTTTCTCTTTGGTCTGAGCCTGGTGCTGTTTTCCAGCGGAGTGGAGTTGCTCGGTGAAAAACTTGTCGCCAGTTGGATAGCGCTTAGCATTATTCTTGGCAGCATTTTGCTGCTGCTCGCCTACATCCGCCACGCGCGCCACCATCCAACACCATTAATTGCGCTCCCGATCTTTAAGACCCGAACGTTCTCGGTCGGTATCGCGGGAAACCTTGCCACACGCCTGGGGACAGGATGTGTACCTTTCTTAATGCCACTGATGTTGCAGGTCGGCTTTGGCTACCCGGCGCTAATAGCCGGTTGTATGATGGCACCGACAGCGCTGGGATCCATTCTGGCGAAATCAATGGTGACACAGGTCCTGCGTCGTCTTGGCTACCGCACGACGCTGGTCGGCGTGACGGTATTTATCGGCCTGATGATTGCGCAGTTCTCTTTGCAATCTCCCGCCATGCCAATTTGGATGCTGATCCTGCCGTTGTTCATTTTAGGTATGGCAATGTCCACCCAGTTTACCTCGATGAATACCATTACCCTTGCGGATCTGACCGATGATAATGCCAGCAGCGGCAACAGCGTGTTAGCCGTCACGCAACAGCTGTCGATTAGCTTAGGTGTTGCGATTAGCGCCGCCGTACTGCGTATCTATGAAGGCATGGAAGGAACCAATACGGTCGAACAGTTCCACTATACCTTTATTACGATGGGCGCTATTACGGTGATATCAGCACTGATGTTCATGCTGCTAAAAGCCAAAGATGGCCGCAACCTGATCAAAGAGCGGCATAAGTCTAAACCGACCCCCGCACCATCAGAACAGGAGTAAGCTGCAGGCGCTGTTGCTGCAAGGTGGGTTGCGCCATACGGTGAATTAACACATCGATGGCCAGCTCTCCCAGTTCATCTTTGGGTTGATGGATAGTCGTAAGCGGCGGCGTCATGTAACGCGCTAGTTCGATATCATCATAGCCTACCACCGCCATATCCTGCGGGATGCGTAATCCTGACTGGTACAAAGCCTGATACGCCCCCACCGCCATTGCATCATTACCCGCAAAAACAGCCTGCGGCCGCTGTTTATGCGACAACAGCGTTTGCATGGCTTCAAACCCGCCGCCAAACTCGAAATCACCGGTGATCTCGTAGCCTTGCGGAATCACTAACCCAGCCCGTTCCATTGCCGCGCGATATCCTTCCAGACGTAAACGCGCCGGCGTTTTGTCCAGCGGCCCGGTAATACAAGCAATGCGCGTAAACCCTTTTTCGATAAGATGCTGAGTGGCTAAATCCCCACCCAACAGGGAATTGTCCTGAATCAGGTCACTTTCACCCTCAAAAGGTGACCAGTCCATCATCACGGTGGGAATAGAAGGGTAACGCTGCATGATTTCCATGGAAGGCTGATGAGTTTCGGTGCAGAGCAGCAGTAAGCCGTCCACCCGCTTTTGCATCAACGTTTCCAGATTACGATTCATGCGCTGTTCGTCGCCTTCGGTGTTGCATAACACCAGGCTGTAGCCCCGCTCAAAACAGCTGCGTTCAACACCACGCACCAGTTCTGAATAAAAGGGATTGGTACTGGCAGTGATTAACATACCGATGGTGCGGGTCTGATTTAACTTGAGGCTACGCGCCAGCGCGGAAGGCGCGTAGTTAAGCTCTTTAATCGCCGCGTCAACTTTGTCGGTAATAGCCTCGCTGACAAAACGATCTTTATTAATGACGTGAGAAACCGTCGACGTGGAAACACCCGCAAGGCGGGCAACGTCCTTCATTGTAGCCAAGCGTTACCTCTGCTGACCTAAAAACGCCTCAATTTCTTCGCGCCACGGAACGGAGGGCTGTGCGCCTTTACGCGTTACCGCAATCGCCGCGGCCGCATGCGCAAAGCGAATCGCCTCAGGCAACGGTGTCTCTTCTAGTAGCGCTGTGATTAGCGCACCGTTAAAAGTATCTCCGGCAGCGATGGTATCAACAGCATCCACTTTAAAGCCGGGAACACGATGACCTTCACCGTTTACACTGGCCCAAACGCCACGGCTTCCTAGGGTAATCAGTACGGTGTGAATACCCTTCGCGTGCAACGCCTGCGCCGCTTTAGCAGCATCTTCATCGTTTTCCACCCGTATCCCCGTCAGCCTTTCAGCCTCGGTTTCATTCGGGGTAATGATGTCCACCAGCGACAGCAGTTCATCAGAAAGTTCACGTGCCGGAGCCGGGTTAAGCGCGACCGTAGTGTTATGTTGACGCGCAATTTTTGCCGCAGCCAATACGCTTTCGATAGGAGATTCTAACTGCATCAGCAATGCCGAAGCCTGCGCAATACGGTCTCGCTGAGCCTCCACCAGCGCAGGAGAAAGTGCGGCATTCGCTCCTGCATGAATAGCAATAACGTTCTCGCCTTCAGCATTGACAAAAATCAGCGCCACACCGGTCGCTTCGCCAGAAATAACACTAATTGGCGCAATATCGATGTTATCGCTGGCTAATTGTTTACGTACACTTTCACCAATATCATCATCCCCCGTACAGGCAATGAATGAGATATTTGCGCCACTACGACCCGCAGCAACCGCCTGGTTCGCGCCTTTTCCGCCAAATGCGACCTGATATTGGCTACCGGTTACGGTTTCGCCGGGTGTCGGAAAAGAATTAAGGTTGAGGATGTGATCGGCATTAATGCTGCCAAGAACAACGAGGTTGCCTGCGGTTTTCATGTTCGGTATTCCAAGTCAAAGTGCGCCACCGGGTTAGGGTGGCGCGTGCCCTGCTTTTCTTTTTACGCTTTCATCTTCAACTGTCTGAGGATGGCGTATTTATGTCGCCATCAGGTCGCGAACGACCTGAATCGCTATTACTGCTTGATGACCAGCTTCAGGTCAACCGGATATTTAGCCTGAACCTTCTCGCCTTTCAGTACCTTATCCGCAGTCTCAACGCCTTTTGCGCCAATCTGATCCGGTAACTGAGCGATGGTCGCAGCCAGTTTGCCATCATTTACGGCTTTTTCGCCATCAGGCGTACCGTCAAATCCAACCACCATCACATCAGATTTACCCGCAGTTTGCAGAGCACGCAGCGCGCCCAGCGCCATTTCATCGTTCTGAGCAAATACAGCCTGCACATCAGGATGCGCGGTCAACAGGTTCTGCATAACGTTCAGACCTTTGGTACGGTCGAAGTCTGCTGGCTGGCTGGCCAGCACGTTAAATTTGTGTGCCGCAACAGCCTGCTGGAAACCTTCGCCACGCTCACGCGCCGCCGATGTTCCGGCAATACCCTGCAGTTCGATAACTTTCGCGCCTTCACCGGCTTTCTTCGCAATGTAATCACCAGCAATCTTGCCGCCCAGCACGTTATCAGACGCAATATGGCTGACAACTTCACCTTTGCTTGCCTGACGGTCCAGGGTGATCACCGGAATTTTCGCCTGGTTAGCCATCTTCACGGCATTACCCACGGCATCAGAGTCGGTCGGGTTAATAAGCAGAATTTTAGTCCCACGAACGGTTAGGTCCTGAACGTTTGCCAGCTCTTTCGCCGGGTTGTTCTGCGAATCCAGAATAACCAGGTTGTAACCCAACTTATCGGCTTCTTTTTGCGCCCCATCTTTCAGAGAAACAAAGAACGGGTTGTTAAGGGTGGAGACCACCAATGCAATGGTATCTTTTGCCATCACATTCGCGCTCACGGTGGCGCTTAGCGCAACAGCAGAAACCAGGGTAGCCAGTTTTTTCATGTTCATATTTAAGATGTCCTGTAGTCGTTGTTACTGCTTTTTGTTGTCTACCAGTACCGCCAGCAAAATCACCACCGCTTTAACGATCATCTGGTAATAGGAGGAAACACCTAACAAATTCAAACCATTATTGAGGAAACCAAGAATCAGTGCGCCGATCAGCGTACCGACAATACGTCCTTTACCGCCCGCGAGGCTGGTACCGCCCAACACGACTGCCGCGATAGCGTCCAGCTCATAGCCGGTACCTGCCGTCGGTTGTGCAGAAGAGAGACGCGCCACTTCGATGATGCCTGCCAACGATGCCAGCAGCCCACAGAGTGAATAAACGATAATTTTGATCTTACTGACGCTGATGCCGGACAGACGCGTTGCCGCTTCGTTACCGCCCAACGCATAGATATAGCGACCCAGACGCGTATGGTGCAGCATGTACCACGCCGCCAGGAAGACAATTCCCATAATCCATACCGGCGTTGGGACGCCTAATGGACGACCAATACCAAACCAGCCAAACAGATCGGCATTTTCGGTAAAGCCGGTATTTACTGGGCTGCCGTTGGTATACACCATGGTCACACCACGCAGCAGCAGCATCATCACCAGGGTCGCGATAAACGCCTGTACGCGGCCTTTTGCCACAATTACCCCGGTAACAGCACCAATTGCTGCGCCAGCTGCCAGCGCAGCTGCAACGGCCACCAGCGCATTGACTTCAATCCCTACAATTGAAGCGGCAATCGCACCGGTAAGCGCCAGCAGAGAACCGACGGACAGATCAATACCCGAAGTCAAAATAACCAGCGTCATGCCGACGGCCATAATGGCGTTTACCGATGTTTGCTGGAGAATGTTGAACAGGTTATTAACGGTAAAAAAGTTGGGGCTCATGGTGGAAACAATCGCGATCAGCACTAACAGAGCGATGAGCGACTTTTGCTCCAGAAGCCATGCTTTAGTGAAATAACGGCGACCAGAAACAGCCTGGGTAGTCATCTTTTTACTCCTGATTCACGCGATTAAGCTTGCCCACAGCGGCAGCCATTAATACTTCCTGAGTGGCCTGCTCGCGAGTGAATTCACCGCCGAGATGCCCTTCATGCATGACGATAATGCGATCGCTCATGCCCAATACTTCTGGCATCTCCGAAGAGACCAGAATGATGCTCAGCCCATCGGCCTTAAACTGGTTGATAAGCTGGTAAATCTCTTTCTTGGCCCCGACGTCCACGCCGCGTGTTGGCTCATCAAGGATCAACACTTTGGGTCGGGTCATCAAACCACGCGCAATCGCTACTTTTTGCTGATTGCCGCCGGAGAGCAGGCCGATAGCCTGTTCCATTGAAGGCGTTTTAACATTGAACAGACGGATAAAATCATCCACCGCCTGCTGCTCATCTTTATGTTTCAGACTGCCGCCCGCACGGCTGAAGTAGCGCAGTGCGGTCAGCGACATGTTCTCTTTCACCGACATGCCCAGCACTAAGCCATCGCGTTTACGGTCTTCAGAAATATAGACGATACCGTTGGCCAGCCCATCCTGCGGAGAACGCGTAACCACTTCATGCCCGTCAAGTGTGACGTACCCGCTGGTGCGCGACAGCGCGCCATACAGCACTTTCATCAATTCGGTACGACCGGCGCCCATCAAGCCAGAAATACCGAGGATCTCGCCTTTGCGCAGTGTGAATGACACATCATGCACCCCTGGACCACACAGGTTATCAACCTTCAGGCGCACATCGCCTGGCGCTTTATCCAGGCGCGGGTACTGATCTTCCAACTTACGTCCCACCATCATTTCAATGAGCGAATCTTCGGTAAGTGAGGCCACTTCACGTTCGGCAATAAACTGCCCATCGCGGAATACCGTCACATCATCGCAAATCTCGAAAATCTCTTTCATACGGTGAGAAATATAGACAATGCCGCGCCCCTGAGATTTCAGCTCACGGATAACAAGGAACAAGGATTCAGTTTCAGTGTCGGTCAGCGCGTCCGTCGGTTCATCCATAATGATGACTCTGGATTCAAAGCTCAGCACTTTGGCAATTTCGACCATCTGCTGATCGCCAATCGACAACTCCCCCACCAGCCTGTCGCTTTTAAAGCGCAGATTGAGTTTGGCGAGCAGCAGATCGGCTTCGGCATACATCTTCTTCCAGTCGATTTTGCCAAAGCGATTCACAAACTCACGACCAAGGAAAATGTTCTCGGCGATTGTAAGTTGTGGGATCAGGTTCAGCTCCTGGTGGATGATGCCGATCCCAGCCTCCTGGGAGGATTTGGGACCGTTAAAGGTGGTCTCTTTCCCCAGCCACAATAACGAACCAGCATCACGGGTGTAGATACCGGTCAGGACTTTCATCATGGTGGATTTGCCCGCGCCATTTTCACCCACCAGCGCCATAACGCGACCTGAGTAGACATTCAACGCGGCGCCAGATAGCGCTTTAACGCCCGGGAACGCTTTATCGATCCCTTTAAGTTGCAGTAATGCGTTCATGATGGCCTCAGAACGTGACGCCAGCACAAAGAATGATATTCGCATACGGAGAACATTCTCCGCTGCGAATTACCGCCTGACTGTCTGCGGTCTGTTTTTTAAATTGTTCATGCGTGGTGTAACGAATTTCTATGGTATTTCCCTGGTGTTGTTGCAGTTGCTCAATGTGGCTGAGCAACGTTTCGTGGAGTTGCGGATTATGTTGTTTGATTTCCGTCGCGAGAATGGCCGTCTCGACCTGCATTTCACGCGTGACCACATCCAGTACCTGCATAAAAGAAGGTACGCCCTGGGTTAATGCCATATCAATACGCGTTGTGGTGTTCGGGATGGGTAAACCCGCATCACACACCACCAGCGTATCGGTATGCCCTAGACGGGAGATCACCGATGAAATTTCAGAGTTGAGTACCGTGCCTTTCTTCATTTTCTTTCCCCACTAGCGAAACGTTTCGCTGAAAATTAGTTTAGTCCGAAGGATGCACATAAAACCACCGCGAGGTTACGAAAATGTGATCGTCATCGAAACGTTTCGCAAGCCGTATCATCAGAAGAAAGGAAAATAGTGAGGGAGAAAACAAAACGCCCCCTTTCGTGAGGAAAGAGGGCGTCGGTAGCGTTAAATCTCGACCTGAGTCCCGAGTTCAATTACTCGGTTAGGCGGGATCTCAAACTGATCAGGCGCACGTAGAGCATTACGCTGCAACAGCAGATATAGCTTGCCACGCAAACGTAAGTACCACGGTCGCTTGCCGACAATCAGCGACTCGTGCGACATAAAGAATGAGGTTTCCATCATCCGACAGCTTAAGCCTTCCAGACCGCAACGATGGAAGACTTCCTCGACGTTCGGTGTTTCGCGCCAGCCGTAACTGGCAACCACGCGCCAGAAGGTCGGCGACAGCTGCTCAATTTGTACCCTACGCACATTATGAACATACGGCGCATCTTCTGTACGCAGCGTCAGCAGAATCACGCGTTCATGCAGCACCTTGTTATGTTTGAGGTTATGCAGAAGCGCAAACGGGATGACATTCATGGCACGGGACATATACACCGCTGTACCCGGTACGCGCACCGGCGGCGATTTCTCCAGAGAAGCAATCATCGCCTCCAGAGAGTTGCCGTGTTCATGCATACGGCGCAGCAGACGAAAGCGTTCGCTTTTCCAGGTAGTCATGATGGTGAACATCACCAGACCCAGTGTCAGCGGCAGCCAACCGCCGGAAATAAGTTTATCGAGGTTCGCGGAGAACAGCGGAATATCGATGCACAGGAAGGCCACCAGAATCAGGAAAACGAAGTATTTATTCCAGTGCCAGTTTTTGCGTGCCACGGTAGTCGACAGAATAGACGTCAGCACCATCGTCCCCGTCACCGCAATACCATACGCGGCGGCCAGGTTACTGGAGTGTTCAAAGCTGACAATCACAATCACCACGGCGATATATAGCATCCAGTTAACGAACGGAATATAGATCTGCCCTGACTCCATCTCTGAGGTATGGATGATGCGCATAGGCGACAGATACCCCAGACGTACCGCCTGACGCGTCAATGAGAATACGCCGGAGATAACCGCCTGCGAGGCGATAACCGTAGCCAACGCGGCAAGGATCAACAGGGGAATCAGCGCCCAATCCGGTGCCAACAGGAAGAACGGGTTTTTGATTGCTTCAGGATGTTTTAATAGCAACGCCCCCTGACCAAAATAGTTCAGCACCAGTGAAGGTAACACCACGGAGAACCACGCCAGGCGAATGGGAAACTTACCAAAGTGGCCCATATCAGCGTACAGCGCTTCAACGCCGGTTATCGACAAAACCACCGCACCCAGCGCAATAAATGACAACGTTTTGTATTCGAGGAAGAAATGCACCGCCCACATTGGGTTTAACGCCTGCAGCACTTCCGGGTTAGCAATAATGCTACGTACGCCCAGCACCGCCAGCACCAGGAACCAAACCAGCATAATGGGAGCAAAAAGCTTACCCACTGTTCCGGTACCATGCTTTTGAATCATAAACAGCAGCGTCAGGACAATAATAGAGAGTGGAACTATCCAGGTATCCAGCTGTGGCGCCACTATCTCCAGACCTTCAATCGCCGACATAACCGAAATGGCAGGTGTAATCACCACCTCACCATAGAAGAAGCTGCCGCCAATCAACCCCATAATGACCAGCATAGAGGTTGTTCGCGCCGAGGTATTGCGCCCGGCCAATGACATTAACGTTAGGATCCCGCCTTCCCCGGCGTTATCCGCGCGCATGACAAACGTAAGGTATTTAATGGAGACAACAAAGATCAGCAGCCAGAAAATCAGCGAGAGAAAACCAAATACGGCATCACGTTCAACGCCAAAACCAAACTGGCCGGACAAACATTCACGAAGCGTATAAAGTGGGCTGGTACCAATATCACCGTAGACAACCCCAATCGCTGCGAGGGTAATCGCAGACAATGATTGTTTATTATCAGTGCTCATAG
This sequence comes from Citrobacter tructae, assembly GCF_004684345.1. Classification (NCBI taxonomy): domain Bacteria; kingdom Pseudomonadati; phylum Pseudomonadota; class Gammaproteobacteria; order Enterobacterales; family Enterobacteriaceae; genus Citrobacter; species Citrobacter tructae. The sequence goes on from NZ_CP038469.1 coordinate 3,390,404, forward strand.
ACTCGTCTTTCGTTTATACACATCATCTTTCACGCCACTCCGTCTGGGCTGCATTCGTTATTCCCCCCATCCCAGGAGAAAACTCCATTGCCGCCTTGGTGTAGATTGATTGATTTGGTGTATATATAAGAAATGTGTGCGTCGTCCCTTGGCCCACAAAAAGGCGCACAGTATGCACGATTAATCACAAAATCGTACCCCTAAATGTGGCCAGATTAATCTGGCTCAAAGAAAACTTAGCGCACCTTCAGTCTATTAATGTACTGGTGCAGAGCATCTATACTCGCAGTTTACGCAGTACATTTGGCGAAAGGACGCCACTTCATTATGGCTCACCCACATTTATTAGCGGAAAGAATTTCCCGTCTGAGCAATGCGCTGGAAAAGGGACTTTATGAACGTAGCCACGCTATTCGTCTTTGCCTGCTGGCGGCTCTTAGCGGTGAGAGTGTGTTCTTACTCGGCCCGCCCGGGATTGCGAAAAGCCTAATTGCGCGTCGGCTGAAGTTTGCATTTAAAAACGCGCGCGCGTTTGAATATCTGATGACGCGCTTCTCTACACCAGAAGAGGTTTTCGGCCCTTTGTCCATTCAGGCCCTGAAAGATGAAGGACGCTATGAGCGCTTAACGGCGGGTTATCTTCCAGAAGCTGAAATCGTCTTTCTGGATGAAATCTGGAAAGCGGGCCCGGCAATCCTCAACACGCTGCTGACCGCCATTAACGAACGCCACTTTCGCAACGGCGCATTTGAGGAAAAAATCCCGATGCGTCTGCTGGTGGCGGCGTCCAACGAGCTGCCTGAAGCAGACAGCAGCCTGGAAGCACTGTATGACCGTATGCTGATTCGCCTGTGGCTGGACAAGGTGCAGGACAAGGCCAACTTCCGCTCTATGCTGTTAAGCCAGCAGGATGAAAGCGACAATCCGGTCCCGGCAACATTACAGGTGACTGATGAAGAGTATTACCAGTGGCAAAAAGATATTGGCGCTATAACACTTCCCGATCGTGTCTTTGAGCTGGTCTATACGCTGCGCCAGCAACTGGATGCGCTACCGAGCGCCCCGTACATCTCTGACCGTCGCTGGAAAAAAGCAATCCGGCTGTTACAGGCCAGCGCCTTCTTCAGCGGACGCGATGCGGTCGCGCCTATCGATCTTATCCTGTTGAAAGATTGCCTGTGGTACGACGCGCAAAGCCTGAACCTGATGCAGCAACAGCTCGAAATATTGATGACCGGACACGCCTGGCAGCAACAGGCAATGCTGACGCGTTTAGGTGCTATTGTTCAGCGCCGCCTCCAGTTACAGCAGCAACAGAGTGATAAAACAGCCTTTACCGTCATTCGTCAGGGTGGGATATTCAGCCGCCGTCCTCATTATGATTTACCAGCGGACGTTAATACGTCGGTTGTGACGTTACTGCTGCAAAAACCCTTAAAGCTTCACGATATGGACGTTATCCATATTGCGTTTGAACGTAGCGCGCTGGAACAGTGGCTGACCAAAGGCGGCGAGATCCGTGGCAAATTAAACGGGATCGGCTTTGCCCAGACGCTGAACATGGAAGTCGACAGCGATCAGCATCTGGTCGTGCGCGACATCAGTTTACAAGGCTCGCGCCTGGCGCTACCGGGTTCATCGAAAGAGAGCATGCCCAGCGAGATAAAAGAGCAGCTTGAAGCGCTCGACAACGAGTGGCACCAACAGCACCGCGAGTTTAGCGAACAGCAAAAATGTCTGTTTATTCATAGCGACTGGTTAGGTCGGATTGAAGCCAGCTTGCAAGACGCCGGTGAGCAGATCCGCCAGGCACAACAATGCTGACGCTTGATACGCTCAATATTATGCTGGCGGTAAGCGAAGAGGGGATGATCGAAGAGATGATCCTCGCTCTGCTGGCTTCCCCACAGCTGGCAGTTTTTTTTGAAAAATTCCCCCGGTTAAAGAAAGCGATAGCCAACGATCTTCCCCGCTGGCGCGAGGCGTTACGCAACCGTCTGAAAGATACCCGCGTACCACCGGAGCTGACGGAGGAAGTGATGTGTTACCAGCAAAGTCAGCTCCTTTCCACCCCGCAGTTAATCGTCCAGCTACCGCAAATATTATCGCTACTGCACCGGCTGCATTCCCCCTACGCCGGACAAGCCCAACAGCTAATTGATAGCAATAGTACATTCACCCCCGCATTGCATACGCTATTTCTACAACGCTGGCGTTTAAGCCTGGTGATTCAAACCACCACGCTGAACCAGCAGTTACTGGAAGAAGAGCGCGAACAGCTGCTCAGTGAAGTCCAGGAGCGGATGACGCTGAGCGGACAGTTGGATCCTGTGCTGGCGGAAAACGACACGGCCGCAGGACGTTTGTGGGATATGAGCGCTGGTCAAATCAAACGCGGCGATTATCAGCTGATTGTGAAGTACGGCGATTTCCTGTCGCAGCAGCCCGAACTCCAAAGGCTGGCCGATCAGTTGGGCCGCTCCCGGGAAGCCAAATCGGTACCGCGTAAAGATGCGCCGATGGAAACGTTTCGTACGCTGGTGCGTGAACCAGCCACCGTCCCGGAGCAGGTTGATGGCATCCAGCAAAGCGACGACATTTTGCGTTTACTCCCCCCGGAACTGGCAACACTTGGTATCACCGAACTGGAATATGAGTTCTATCGGCGGCTGGTGGAAAAACAGCTGCTGACATATCGCCTGCACGGCGAAGCTTGGCGTGAGAAAATCACCGAGCGTCCGGTCGTGCATCAGGATTTTGACGAGCAGCCTCGCGGACCTTTTATTGTCTGCGTGGATACGTCGGGCTCAATGGGGGGATTTAACGAGCAATGTGCAAAAGCCTTTTGTCTGGCACTGATGCGCGTTGCCCTCGCCGATAACCGCCGCTGCTTCATCATGCTATTTTCGACTGAAGTTGTGCGCTACGAACTCTCTGGGCCGCAGGGTATTGAGCAGGCGATCCGCTTTTTGAGTCAGCGCTTTCGCGGCGGTACGGACATTGCCAGCTGTTTTCGCGCCATTATTGAAAGAATGCAGGGACGGGAATGGTTTGATGCCGATGCGGTCGTTATTTCGGATTTTATCGCCCAGAGGTTGCCCGATGAGGTCGTCGGAAAAGTGGGGGAATTACAACGGGTACATCAGCACCGTTTTCATGCGGTCGCCATGTCAGCCCATGGCAAACCCGGCATCATGCGCATTTTCGATCATATCTGGCGCTTTGATACCGGGATGAGAAGCCGCCTGCTCAGACGCTGGCGGCGTTAATGCTTACAGCAGCGAGGCCACGCTTTCACGGACCTGCGCAGGCCATACGCCGCACTGTACCTGACCAATATGCGGTAACTGCAGCAGCAGCATGGTCAAACGTGACTGGCCAATACCGCCGCCAATGGTCTGCGGCATTTCGCCGCGCAGCAGCGCCTGGTGCCATTCCAGACTCAGGCGATCTTCGTCACCGGTCAGGGACAGCTGGTGTTTTAATGCGTCAGCATCCACACGGATCCCCATTGAAGACAACTCAAACGCATCTTCCAGTACCGGGTTCCAGACCAGGATATCTCCGTTTAGACCGGCATAACCCAGCTCGGAAGCTGAACTCCAGTCATCATAATCCGGTGCACGAACGTCATGACGATGACCATCGCTGAGCTTGCCGCCAATCCCTACCAGGAATACTGCCCCCAGGTCTTTCGCGATTGCACGCTCACGACCTTTGGCATCGAGATCCGGGTAGCGAGATAACAGCTCCTGGCTGTGAACAAAATGGATCTGTTCTGGCAGGAACGGTGCCAGACCAAATTCTTTGCTTACCGCCGCTTCGGTCGCTTTAATTCCCGCCCAGATAGCCTCTACCGTGCTTTTCAGAGTGGAGAATTGACGCTCACCGTCGCCCATTACGCGCTCCCAGTCCCACTGGTCTACATAGACCGAGTGAAGCGGAGAGAGGCGGTCTTCATCGGGGCGCAGGGCTTTCATGTGCGTGTACAGCCCTTCGCCTGCGCTGAAGTCGTGTTGTCCCAGCGTTTGACGCTTCCACTTCGCCAGTGAATGCACCACTTCGAACTGGGCATCTGGCAATGCTTTCACTTTCACCTGCACCGCTTTTTCACAACCCGACAAGTTATCCTGCGTACCATCTCCTACACGACTCAGGATCGGTGCCTGGACTTCAATCAGCCCCAGACGCTCTTCCAGTTGGCGAGAAAAATGAGATTTCACGAAGCTAATTTGACGTTGTTTGGCAATGTAAGCGGTTTTCATTATGTTTACTCCTGTGTCCTGTTGCCTATGATTAAGCAACAGAATGCGGTCAATATTCAATAATCAACAAACAAAAAGCCGTATTCGATTTTGATTCGTTAAAATTACACGCTAAAATAGAGTGAATCATCAATCTATATAAGAAAAACCTATGGAAAATTATCAGATCGACAATCTGGACCGCGGCATTCTTGACGCCCTGATGGAAAATGCCCGTACCGCCTATGCAGAACTGGCCAAACAGTTTGGTGTCAGCCCGGGGACGATCCACGTGCGCGTAGAGAAGATGAAGCAGGCCGGGATCATTACCGGCGCGCGCATTGACGTCAGCCCCAAACAGCTGGGCTATGACGTTGGGTGTTTTATCGGCATCATTCTGAAAAGCGCGAAGGACTATCCGTCCGCATTGGCCAGGCTGGAAAGCCTCGATGAAGTGACCGAAGCGTATTACACCACCGGCCATTACAGCATCTTTATTAAGGTCATGTGCCGATCCATCGATGCCTTACAGCAGGTACTTATCAACAAGATCCAAACAATCGATGAAATTCAGTCCACTGAAACCCTGATCGTCCTACAGAACCCGATTATGCGTACTATTCGTCCATGATCGTTTTTTTAATCCCCTATTTTTCCACAGGTAGATCCCAGCTCATTCACAGCGTACAATAGCCCCTCTTTATCAGGATGGGCTCTTATGGCGGACATTACTCTTATCAGCGGCAGCACCCTTGGCGGTGCCGAATACGTTGCAGAACATCTGGCTGAAAAGCTGGAGGATGCAGGTTTTTCAACCGAAACCTTGCACGGCCCGCAAGTAGAAGAACTCTCACCCTCAGGCATTTGGCTGGTGATCAGCTCAACGCACGGAGCGGGAGACATTCCGGACAACCTGCTTCCCTTCTATAAAGATCTTCAGTCTCAGAAAACCGACCTTTCCCAGATTCGTTTCGGTGCAATTGGCATCGGCAGTCGCGAATACGACACCTTCTGTGGCGCGATCGATAAATTACAGGCTGAACTGACCTCTTCTGGTGCAAAACAGATCGGCGAAACGCTCAGGATCAACGTCCTCGAACACGATATTCCGGAAGATCCAGCAGAGGTTTGGCTCGGATCTTGGATTAATTTACTCAAAAATGTGTAAAGATCGTGCGATCGAGTGTGGATAACTCTGGTAGTAAGCTTGGATCAACCGGTAGTTATCCAAAGAACAACCGTTGTTCAGTTTTTGAGTTGTGTATAACCCTTCATTTTGATCCCAGCTTATACGGACCAGGATCACCGATCATTCACAGCTAATGATCCTTCACAACGTGTTGATCTTATTCAGAGGATCGCCCTTATCCACAGAAAGTCGCGATCCTAATAAGAGATCACAATAAAACAGATCTCTAAATAAAAAGATCTTCTTTTTAATACCCAGGATCCAAGGTCTTTCTCGATCGACTAAAGTTGAGTAGAATCCACGGCCCGGGCTTCAATCCATTTTCACACCGCGTTATGCGAGGCAATTACCATGTTTTATCAGGATCCTTTTGACGTCATCATCATTGGCGGGGGTCATGCAGGCACCGAGGCCGCGATGGCCGCGGCGCGAATGGGTCAACAGACCCTGCTGTTGACACACAATATCGACACTCTGGGGCAAATGAGCTGCAACCCGGCAATCGGCGGTATTGGGAAAGGACATCTGGTAAAAGAAGTGGACGCGCTAGGTGGGTTGATGGCCAAAGCGATCGACCACGCAGGTATTCAGTTTAGGATACTAAACGCGAGCAAAGGACCGGCGGTGCGCGCCACCCGTGCTCAGGCAGATCGTGTGCTGTATCGACAGGCCGTACGCACCGCACTGGAGAATCAGCCAAACCTGATGATCTTCCAGCAGGCGGTTGAAGATCTGATTGTGGAAAACGATCGTGTTGTCGGTGCAGTGACCCAAATGGGTCTGAAGTTCCGTGCCAAAGCGGTAGTCTTAACCGTAGGGACTTTCCTCGATGGTAAAATTCATATCGGTCTGGACAACTACAGCGGTGGTCGTGCGGGCGATCCGCCTTCTATTCCACTGTCGCGCCGTCTGCGTGAACTGCCACTGCGCGTCAGCCGCCTGAAAACAGGTACACCGCCACGTATTGATGCGCGCACTATCGATTTCAGCGTACTCGGTCAGCAAAACAGCGATAACCCAATGCCGGTCTTCTCGTTTCTTGGCAATGCCTCGCAACATCCGCGTCAGATGCCGTGCTATATCACGCATACCAACGAGAAAACCCATGACGTGATCCGTAATAATCTCGATCGGAGCCCGATGTATGCAGGCGTGATCGAAGGTATCGGCCCACGCTACTGTCCGTCGATCGAAGACAAAGTGATGCGCTTTGCCGACAGGAACCAACATCAGATCTTCCTCGAGCCGGAAGGACTAACCTCCAACGAGATTTACCCGAACGGCATCTCCACCAGCCTGCCGTTCGATGTGCAGATGCAAATTGTCCGCTCAATGGAGGGGATGGAAAACGCTCGGATCGTTCGTCCTGGCTACGCGATTGAGTATGATTTCTTCGATCCGCGCGACCTGAAACCTACCCTGGAAAGCAAATTTATTCAGGGTCTGTTCTTTGCCGGGCAAATCAACGGTACAACTGGCTATGAAGAAGCCGCCGCGCAAGGTCTGCTGGCGGGTCTTAATGCTGCTCGCCTGTCAGCCGACAAAGAAGGCTGGGCGCCAGCGCGTTCTCAGGCTTACCTTGGTGTGCTGGTAGACGATCTCTGTACGCTGGGCACCAAAGAACCGTACCGTATGTTTACCTCGCGAGCGGAATACCGTTTGATGCTGCGTGAAGACAATGCCGATCTCCGTCTGACCGAAAAGGGACGCGAATTGGGTCTGGTAGACGATGAACGCTGGGCGCGCTTCAATGAAAAACTCGAGCGCATTGAACAAGAACGTCAGCGCCTGAAATCGACCTGGGTGAACCCGTTAGCTGAGACAGCTGCCGAAGTGAACGCTTACCTGGCGACACCACTGTCACGTGAAGCCAGCGGTGAAGATCTGTTGCGTCGCCCGGACGTAACCTACGCACAGCTGACGTCTCTGTCTGCATTTGCGCCAGGTCTTGACGATGCTCAGGCCGCAGAACAGGTTGAGATTCAGGTTAAGTACGAGGGCTATATCGCCCGACAGCAGGAAGAAATTGAAAGGCACCTGCGTAATGAAAACACCCTGTTGCCTGCGACCCTGGATTATCGTCAGGTCTCCGGCTTGTCGAATGAAGTTATTGCCAAACTGAACGATCACAAACCCGTGTCAATCGGTCAGGCATCGCGTATTTCTGGCGTAACACCTGCTGCCATCTCCATTTTGCTGGTATGGCTGAAAAAACAAGGTATGCTGCGGCGCAGCGCTTAATATGTTGAAAAATGCCCGGTGACGCTGCGTTTACCGGGCCTACAAATATCTTCTGTAGGTCGGATAGGGCGAAACCGTCATCCGGCAGAATTAAAACAGGTAACGACCGTGCTCAACAAACTCTCTCGTCTGCTGGCTGACGCCGGTATTTCTCTTACCGATCACCAGAAAAATCAGTTGATAGCGTATGTCGATATGCTGCACAAATGGAACAAAGCGTACAACTTAACGTCGGTGCGGGATCCCAACGATATGCTGGTACGTCACATTCTGGACAGCATTGTCGTTGCGCCTCATCTGCAAGGGGAGCGTTTTATTGACGTCGGTACTGGCCCTGGCCTGCCGGGTATTCCGCTCTCTATTGTACGTCCTGAAGCGCATTTCACTCTGTTAGACAGTCTGGGGAAACGCGTACGCTTTTTGCGTCAGGTTCAACACGAACTCAAACTGGAAAATATTACTCCTGTACAAAGCCGGGTTGAGGACTTTCCTTCGGAACCGCCTTTTGATGGCGTGATCAGCCGTGCTTTTGCCTCGCTGAACGATATGGTGACCTGGTGCCATCATTTGCCCGGCCAGAACGGACGCTTTTATGCGTTAAAAGGGGTGTTACCTGCGGATGAAATTGCCTCTTTGCCCACTGAATTCAGCGTCGAATCCGTTGAAAAATTACGCGTCCCACAACTGGATGGTGAACGTCATTTGGTGGTTATTAAGCCAAACAAAATTTAATATTTGTCAAAAAAAATAGAAAAAAAACGGTGCTTCAGGTGTTAAAAAACAGGGGGTATCGTGTGGTCAAATGTTGTTACATTTCACCGGTGACTTACTGTTTTGCATCATAACTATAACGTAACGTTTTTTGTTAAAAGTGAAACAAGTCAACTGTGAAAATATCAGGCTGCTAAAAATAGAACCTAAGAACTACCGATTTGTGTTAATTTTTTATTATAAATGTCAATGAGTGGTTTTTTGGTTGTTAGTCGCTATTTTTAAAAGAGTAACGAGTTTTGGGCTTAAATATCAAAAAGATGAAAAGGCACCATTTGCCACGTAATTAAATCATGCGAAGGCGAATATGTTTGATGTGTGATCTGGTGCACGCTTTACCGCCAGTGTTTACGCGGTATTTGCAGTTTTGCATGATCGTTCACAGTTTGCCAAAAAGTAATAAATGTGGCCCAGAGAAAAATATTTAAACATTTATTCACTTTTTAGCTACTTATTGTTTGAAATCACGAAGGCGCACCGTATAATTTGTCCGCTTTTTGATGCTTGACTCTAAGCCATAAAGAACGTTTTATACGACACGCGGCATACCTCGAAGGGAGCAGGAGTAAAAACGTGATGTCTATGTCGCTCTTGAGTCGAAACGTTGCTCGTAAGCTTTTGCTCACACAGCTTCTGGTGGTAATGGCAAGTGGATTGCTGTTTAGCCTCAAAGACCCTTTCTGGGGCATCTCCGCATTATGCGGTGGATTGGCAGTGTTACTGCCTAATATGTTGTTTATGATATTTGCCTGGCGTCACCAGGCGCATACACCAGCAAAAGGCCGAGTGGCCTGGTCGTTCGCCTTCGGCGAAGCCTTCAAGGTGTTAGCGATGCTGGTTTTGCTGGTGGTGGCGTTGGCGGTTTTGAAGGCGGTGTTTATGCCGCTGATCGTTACGTGGGTTTTGGTGCTGGTGGTTCAGATACTGGCACCGGCTGTAATTAACAACAAAGGGTAAAGGCATCATGGCTTCAGAAAATATGACGCCGCAGGATTACATAGGACACCATCTGAATAACCTTCAGTTGGACCTACGTACATTCTCGCTGGTGGATCCGCAGAACCCCCCAGCCACCTTCTGGACGCTCAATATTGACTCCATGTTTTTCTCGGTGGTTCTGGGTCTGTTGTTCCTGCTTATGTTCCGTAGCGTGGCCAAAAAGGCGACCAGCGGCGTACCAGGTAAATTTCAGACCGCGATTGAGCTGGTAATCGGCTTTGTGCATGGTAGCGTGAAAGACATGTACCATGGCAAAAGCAAGCTGATTGCCCCTCTGGCCCTGACGATTTTCGTCTGGGTATTCCTGATGAACATGATGGACTTACTGCCTATCGACCTGCTGCCGTACATCGGCGAGCATATCTTTGGCCTGCCGGCTCTGCGTGTGGTTCCGTCTGCTGACGTAAACATCACCTTGTCGATGGCGCTGGGCGTATTTATCCTCATTCTGTTCTACAGCATCAAAATGAAAGGCATCGGTGGCTTCACGAAAGAGTTGACGCTGCAGCCGTTCAATCACTGGGCGTTCATTCCTGTCAACTTAATCCTTGAAGGGGTAAGCCTGCTGTCCAAACCTGTTTCTCTTGGTTTGCGACTGTTCGGTAACATGTATGCCGGTGAGCTGATTTTCATTCTGATTGCTGGTCTGTTGCCGTGGTGGTCACAGTGGATTCTGAATGTGCCATGGGCCATTTTCCACATACTGATTATCACGCTGCAAGCCTTCATATTCATGGTTCTGACGATTGTCTATCTGTCGATGGCGTCTGAAGAGCATTAATTTACCAACACTACTACGTTTTAACTGAAACAAACTGGAGACTGTCATGGAAAACCTGAATATGGATCTGCTGTACATGGCTGCCGCTGTGATGATGGGTCTGGCGGCAATCGGTGCTGCGATCGGTATCGGCATCCTCGGGGGTAAATTCCTGGAAGGCGCAGCGCGTCAACCTGATCTGATTCCTCTGCTGCGTACTCAGTTCTTTATCGTTATGGGTCTGGTGGATGCTATCCCGATGATCGCTGTAGGTCTGGGTCTGTACGTGATGTTCGCTGTCGCGTAGTAAGCGTTGCTTGAATTAAGAGCAATATCAGAACGTTAACTAGATAGAGGCATTGTGCTGTGAATCTTAACGCAACAATCCTCGGCCAGGCCATCGCGTTTGTCCTGTTCGTTCTGTTCTGCATGAAGTACGTATGGCCGCCATTAATGGCAGCCATCGAAAAACGTCAGAAAGAAATTGCTGACGGTCTTGCTTCTGCGGAACGAGCACATAAGGATCTTGACCTTGCAAAGGCCAGCGCGACCGACCAGCTGAAAAAAGCGAAGGCGGAAGCTCAGGTAATCATCGAGCAGGCGAACAAACGTCGCGCTCAGATCCTGGACGAAGCCAAAACTGAAGCAGAGCAGGAACGTACTAAAATCGTGGCACAGGCGCAGGCGGAAATTGACGCCGAGCGTAAACGTGCTCGCGAAGAACTGCGTAAGCAAGTCGCTATCCTGGCTGTTGCTGGCGCCGAGAAGATCATCGAACGTTCCGTGGATGAAGCTGCTAACAGCGACATCGTGGACAAACTTGTCGCTGAACTGTAAGGAGGGAGGGGCTGATGTCTGAATTTATTACGGTAGCTCGCCCCTACGCCAAAGCAGCTTTTGACTTTGCCGTTGAACACCAAAGCATCGACCGTTGGCAGGATATGTTGACGTTTGCCGCTGAGGTGACGAAAAACGAACAAATGGCAGAGCTTCTCTCTGGCGCGCTGGCGCCGGAAACGCTCGCTGAGTCGTTTATCGCCGTCTGCGGTGAGCAGCTGGACGAAAGCGGCCAAAACCTGATTAAGGTAATGGCTGAAAATAACCGTCTGAATGCGCTCCCGGATGTTCTTGAGCAGTTTATTCACCTGCGTGCAGCCAGTGAGGCTATCTCTGAGGTAGAAGTCACTTCTGCCAATGCACTGAGTGATGAGCAGCTTAAGAAGATTAGCGCAGCGATGGAAAAACGTCTGTCACGCAAAGTGAAGCTGAATTGCAAAATCGATAAGTCTGTAATGGCAGGCGTAATCATCCGTGCGGGTGATATGGTCATTGATGGCAGCGTACGCGGCCGTCTTGAGCGCCTTGCAGACGTCTTGCAGTCTTAAGGGGACTGGAGCATGCAACTGAATTCCACCGAAATCAGCGAACTGATCAAGCAGCGCATTGCTCAGTTCAGTGTTGTGAGCGAAGCTCATAACGAAGGTACTATTGTTTCTGTAAGTGACGGTGTTATCCGCATCCACGGCCTTGCCGATTGTATGCAGGGTGAGATGATTTCCCTGCCGGGTAACCGTTACGCTATCGCACTGAACCTGGAGCGCGACTCCGTAGGTGCAGTTGTGATGGGTCCATACGCTGACCTCGCCGAAGGCATGAAGGTTAAGTGTACGGGTCGTATCCTTGAAGTTCCGGTAGGCCGTGGCCTGCTGGGTCGTGTGGTGAACACTCTGGGTTCCCCAATCGACGGTAAAGGTCCGGTTGATAACGATGGCTTCTCGCCAATCGAAGTTATCGCCCCGGGCGTAATCGAACGTCAGTCCGTCGATCAGCCAGTGCAGACCGGTTATAAATCTGTTGATGCCATGATCCCTATCGGACGTGGCCAGCGTGAGTTGATCATCGGTGACCGTCAGACCGGTAAAACCGCGATGGCAATTGATGCGATCATCAACCAGCGTGACTCCGGTATCAAATGCGTGTACGTGGCTATCGGCCAGAAAGCGTCCACCATTTCTAACGTGGTTCGTAAACTGGAAGAGCACGGCGCATTGTCCAACACCATCGTTGTTGTGGCTACCGCGTCTGAATCCGCTGCACTGCAATACCTGGCACCGTATGCCGGTTGCGCAATGGGCGAATACTTCCGTGACCGCGGTGAAGATGCACTGATCGTTTACGATGACCTGTCCAAACAGGCTGTTGCTTACCGTCAGGTTTCCCTGCTGCTCCGTCGTCCGCCAGGACGTGAAGCATTCCCGGGCGACGTATTTTACCTCCACTCCCGTCTGCTGGAGCGCGCATCCCGTGTTAACGCGGAATACGTTGAGAAGTTCACCAATGGTGAAGTGAAAGGTAAAACCGGCTCCCTGACCGCTCTGCCGATTATCGAAACCCAGGCGGGTGACGTTTCTGCGTTCGTTCCGACCAACGTAATCTCCATTACCGATGGTCAGATCTTCCTGGAAACCAACCTGTTTAACTCCGGTATTCGTCCGGCAGTTAACCCGGGTATCTCCGTATCTCGTGTAGGTGGTGCAGCGCAGACCAAGATCATCAAGAAACTGTCCGGTGGTATTCGTACCGCACTGGCGCAGTATCGTGAACTGGCCGCGTTTTCTCAGTTCGCTTCCGACCTGGATGAAGCTACACGTAAGCAGCTGAGCCACGGTCAGAAAGTAACTGAACTGCTGAAGCAGAAACAGTATGCCCCAATGTCTGTTGCACAACAGGGTGTGGTGCTGTTTGCGGCTGAACGCGGTTACCTCGAAGATGTGGAACTGGCGAAGATCGGTAGTTTCGAAGCTGCTCTGCTGGCTTACGTCGACCGTGACCACGCTCCGCTGATGCAAGAGATTAACCAGTCCGGTGGCTATAACGATGAAATCGAAGGTAAGCTGAAAGCTATCCTCGATTCCTTCAAAGCAACCCAGTCCTGGTAACGTCTGGCGGTCTGTCTTAGGACGGACCGCAAGGCATTGAGGAGAAGCTCATGGCCGGCGCAAAAGAGATACGTAGTAAGATCGCAAGCGTCCAGAACACGCAGAAGATCACTAAAGCGATGGAGATGGTCGCCGCTTCCAAAATGCGTAAATCGCAGGATCGCATGGCGGCCAGCCGTCCTTATGCAGAGACTATGCGCAAAGTGATTGGTCACCTTGCGAATGGTAATCTGGAATATAAGCACCCTTACCTGGAAGAACGCGATGTTAAACGCGTGGGCTACCTGGTGGTGTCGACCGACCGTGGTCTGTGCGGCGGCTTGAACATTAACCTGTTCAAAAAGCTGCTGGCGGATATGAAAGCATGGTCCGATAAAGGCGTTCAGTGCGATATCGCAATGATCGGCTCTAAGGGCGTGTCTTTCTTTAACTCCGTTGGCGGTAACGTGGTTGCTCAGGTAACCGGTATGGGGGATAACCCTTCCCTGTCCGAACTGATCGGTCCGGTTAAAGTGATGCTGCAGGCCTACGATGAAGGCCGTCTGGACAGACTGTACGTTGTCAGCAACAAATTTATTAACACCATGTCACAGGTTCCGACCCTCACTCAGATGTTGCCGTTACCGGCATCAGAAGATGAAGAGTTGAAACAAAAAGCCTGGGATTACCTGTATGAACCCGACCCGAAACCGCTGCTGGATACCCTGCTGCGTCGTTACGTTGAATCTCAGGTTTATCAGGGCGTGGTAGAAAACCTGGCCAGCGAGCAGGCCGCACGTATGGTGGCGATGAAAGCCGCGACCGACAATGGCGGCAGCCTGATTAAAGAGCTGCAGTTGGTATACAACAAAGCTCGTCAGGCCAGCATTACTCAGGAACTCACCGAAATCGTCGGTGGTGCATCCGCGGTATAACCAGGTTAATTCGTAGAGGATTCAAGATGGCTACTGGAAAAATTGTCCAGGTAATCGGCGCCGTAGTTGACGTCGAATTCCCTCAGGATGCCGTACCGCGTGTGTACGAAGCCCTTGAGGTTCAGAATGGTAATGAAGTTCTGGTGCTGGAAGTTCAGCAGCAGCTCGGTGGCGGTATCGTGCGTACCATCGCCATGGGTTCTTCCGACGGTCTGCGTCGTGGTCTGGAAGTTAAAGACCTCGAACACCCGATCGAAGTCCCGGTAGGTAAAGCAACACTGGGTCGTATCATGAACGTATTGGGTCACCCAATCGATATGAAAGGCGACATCGGTGAAGAAGAGCGTTGGGCTATCCACCGCGCAGCACCGTCCTATGAAGAGCTGTCCAGCTCTCAGGAACTGCTGGAAACCGGCATCAAAGTTATCGACCTGATGTGTCCGTTTGCTAAAGGCGGTAAAGTGGGTCTGTTCGGTGGTGCGGGTGTAGGTAAAACCGTAAACATGATGGAGCTGATCCGTAACATCGCGATCGAGCACTCCGGTTACTCCGTGTTTGCTGGTGTGGGTGAACGTACTCGTGAGGGTAACGACTTCTACCACGAAATGACCGATTCCAACGTTCTGGACAAAGTATCCCTGGTATATGGCCAGATGAACGAGCCGCCGGGAAACCGTCTGCGCGTTGCTCTGACCGGTCTGACCATGGCTGAGAAATTCCGTGACGAAGGTCGTGACGTTCTGCTGTTCGTTGATAACATCTATCGTTACACCCTGGCCGGTACGGAAGTATCTGCACTGCTGGGTCGTATGCCATCAGCGGTAGGCTACCAGCCGACCCTGGCGGAAGAGATGGGTGTTCTTCAGGAACGTATCACCTCTACCAAAACCGGTTCTATCACCTCCGTTCAGGCGGTATACGTACCTGCGGATGACTTGACTGACCCATCCCCAGCCACCACCTTTGCTCACTTAGATGCAACCGTGGTACTGAGCCGTCAGATCGCATCCCTGGGTATTTACCCGGCCGTTGACCCGCTGGACTCCACCAGCCGTCAGCTGGATCCACTGGTTGTTGGTCAGGAACACTACGACACCGCGCGTGGCGTACAGTCTCTGTTGCAGCGTTACCAGGAACTGAAAGATATCATCGCCATCTTGGGTATGGATGAGCTGTCTGAAGAAGATAAACTGGTGGTAGCTCGTGCGCGTAAGATCCAGCGCTTCCTGTCCCAGCCGTTCTTCGTAGCGGAAGTATTCACCGGTTCTCCGGGTAAATACGTTTCCCTGAAAGACACCATCCGTGGCTTTAAAGGCATCATGGAAGGCGAATACGACCACCTGCCAGAGCAGGCGTTCTACATGGTCGGTTCTATCGACGAAGCCGTGGAAAAAGCGAAAAAACTTTAACGCCTTAATCGGAGGGTGATATGGCAATGACTTACCACCTGGACGTCGTCAGCGCAGAGCAACAAATGTTCTCTGGTCTGGTCGAAAAAATCCAGGTAACGGGTAGTGAAGGTGAACTGGGTATTTTCCCGGGGCACGCACCGCTGCTCACCGCCATTAAGCCTGGTATGATCCGCATCGTTAAACAGTTCGGTCATGAAGAGTTTATCTATCTGTCCGGCGGCATTCTTGAAGTGCAGCCTGGCAATGTGACCGTACTGGCTGATACCGCGATTCGCGGGCAGGATCTCGATGAAGCGAGAGCCCTGGAAGCGAAACGTAAGGCTGAAGAGCATATTAAGAGCTCTCATGGTGACGTGGATTACGCTCAGGCATCTGCGGAGCTGGCCAAAGCAATCGCCAAACTGCGCGTTATTGAGTTGACCAAAAAAGCGATGTAACACCGGCTTGAAAACACAAAAACCAGTCTGATTTCAGGCTGGTTTTTTTATCTTCGTTCTTTCCCCTTAAGACCAAATTGGTCTTATCCGCTTTTCGACATCTACTGAATCACATAAATATAATCGCGCTTTATTGATTCAATTCTTTATTCATGCGGCAAAAAAATAGCAAAAACATTAACCTAAGGCTTTAATAAGAGCAGTCTTCTGTTTTTGTGGGGACAAAAGGCGCATATATAGACGAAAATAGTGGATTAAACGATAGGTATTTTCCCCTATTGAACGTTTTATCTTCGGCCCATTTCACGATGAAAAAAATGTAGTATTTTCAATGTGAAACGGTATAAATTCGTTCTTAAATTACAGTCAGGACGTGTATGTTGAATAGTGCTATGAGCGTCGTGATCCTTGCCGCAGGCAAAGGTACACGTATGTATTCCGATCTTCCTAAAGTGCTGCACACCCTCGCGGGAAAATCGATGGTCCAGCATGTCATTGATGCTGCTAATGAATTAGGCGCAACCCACGTACATCTGGTCTACGGACACGGTGGTGATTTGCTCAAGCAGACGCTGAAAGATGGCAACCTGAACTGGGTTCTGCAAGCAGAGCAGTTAGGTACTGGTCATGCTATGCAGCAGGCGGCGCCATTCTTTGGTGATGACGAAGACATTTTAATGCTTTATGGCGATGTTCCGCTCATCTCCACCGACACTTTGCAGCGCCTGCGGGATGCAAAACCGCAGGGCGGCATCGGTTTGTTAACGGTGAATCTGGACGACCCAACCGGCTACGGGCGTATTACGCGTGAAAACGGCAACATCACCGGCATCGTCGAGCACAAAGATGCTACTGACGAGCAGCGCCAGATCCAGGAAATCAACACCGGCATCCTGATTGCCAACGGCGCTGACATGAAACGCTGGCTGGCAAAACTCACCAATAATAATGCTCAGGGTGAATACTACATCACCGATATCATTGCGATGGCATATCATGAAGGACGTGAGATTGCGGCGGTGCATCCGGCACGTATTAGCGAAACGGAAGGGGTGAATAACCGTCTTCAACTTTCCCGTCTGGAGCGCGTTTATCAGTCTGAGCAGGCAGAAAAACTGCTGCTGGCTGGTGTAATGTTGCGCGATCCGGCACGTTTTGATCTACGCGGTACGCTTATTCACGGGCGCGATGTTGAAATTGATACTAACGTTATCATTGAAGGTAACGTGACCCTCGGTGATCGCGTCAAGATTGGTGCTGGCTGCATCATCAAAAATAGCGTGATTGGTGATGACTGTGAGGTTAGCCCGTACAGCGTAGTGGAAGACGCACGCCTGGACGCGGCATGTACTATCGGTCCGTTTGCGCGTTTACGCCCGGGAGCTGAGCTGCTGGAAGGTGCACACGTGGGTAACTTCGTCGAAATGAAAAAAGCGCGCCTGGGTAAAGGCTCTAAAGCCGGTCATCTGACGTACCTTGGCGATGCAGAAGTTGGCGATAACGTGAACATCGGTGCGGGAACGATTACCTGCAACTACGATGGTGCCAATAAGTTTAAAACCATTATTGGTGACGATGTGTTTGTCGGTTCCGATACTCAGCTGGTGGCTCCTGTTACCGTGGGCAAAGGCGCTACCATTGCCGCCGGGACCACCGTAACGCGTAATGTCGCCGATAACGAACTGGTATTAAGCCGTGTACCGCAGGTCCATAAGCAGGGCTGGCAGCGTCCGGTGAAGAAGAAGTAATCAATTTTTGTCGGATGGCGCTAGCGTTCATCCGGCAGATATGGGCTGAGGAGGTAAATATATATCTCCCACCCAACGCAGTACCTATAAAAATAACCCCACTCTCTACAAGGCTCGGGGCGCCCGGAATACGGGTATTACCCAAAGTATTTCGCGCTGTAGCAAGCGTAACCAACGTAGCTACGGAGTGAAAGACGAAGGGGAAACAGGTTGACCGACAACGACAGGCATAATGCCTAAATTCGGAATCAAATAATATGTGTGGAATTGTTGGCGCTATCGCGCAGCGTGATGTTGCTGAAATCCTTCTCGAAGGTTTACGTCGTCTGGAATATCGTGGTTATGACTCTGCCGGTCTGGCAGTAGTTGATGCTGAAGGCAAAATGACCCGTCTGCGTCGTCTGGGTAAAGTACAGATGCTTACCGCTGCTGCGGAAGAGCATCCGTTACATGGCGGCACCGGGATTGCCCACACTCGTTGGGCGACTCACGGCGAACCTTCAGAAGCGAACGCGCATCCGCATGTTTCTGAACACATTGTGGTGGTGCATAACGGCATCATCGAAAACCATGAACCGTTGCGTGAAATGCTGAAGACTCGGGGTTACACCTTCGTTTCAGAAACTGACACCGAAGTTATTGCTCACTTGGTGCATTGGGAGCTGGAACAGGGCGGAACCCTGCGTGAAGCGGTGTTGCGGACTATTCCGCAACTGCGTGGTGCATACGGCACGGTGATCATGGATACCCGTAACCCGGAAACTTTACTGGCGGCGCGTTCTGGTAGCCCGCTGGTGATTGGTCTGGGCATGGGTGAGAACTTTATCGCTTCCGATCAGCTGGCGCTGCTGCCAGTAACCCGTCGCTTTATCTTCCTGGAAGAAGGCGATATCGCGGAAGTGACGCGTCGTTCAGTCACCATTTTCGATAAGTCTGGTGCGGAAGTGAAACGTCAGGACATCGAATCCAATCTGCAGTATGACGCTGGCGAAAAAGGTGTCTATCGCCATTACATGCAGAAAGAGATCTATGAACAGCCGAACGCGATCAAAAATACGCTGACCGGGCGCATCAGCCACGGTGAGGTGGATTTGAGCGAGCTGGGCCCAAATGCCAACGAGATGCTGTCTAAGGTTGAGCATATTCAGATCATCGCCTGTGGTACGTCATACAACTCCGGTATGGTGTCCCGCTACTGGTTTGAATCGCTGGCGGGTATTCCGTGTGATGTGGAAATCGCCTCCGAATTCCGCTATCGCAAATCAGCCGTGCGTCGCAACAGTCTGATGATCACCCTTTCCCAGTCTGGTGAAACGGCGGATACCCTGGCGGGTCTGCGCTTATCAAAAGAGCTGGGTTATCTGGGATCTCTGGCGATTTGTAACGTACCGGGATCTTCGCTGGTGCGTGAATCAGACCTGGCGATGATGACCAACGCCGGGACCGAAATCGGCGTGGCTTCCACGAAAGCATTTACCACCCAGCTGACCGTTCTGCTGATGCTGGTGGCGAAACTGTCTCGTCTGAAAGGCCTGGATGCGTCTATTGAACATGACATCGTTCACGGTCTGCAGGCGCTGCCGAACCGTATTGAGCAGATGCTGTCTCAGGACAAACGCATTGCCGCCCTGGCGGAAGATTTCTCTGACAAACACCATGCGCTGTTCCTTGGCCGTGGCGATCAGTACCCAATTGCGCTGGAAGGCGCGCTGAAGCTGAAAGAGATCTCTTATATTCACGCGGAAGCTTACGCTGCTGGCGAACTGAAGCACGGCCCGCTGGCGCTGATTGATGCAGATATGCCGGTTATCGTCGTGGCACCGAACAACGAACTGTTGGAAAAACTGAAATCCAACATTGAAGAAGTTCGTGCACGTGGCGGCCAACTGTACGTCTTCGCCGATCAGGATGCTGGCTTCACCAGTAATGAAAACATGCACATCATCGAGATGCCGCATGTGGAAGAGGTGATTGCACCAATCTTCTATACCGTTCCGCTGCAATTGCTGGCGTATCATGTGGCGCTGATTAAAGGCACCGATGTGGATCAGCCGCGTAACCTGGCGAAGTCGGTTACTGTAGAGTAAGCCGTATTACTCTTAGAATGCCCTGCAAAATGCGGGGCATTTTTTTAGATTTGTTCTGTTTTTAATCAATTATCCTGCCCCTTTTAATATGACAAACCGTCATCTTCAGCTACTGTTTTTAGTGTCATAAAAAGAAAATATTCACAAAATGTCATTGTGATGACAACAGATAATTGTTTGTTTATAAATGAATTTTTTGTTTTTGTGTTTCATTTTTCTTGGCTGTCATAAAACTGTCATATTTCGTACATTTAACTGTCACCTGTTTGTCCTATTTTGCTCACAGTAGCAACTCAAACAACAATTTACGAAAACCGTGCAGGAGACATTATGAAAGTTATGCGTACCACTGTCGCAACTGTTGTCGCCGCGACCTTATCCATGAGCGCGTTCTCTGCTTTTGCTGCAGCGAGCCTGACAGGTGCAGGTGCAACTTTTCCTGCGCCAGTGTATGCCAAATGGGCTGATACTTATCAGAAAGAGACCGGTAGCAAAGTCAACTACCAGGGTATCGGCTCCTCCGGTGGTGTAAAACAAATTACGGCAAATACTGTTGATTTCGGTGCCTCTGATGCACCGTTGTCTGATGAAAAACTGGCACAGGAAGGCTTGTTCCAGTTCCCGACTGTGATCGGCGGTGTTGTGCTGGCGGTCAATATACCTGGTCTGAAATCCGGCGAGCTGGTGCTGGATGGTAAAACGCTGGGTGACATCTACCTCGGCAAAATCAAGAAGTGGGATGATGAAGCCATCACCAAACTGAACCCAGGTCTGAAACTGCCTTCTCAGAATATTGCCGTTGTGCGTCGTGCTGATGGTTCCGGTACCTCCTTCGTCTTCACCAGCTATCTGGCAAAAGTGAATGAAGAGTGGAAATCTAAAATTGGCGCAGGCTCTACCGTTAACTGGCCGACCGGTCTGGGCGGTAAAGGTAACGACGGTATTGCTGCGTTCGTACAGCGTCTGCCTGGTTCCATCGGCTACGTTGAATACGCTTACGCTAAGCAGAACAACCTGGCGTATACCAAACTGATTTCTGCTGACGGCAAGCCGGTAAGCCCGACCGAAGAAAACTTCGCTAATGCGGCGAAAGGCGCTGACTGGAGCAAAACTTTCGCCCAGGATCTGACGAACCAGAAAGGTGATGAGGCATGGCCAATCACTTCAACCACATTCATCCTGGTTCACAAAGAGCAGAAGAAACCTGAGCAAGGCGTTGAAGTGCTGAAATTCTTTGACTGGGCATACAAAAATGGCGGCAAGCAGGCTAATGACCTGGATTACGCCAGCCTACCGGATAGCGTGGTTGAGCAGATTCGTGCTGCATGGAAGACCAACGTCAAGGATAGTAGCGGTAAAGCGCTGTACTAATTGGGAATATTGACGAAAATGGCGGGGGGCATGATGCTAACCCGCCCTACGGTTCTCACTGTAGGCTGGATAAGTGTCAGCACCATCCGGCAACTTCGTAAACGCGTTTAACTTAAAGAGTGATTTATGGCTGCAACCAAGCCTGCTTTTAACCCACCGGGTAAAAAGGGTGACATGATATTCAGCGCGCTGGTAAAACTGGCTGCGCTGATTGTGCTATTGATGTTGGGTGGCATTATTGTCTCTCTGATCATCTCCTCCTGGCCAAGCATTCAGAAATTTGGTTTCTCATTTTTGTGGACCAAGGAGTGGGATGCGCCAAACGACATCTACGGTGCGCTGGTACCGATTTACGGTACGCTGGTGACCTCTTTTATCGCCTTGCTGATCGCCGTTCCGGTGAGCTTCGGCATCGCTTTATTCCTGACTGAGTTGGCACCGAACTGGCTGCGTCGCCCGCTGGGTATTGCAATTGAATTGCTGGCGGCGATCCCAAGTATTGTTTACGGCATGTGGGGTTTGTTTATCTTTGCCCCGCTGTTTGCAACCTACTTTCAGGAGCCGGTCGGGAATATTCTCTCCAACATCCCGTTTGTTGGTGCTCTGTTCTCGGGGCCGGCATTTGGGATCGGTATTCTGGCGGCAGGCGTGATCCTCGCCATTATGATCATCCCGTACATTGCGGCGGTAATGCGCGATGTGTTCGAACAAACGCCGGTACTGATGAAAGAGTCAGCCTACGGCATCGGTTGTACTACCTGGGAAGTCATCTGGCGCATCGTCCTGCCGTTCACCAAAAATGGGGTGATTGGTGGTGTGATGTTGGGCCTGGGCCGCGCGCTGGGTGAAACCATGGCGGTGACCTTTATCATTGGTAACACCTACCAGCTCGACAGTGCTTCGCTGTATATGCCGGGCAACAGTATTACCTCTGCGCTGGCGAATGAATTTGCAGAAGCGGAATCAGGGCTGCACGTTGCCGCGTTGATGGAACTGGGCCTAATCTTGTTTGTGATCACCTTCATCGTACTGGCAGCGTCTAAGTTCATGATCATGCGCCTTGCGAAAAATGAGGGGGCACGCTAATGGCTACGCTTGAAATACAAAACACTACCGCGCTGGCGGAATCCCGCCGCAAGATGCAGGCGCGTCGCCGCTTGAAAAACCGCATCGCGCTGACGCTCTCAATGGGGACGATGGCGTTCGGTCTGTTCTGGCTGGTCTGGATCCTGTTCTCGACAGTGGTTCGCGGTATCGACGGTATGTCGCTGGCGCTGTTCACCGAAATGACGCCACCGCCGAATACGGCGGGTGGTGGCCTGGCGAATGCCCTGGCCGGGAGTGGGCTGCTGATTCTGTGGGCGACGGTGTTTGGTACGCCACTCGGTATTATGGCGGGCATTTACCTAGCGGAGTACGGGCGCAAATCCTGGCTGGCTGAGGTTATCCGCTTTATCAACGACATTCTGCTGTCTGCGCCGTCGATTGTGGTAGGTCTGTTTGTTTACACCGTGGTAGTGGCGAAAATGGAGCACTTCTCCGGCTGGGCAGGCGTGATTGCGCTGGCGCTGCTGCAGGTGCCTATCGTGATTCGAACTACCGAGAACATGCTCAAGCTGGTACCGGATAGCCTGCGTGAAGCCGCTTATGCGCTGGGTACGCCGAAGTGGAAGATGATTTCAGCGATCACCCTGAAGGCATCCGTCTCCGGCATTATCACCGGTGTACTGTTGGCGATTGCGCGTATTGCCGGTGAAACCGCTCCGCTGTTGTTTACATCGCTCTCCAATCAGTTCTGGAGCACCGACATGATGCAGCCGATAGCCAACCTGCCGGTGACTATCTTTAAATTTGCGATGAGCCCATTTGTGGAATGGCAGCAACTGGCCTGGGCCGGGGTGCTGATTATTACCCTGTGCGTACTGCTGCTGAACATTCTGGCGCGCGTTATTTTCGCGAAGAATAAACACGGTTAATTTTTTACGGCGCGGCCAACGATGGCGGCGCTGGATGAGGATGAGATTAAAATGAGTATGGTTGATACTGCCCCGGGTAAGATTCAGGTTCGTGATTTGAACTTCTACTATGGCAAATTCCATGCCCTGAAGAACATCAACCTGGATATCGCTAAAAACCAGGTCACGGCGTTTATCGGGCCTTCAGGCTGTGGTAAATCAACGCTGCTGCGTACCTTCAACAAAATGTTTGAACTGTACCCGGAGCAGCGTGCAGAAGGTGAAATCCTGCTGGATGGCGACAATATTCTCACCAATACCCAGGATATCGCGCTGCTGCGTGCCAAAGTGGGGATGGTGTTCCAGAAGCCGACGCCGTTCCCGATGTCGATTTACGACAACATCGCGTTTGGTGTCCGTCTGTTCGAAAAACTCTCGCGTGCGGATATGGACGAACGCGTGCAGTGGGCCTTGACCAAGGCCGCATTATGGAACGAAACCAAAGATAAACTACACCAGAGCGGGTACTCTCTCTCCGGTGGTCAGCAGCAGCGTTTATGCATTGCGCGTGGTATTGCCATTCGCCCCGAAGTATTGCTGCTGGATGAGCCATGTTCAGCGCTTGACCCTATCTCTACCGGGCGTATTGAAGAGCTGATCACCGAGCTGAAAGAGGATTACACCGTCGTTATCGTGACTCACAACATGCAGCAGGCTGCACGTTGTTCCGACCATACGGCGTTTATGTACCTTGGCGAGTTGATTGAGTTCAGCAACACGGACGATCTGTTCACCAAGCCTGCGAAGAAACAAACTGAAGATTACATCACCGGTCGTTACGGCTGATTCAGGAGTGCGTTATGGACAGTCTCAATCTTAATAAACATATTTCCGGCCAGTTTAACGCCGAGCTGGAAAGTATCCGTACCCAGGTGATGACCATGGGCGGCATGGTAGAGCAGCAGCTTTCTGATGCCATTACCGCCATGCACAACCAGGACAGCGAGCTGGCGAAGCGTGTCATTGAAGGCGATAAGAACGTCAACATGATGGAAGTGGCGATTGATGAAGCCTGCGTGCGCATTATTGCGAAACGCCAGCCGACAGCGAGCGACCTGCGTCTGGTGATGGCAATCATCAAAACCATCGCCGAGCTGGAACGTATTGGCGACGTGGCGGACAAAATCTGCCGTACCGCGCTGGAGAAATTCTCCCAGCAGCATCAGCCGCTATTGGTGAGCCTGGAATCACTGGGTCGCCATACGGTACAAATGCTTCACGATGTGCTGGATGCGTTTGCGCGAATGGATCTGGACGAAGCGGTGCGCATATACCGTGAAGACAAAAAAGTTGACCAGGAATATGAGGGCATCGTGCGTCAGCTGATGACCTATATGATGGAAGACCCGCGCACCATTCCGAGCGTGCTGACAGCATTATTCTGCGCACGCTCTATCGAGCGTATCGGTGACCGCTGCCAGAATATCTGCGAATACATTTTCTACTTCGTGAAGGGACAAGATTTCCGTCACGTCGGCGGCGATGAGCTGGATAAGCTGCTGGCGGGGAAAGATCCGAAAGAGTAATACGTTGTTAATGGCCCGGTGGCGTAAGCTTACCGGGCCGACAACATTTAACGCGTAATATCCCAACCGCGCGCTTTCCACAATGCCGGCAATTGTGCCAGATCGGTAAAGGTCGTCACTTTGGGATGATCGATCGGTTTGTTGTGCGGATCGGCGCAGAAGTAGAACACCTCCATTCCGGCATCAATCCCCGACTGCGCACCCGCAGCAGAATCATCCACCAGAATACAGTTCTGCGGATTGACGTTCATGGCCTTTGCCGCATGGAACATCAACGCAGGATCGGGCTTCCAGCGTTGAATATCATAGCCGCTGAACAATAAATCCGGGAAGTGATGCAGCATGCCCAGCTTGCCCAGCGAGTGCTGCATTTTGCTGACCGGACCGTTCGATACCACGCACATCGGCACAGCCATGCTATCTAGCAGCGCATTGGCACCCGCAATCACCTCCAGTTCCGTATCGAACAGGCGTGCGACCTCGGCGCGGTAAATCGGTTCTAGTTCGGCTTTTGCCAGTTCGACACCGTGTTCATCGTTGATAATGTCGATGATCTCGTAGAGCTTTACCCCCTTGAAGCGCTTAAATGTCTCTTCAAGATCGAGCGTAATGCCGAACGCCTGGAACATGCTGACATACGCGCGAGAACAAATGACTTCACTGTCGACAAGGGTACCGTCACAGTCAAAAAATACGGCTTCTATCTGGGACATGTCATTTCCGTTTTAACAAGTTTAACGTTTACGTAATGCATTATTGGGCGACGCAATCGTTGCCGTATAAGCAAAATCAATGGAAAAAAATCGCTCATAACCCACCCTATTGTCGCATTTTGGTATAGGATAGCGACGAATTTTCCCTCCTTGTTCGGAAATTGATAATGAGTCAACAACACACAACCCAGGCTTCTGGCCAGGGCATACTGGAACGCGTGTTTAAGCTGCGCGAACATGGCACGACGGCGCGGACCGAAGTCATCGCCGGTTTCACCACTTTTCTGACGATGGTTTACATCGTTTTCGTCAACCCGCAAATTCTGGGCGTAGCTGGCATGGACACCAGTGCTGTCTTCGTGACTACCTGTCTGATTGCGGCGTTGGGCAGTATCCTGATGGGCGTATTCGCCAACCTGCCGGTGGCACTGGCACCAGCGATGGGGCTAAACGCTTTCTTCGCGTTTGTCGTGGTACAGGCAATGGGTCTGCCGTGGCAGGTGGGTATGGGCGCTATCTTCTGGGGGGCTGTGGGTCTGCTTTTGTTGACAATCTTCCGCGTACGTTACTGGATGATTGCCAACATTCCGGTCAGTCTGCGCGTGGGGATCACCAGCGGTATCGGTTTGTTTATCGGCATGATGGGGCTGAAAAATGCCGGCGTTATCGTGGCGAACAAGGACACGCTGGTTGCTATTGGTAACCTGACCTCTCACAGCGTACTGCTGGGGGTATTGGGCTTCTTTATCATCGCGATTCTGGCGTCCCGTAACATTCACGCGGCGGTGCTGGTTTCGATAATCGTCACCACCCTGCTGGGCTGGATGCTGGGCGATGTGCACTACAACGGCATTGTTTCTGCGCCACCGAGCATCAGCACCGTGGTTGGCCATGTTGACCTTGCCGGGTCGTTCAACCTGGGGCTGGCTGGGGTGATCTTCTCCTTCATGCTGGTTAACCTGTTTGACTCCTCCGGTACGCTGATTGGCGTGACGGACAAAGCAGGCCTGGCTGATGAAAAAGGGAAGTTCCCGCGCATGAAGCAGGCGCTGTTTGTGGATAGCGTCTCCTCGGTTGCCGGTTCCTTTATCGGCACTTCTTCGGTTACCGCGTATATCGAATCGTCTTCTGGGGTTTCTGTTGGTGGGCGTACTGGCCTGACGGCAGTCGTTGTGGGGATCCTGTTCCTGCTGGTTATTTTCCTGTCGCCGCTGGCGGGTATGGTGCCAGCCTATGCAGCAGCCGGTGCGCTGATTTACGTCGGCGTGCTGATGACCTCCAGCTTGTCACGCGTGAAATGGGATGACCTGACTGAAGCGGTCCCGGCGTTTATTACCGCCGTGATGATGCCGTTTAGCTTCTCGATTACCGAAGGTATCGCGCTGGGCTTTATCTCTTACTGTGTGATGAAAATAGGTACCGGACGCTTCCGCGACCTCAGCCCGTGCGTGATCGTTGTTGCGCTGCTGTTTGTGCTGAAGATTGTGTTTATCGACGCACACTAAAATATCGGTCTGGATAACGGCCCGCCAGGCATCATTGCTGGCGGGCTTTTTCTTTTACGCTTTTACGCGCTGAATAAAGTCACCAAAGGCAGCCAACTGACCCGTCAGGTGATCCAGCGTGCTTTGATCAATTACTTCGCCGGTTTGCACATCCACCTTGTTCTGAATGACACCACCCATAAATTCCGGTTTGTTCATTACCATTGCGTCAAGGAACACCAGAATCTGGCGCAGATGATACTGACAGCGTGCGCCACCAATCGCGCCCATTGAGCTGGTCTGGATCAACACCGGTTTACCCGCCAGCGGCTGATCGGGCAGACGGGATAGCCAGTCGATGGCGTTCTTCAGTCCGCCTGGTACCGAATAGTTATATTCTGGCGTGACAATCACCACGCCATCCGCTTTTCTGATCTGTTCCGCCAGCGCTTCTACACTTGCCGGAAATCCCTCTTCCTGCTGGAAATCGGCATCGTAAAGTGGAATATCGCCAATCGATGGTAATGCGTTGACGTCCATCCCCACAGGGGCAATTTTTGGCAGCGTACGGGCAACCATTCCATTAAACGAGCCTTTGCGTAGGCTCCCCAGTAACGTAACAACATTCAATGTTTCAGACATGGTTACTCCTGTTTCATCATGAAGGTTAAATCAGTTAAGCGTATAGCTCTTTGCTGCGGAAAATTGAGAGAAACGGATAAGGCGGCCCGTTGGCTCATTGGCGCGAGTCTGGATATTGGGCAAACTTTTCCAGTCCTGTTTACCATCAAACTCCCAAACCTTGAGCTTTTCAATGGCAGGTGTCACCGCGACCGACCACACCAGCACGTCTTCGGCATCGCAAATGGCTTCGATCTGGGCTGTATGGGCGCATTTCAGGCGTCCGGCGCCGGGTAACAGCTGGAGTTCACGTGGATCGTCATTGCTCATATCACCGGTGAGCTTGAGTACGCTCTGTCGCAGGGTAATGAGCTGTGCACGCGCTTCATTGGGATCGCTTTGGTTGTTGATCCACAGTTTTTCATTACTGGAAAAGCGCCAGGTGTCTACCGAATGCGGAGAGTTAAACCCGCGGATCGCCCGCTGAAGTTCCATATCCAAACCGCATGCGCCTTCTGTCGTCAGGGCAACACCGACGATATTTCCCGCATATGAAATCGAGAATCCAGGCAGATTTTTATCGCGAAAAACGGGTTTACCTTTGGCCTGAACAACGATTTCGGGCAGGGTGCTGGTGCCGTAAAGCATGAACATCAACTCTGCGAGTAGGCTTCTGGAGGCCAGGAAGCGAGTTCGGCGATGCGTGGGTAGATTTTTTGCTTCGACATGACATGGAGAAGGGAGGCGAACTGAAACCAGGTGTCCCTCCGTAAGAATCCCTCTGGCAAAATGTGTCGCCATTCTTCGCTCCGTGATTAATGGTCCGTGATTATTACCAGAGTAACATTTGCATGGCTTCCAGGCAGGCCTTACTGCCTAAAAAACAGGCTAAAACAGGATACATTACGCGACATTTACATTTCTGACACTAGTATGGTCAATTTAGCAACAACTTCGGTATGCTGCATCAGGACATATCGCGATAAAGCGTCTTGATCGTGTCTTTCAGCCAGACGATCTTAGGATTGTGGCTGTTGCGTTTATGCCAAAGGAGGGTGAACGGTACGCGCATTTTTTCTAGTTGTGCGACATCAAAGGGCAGCGGACGAGCCACGAGTGGAAGCTGGTGGAGTTGATTATATCGCTGGCAATAGACAGGGGCTGTGGCTATCAACGCGTGATCCGGCTGAGCGGCCATAAACAGCGATTGCTCAAACCCCGGCAGGCTCAGGGCTATAGTGCGTTTGCGTCCCATCTCCTGTAGCACATCGTCCAGCGCCCAGGTGTCACTTTGTTCCCAGCTGATGCTGATATGTGGGTAGCGCAGAAATGTTTCCAGGTTCCACTCTTCTCGTAACGCCGGATGATCTTCGCGCAGCCAGACGCAGGGGAGATCGGAAAACAGCACTTCATGATCGATAGACAGCGGCAGCAGGCTCAGTAACTCGCGCGAGCGCGGGTGGCTTTCACGCCCAGTGAAACCGATGTCTACCTCTCCTCGAATAATGGCGTCCAGCGAATCGTAATCCCAGTTGCGCACTTTGATCGAGGCTTGCGGATAACGCTGATAGATCTGCTGTGAGAGCGCGTTGAACATAATCATCACCAGCGGCGTCTCGGCCACCAGATCAAACTTAAGCCCGCGCGGAGCTTCATGATGTGGCTTATCAAGCAGCTGATTGCCCATCTGCATCCACTCCGCCAGGCTTTGTTCCATACTGACCATCAGCGGCGTCGGCGTCAGCCCCAGTGGGGTGTTTACAAACAGTGGATCATCAAACCAGCCTCTCAGCTTCGACAGTGATTTACTCACCGCCGACGGCGTGACGTTCATCCGTTTGGCGGTTTTGGTGACGCTGCGCTCCTGCATCAGGAGCTGCAGGCAGAGCAGTAAATTAAGATCGAGACTGCTGAGGGATTTCTTCATGAGTGGGCGCGGACCGGTTGGGAGCAACAGTGATAATCAGCATGATGCTCACTATGCTACAGCCAATCAGAATCCCGATCAGCATATTCAGCGCGTCGAGTCCGAGGATTGCCGCCAGCCAAATCCACAGCGATGAACCGCAAACCTGGGCAATACCTAACGTTGAGCTGGCGACACCCGCTCGCAGCGAGAACGGCCCCAGCGCCTGACTCATGGCTACGCCGAAACCGACCGAGAATCCGGCACAGATTAACGTTAACCCAAACAGCGTGACGGCATGCGTGCTGGCGAGGGTTAACACCACGCCAGCGGCAAGGAAAAGCGCCTGCGAGGTTAGCATCAGAGTGCGAGGTTTAAACAGGCTCAGGGCGAACGGTGTGGAGAAAGAGACCGCCATGCTGACGCCTGCGGTCATCGCCATGGTGGTGGCGTACTCACCACGGTCGAAACCCATCACTTCCATCAGCAGTACCGGAGAGGTATTCACAAAGGTCAGGATCACCGACACGCTCAGCGTGGTAATCGCCAGGCGGCTTAAGAAAAAGCGGTTTACCAGTGACTCGGTTCGCTGATCGACTGACGTCGACGTCGAGAGCCTCGCTGGGCGCGATTCTCGCAGGATAAACACCGACAGTAAGCAAACGACTACGCCCATGCCGATCATCGTGTAGAACAGGCTCTGCCACGGGTATTTGAGCATAATCAGATGCCCCATCACCGGTGCCAGTACCGGCACGATACAGGTGATACCGTTCAACAAAGACAGCACTTTCGCCCGGCGGCGATCGTCGAGCGTATCACGCAAAATCGCAAATGCCACCACATAGCAGCAACCTGCGCCAATCCCCTGAATAAAACGTCCCACCAGGAATGGCGTCCCGCTCTCGGCAAATGAACACAAGGTGGAGGCGAAGATAAAGATCAGGGCGCCGACAATAGCGACCGGCTTACGACCTGACTGGTCGGCAATCTTACCGGCGAACAGCATCGCCGTGGCCATACCGGCCAGATAGACCGAAAATGCGATATGCAGCTGCGCTTCGCTGGCGTTAAGGTCGGCGGCAATACGCGGTAATCCCACCAGATACATATCAATTCCGGTGGGATAGAGTAAAACTAGGGCAAAACTGCAGAGTAGATAACGTGCCATAACATCCTCGCGATAATCGTGCCGACAAGGATAGAGGGCAGCGAGCTATGTCGCGAATTGCCATTTGGACAACAGTGATTTCCTTTTTGGAAATGTGTTAATAAACAATAGTATATGATGCAGTGTTCTGAGCTACTCTGGTGTCATTCAACCAAATTTAGGTAACACGTTGAATACGTTACCAAACCAACACAAGATAACCATCACACCGAAGATCATGACGATAGAGGGTATTGCGACTCCGCCCCAAACTGTGAATATCTTGTTCGGAAACTTTTTTCGGGATTTCAGTGCCAGTACCGCCGGGATGATAACTGCCCAGATGGTTGCACATAACCCTGCGCCACCAATGCCATAGATAAAGCCGTTGGGAAATATTAAGTACAGGAGAGCGGGTGGAAGAAAGGTTAACAGGATTGTTTTAAAACGTCCGGTATGTGAGCTATCGATTTTAAATAAGTCTGCAATATAATCAAAAAGCCCTAGAGTGACACCAAAGAAGGAGCTTGCTACCGCCAGGTTTGAAAAAACAAGCAAACAAAACTCTATTGCACCATGTTGCTTTGTTCCAAGGAATGATTTTACCAACGAATCGACATTGCCGCCTGATGATATGACACTTTTAAATCCATCACGCGTAATGTTTCCCATCGTGCAGTATAGCCAGAAAAGATAGATGACCAGAGCTAATAATGAGCCGAAGACAATGCTTTTTATGAGTTTATCTTTTCGTTTTCCATAGCAGATAATCAGACTGGGAATGTTGCCATGAAACCCAAAAGATGCCAGACATACCGGTAATGCCATAAAGATATACGGAAAATAGGATGTGCTATTATTTTCTGTACCGTTAACATCCTTCAGTATTGAGTAGTCTACCTGGAAGAAAAACGATCCAAAAACGACAACAAAAGCAATTATTTTGATACCTAAGAACAGGGAGGTAATTCGGCTTGCTGCAAGTGAACTAAACCAGAGTACACTGGCAACAAAAATGGCCGTGCCGATACCAATGAATCTAGGATTTACATGATTCCCTGAATTCATAGCGATGGTTTCACTGATGATTGCACCATTTGCTGAGATATAGGCGTAAGTGAGGATGTAAAGAACGAAAGCTACAGTAAACCCACTGACGATATTCCATTTATTACCGATTAGATCTTTGGTGATAGTGTTAAAACTGGAGCCGACAGGGTAGTTTAAATTTGCTTCTAATAATAACAATCCAGAATGTAGCATCGAAAACCAAGCAATTATAAGAATAAATGCCCCCCAGAAAAACCATGAACCAGCGAGGTCTACGGGGAGAGCAAACATTCCACCGCCAATGACGGTACCTGCGATAACCATTATTCCCCAAAAAGATGAATGTTTGTCGTTTGAAGTATCTTCCATAATGCAACCTTAATATTAGGTAGCTTATTATTAGAGAGGCTGTGAAAATACAGCCTCTCCAACTATTTTTGATTAAATTTCTTTAAGTTTTGCGGTAAAGTGGCGCAATACTTTAGGTTCGTAAGTAAAAGTTAATCCTTTAATATTCGAAGCATTTTCTTTGACATGCCTGAAGGCTTCAATAATGAAGTCCATATGTGACTGGGTATAGGTAGCACGTGGAATAGTTAAGCGAAGCAGTTCCGCAGGGCATGGGAGTTGTTTCCCGGTCTTTGGATCGCGGCCCAGCAAGAAAGAACCTATTTCTACCGCCCTGATACCCGCGACTTTATACAATTCACATGCCAGCGCCTGCGCAGGGAATTGCTCTGCAGGAATGTGAGGGAGGAGCTTCCCTGCATCAACAAATGCCGCATGGCCACCGGCTTGCTGGCAAACAACACCAATCGCCTCAAGACCATCAACTAAATACTGAACTTGGGTAATGCGATAGGCCAGCCAGTCATGGTTCATCCCGTCACTAAGGCCAACGGCCAGGCGCTCCATTGCGCCACCTTCCAGGCCGCCGTAGGTAGGGAACCCTTCCTGAACGACGCAAAGTGTTCTGCATTCCGTATAAACATCTAAATATTCATCGTCTTTAATACACAACAATCCGCCCATCGGAACCATGGCATCTTTTTTAGCCGACATCGCTAACATATCTGCATATTTATAGGTTTCACGGGTGATCTCTTCAATGGTCCAGTCTTTATATTCTGCTTCGCGCTGCTGTATAAAATACGCGTTCTCTGCAAAGCGTGCTGAATCCATCACGACCGGAATGTCATATTTTTTTGCGATGCGGTACATTGCTTTTAAGTTTGCTAAAGAGATAGGTTGGCCACCGGCTGAGTTGCTGGTGATTGTGGCGACAATGTAAGGAACATTATTCGCTCCAACTTCTTCAATCCCGCTCTCCAGCCCTTCGAGGTTGAAGTTTCCTTTGAAATCATAACGAACGCCGGTATCAAAGGCTTCTTTAATATAAACGTTGCGGACGGTACAACCATTAATTTGGCTATGGCCTTGAGTCGTGTCAAAAAAATAGTTAGAGAACGCAACCATTTTCTCTCTGTCCAGCCCTTTTTCTTGTTCGCGTTTTTTAATTAATACCGGGATGTAGATTTGTTCAGCGCCGCGGCCCTGATGGGTAGGAATAGTGTGTTGATAGCCAAATATATTTTTTACCGCATCGGCTAAAGCATAATAACTGCGGCTTCCACTATATGCTTCATCACCGCGCATCATTGCTGCCTGCATATTTTGCGTGACGGCACCAGTGCCGCTGTCAGTCAGTAAATCAATGAATACATCTTCGCTATCCAGCAGGAAAGGGTTCATGCCTGATTTTATAATAGCAGCTTCACGATGCTCTCTGGTTGTGCGTTTTACAGGCTCAATAACGCGGATGCGGAAAGGTTCAGGTAGGTGTTTAAAGTTTTCCATCTTTTAATCCTTCAATTAATTTTGTGACGACAGTCCCTGTGGCTGTTTATTTATAAACAGTCATTTTCGACAGGTATACCCCTCCTGACTCAGATTATCTTTGATTTTTCTAACATATTAATCACGACTATCCCTATAGATATGAGGATGCCATGTCGCATATGTTGGCAACATTAAATCTGAGTTATTTAAGGCATGCCAAAAAATAGATTGTGTTGAATCTATTTATTTTGGCTTTAGATTGAAAAAATGAATGGGAGGCTAAGGGCGATGTTCAACAATTTTACTGTCAACATTGAACCATTTAGAGGTTATATATGAATTTGAGATAATCATGGTATGTTTATCCTCATTAGACACAATGCTACATTATGGCAATGAAAATATTTGTCTATCGGGGCTTTAATGAGTTGTGATTGTAATCACAATTAAAAATTTCATATAATTAATGTGTGACTATGAAAAAAAGAATGGCAATAATTATTACAACAACCCGCACTAATAACTATTAATGCGGGAGTATGTAGTATTAGCGTTACTTACCAATACAGAAGCTGGAGAAAATCCGTCCCAGCAGATCGTCGGAAGTAAATTCCCCGGTGATCTCACTGAGATTCTGTTGCGCCAGGCGCAGCTCTTCTGCCAGCAGTTCTCCGGCCCATGCACCCAAAAGCTGAGCTTTGCCTTGCTGGAGATGCTCAGCGGCTTCTGCCAGTGCCTGCAGATGACGACGACGCGCCAGGAAGCCACCTTCCATATTGGTCTCGAAGCCCATACTTTGCTTGAGATGGTTACGCAGCACATCAACGCCTTCGCCGGTACGCGCGGAGAGGCGGACCAGTGAGTGGCCATTGACTTCGCTAAGGCCCAGCGTTTCTCCCGTGATATCTGCTTTGTTACGCACCACGGTGATTGGCAGCTTTGCGGGCAGACGCGCAATAAAATCAGGCCAGATGTCGGCAGGGTCGACGGCATTAGTGGTGGTGCCATCGACCATAAACAGCACGCGGTCGGCCTGTTCTATTTCTTGCCAGGCGCGTTCGATACCAATACGTTCAACTTCGTCACTGGCATCACGCAGACCGGCGGTATCGATAATGTGCAGCGGCATGCCGTCGATATGGATATGCTCGCGCAGTACGTCGCGCGTGGTACCCGCGATATCGGTGACGATCGCTGCTTCACGACCTGCCAGCGCGTTCAGCAGGCTTGATTTTCCGGCATTTGGCCGCCCGGCAATCACCACCTTCATTCCTTCACGCAGCAGGCTACCCTGACGCGCTTCGGCACGTACGGCGTCGAGATCGGCCATCACGCTATTAAGCTGGGCTTCAATTTTACCGTCAGAGAGGAAGTCTATTTCCTCATCCGGGAAGTCGATCGCCGCTTCCACATAGATGCGCAGGTGAGTGAGTGCTTCCACAAGATGATTCACACGTGCGGAGAACGCACCCTGCAATGAGTTCAGTGCGGAACGTGCAGCTTGTTCCGAGCTGGCGTCGATCAGGTCGGCAATGGCTTCTGCCTGGGCTAAATCGAGCTTATCGTTAAGAAATGCACGTTCAGAGAACTCGCCGGGTCTGGCAATGCGCAGGCCTGGAATCGTCAGAATGCGTTTTAACAGCAGATCGAGAATGACCGGTCCGCCGTGACCCTGCAGCTCTAATACGTCTTCACCAGTAAAGGAGTTCGGTCCGGGAAACCACAGGGCGATCCCCTGATCCAGCGCGCTGCCATCGGCGTCTTTAAACGGCAGATAGTCGGCATAACGTGCTTTTGGCAGTTTGCCCAGCACGGTTTCGGCAACTTCGCGTGCTTTAAGGCCGGAGATGCGCAGAATACCCACACCACCACGTCCCGGTGGGGTGGCCTGAGCGACGATGGTGTCGTTATGGCTCATGATAGTTCTCTTGTAAATGTAAAAAAGGCGGTCTTATGACCGCCTTCTCTGGCATTAACTGTACCGTGAATACTCGAAATAATTCAAGCTGCAGGAAGGCGGCAAGCAAATGCAGCCAACGCACCTGCGGCTTGAAGAATGAAGAGTATCAGGAGTTTTTCTTCTCGCGGCTATGTAGGCCACGCTTCTCCAGACCACGGTAAATCAGCTGTTGCTGAATAATAGTTACCAGGTTGCTGACGATATAGTACAGCACCAGACCTGACGGGAACCACAGGAAGAACACGGTGAAGATGACCGGCATAAAGGTCATGATCTTCTGCTGCATCGGGTCGGTCACGGTGGTCGGAGACATCTTCTGAATGAAGAACATCGTCACGCCCATCAGGATCGGCAGGATGTAGTACGGGTCCTGTGCAGACAGGTCATGGATCCACAGAGCGAACGGCGCATGACGCAGTTCAATGGAGCCCATCAGCATGTAGTACAGTGCCAGGAAGATTGGCATCTGGATGATCAGCGGGAAGCAGCCGCCCAGCGGGTTAACCTTCTCAGCTTTGTACAGGGCCATCATTTCCTGGCTCTGACGCTGTTTGTCATCGCCCAGACGCTCACGCATTGCCTGAATCTTCGGCTGCAGCATACGCATCTTCGCCATGGAGGTGTACTGCGCTTTAGTCAGCGGGTACATGATGCCACGAACGATAAAGGTGATAACGATGATGGAGAAGCCCCAGTTACCCAGGAAGCTATGGATCCACTTCAGCAGTTTGAACAGCGGCTGAGAGATGAACCACAACCAGCCGTAGTCCACGGTCAGATCCAGGTGCGGTGCAACGGCCGCCATTTTATCCTGAATTTCCGGGCCAACCCACAGGGTGCTGGTCATCGCGCTTGTCTGGCCTGGCTGAACCAGAACCGGCTGAGATTTATAGCCGATAGCGGCAATGCCGTTACCCAGATTTGCGGTATAGAAGTTATTGGTGCCGTCGTTACGCGGAACCCATGCCGTTGCGAAATACTGTTGCAGCATTGCAACCCAGCCGTCTTTAGCGTTGACGTTCAGGTTTTCGTTTTCAGCAATAGTATCGAACTTGTATTTCTCATACTTCTCATCAGGCGTGGAGTACGCTGCGCCGCGGAAAGTATGCAACGCAAAGTTGCTGCTACCGGTGTCACGATGAGATGGCAGATTGATGGATTGCTTCAGCTGACCAAAGGTGGAGACTTCCAGCGGCTTCTCGCTGGCGTTCTGCACGCTATAGTTAACGCTTACCGCATACTCACCACGCTTGAGAACAAACGTTTTGGTAAACGTGTTGCCAGCGGCGTCAGTATAGGTCATCGGGATCTGCAGTTCATTCTGACCGTCGGCCAGTACAAAAGCGTCTTTGTCGACGTTGTACAGCGGACGCGGACCGTTAGCCGGGTTATCCGGGCCGTCACGACCTGTCAGGCCACTCTGTGCCTGATAGATGAACTGTGGCGTAGTTTCCAGTAACTGGAACGGTTCGGTAGAACCGAGTTCTTTCGGGTAAGCTGGCAGTGAAGCCTGTTCTACATCACCACCACGGGTGTTGATGGTCAGATCAAGCACGTCAGTCTTAACCGTAATCAGTTTCCCCTGGCCACTGGCCGGTACGCCCTGGTCTGCGGCGCTACCCGCTGCGGTGGTCGTTGTCTGCGTGGTCTGTTGAGCCTGAGGTTGCGGATTTTTATCCTGCTCCCAAGCTTGCCAGATCATGAAAGACACGAACAGCAAAGCGATGACTAAAAGATTGCGTTGCGAATCCATCGTTAGTGTTCTCTGGTATCAAATGGTCCGGGCGGGACGGGATCGTCACCACCAGGGTGTAAAGGGTGGCATTTTAATACGCGTTTCACCGTCAACCAACTGCCTTTTATCACTCCAAACCTGCGCAATGCCTCAATTCCGTAGCTCGAACAGGTTGGAGTGAAACGGCAATGCGGCCCAAGCAGCGGACTGATCAGGCGTTGATAGACCCGAATGAGGGCTATCAGGACCCGCGAGCCAGGCGACAATGGCGACGCCATAATTTTTCCAACGCTTCCGAGAGAGCACGGTTATCGAGGTCGGCAACCCCTTTTTTAGCCACCACCACGAAATCCATTGCTGGAAGTTCGTGCTGACGTAAACGAAAGCTTTCACGCGTCAGGCGTTTAATCCTGTTGCGTTCATGCGCACGTTTAACATTTTTCTTGGCGACCGTGAGACCGATACGGGGATGCCCCAGCGAATTTAGGCGGCCGAGGATGGTGATTTGCGGCGTGCCAGCCCGTTGTGGCTGCTGGAAGACGAATGTGAAATGAGTGGGAGTTAACAAACGTAACTCCCTGGGAAATGCGAGCTTAACCACTCAGGGGCTAGCTTTTATTACTTAGAAACGGTCAGACGAGAACGGCCTTTAGCACGACGACGTGCCAAAACCTGACGACCATTTTTATTAGCCATACGAGCACGGAAGCCGTGAGAACGGTTGCGCTTCAGTACAGACGGTTGAAAAGTGCGTTTCATGGCGATTTCTACCTAAACTTGAATAAATTCACTGACTTTTGCGTATACCCGAACGAATATCGAACGACTTACGCCACAGTGTGGGTGATTAAAGAGGCCGGATTGTAATAATTGTACACTCCGGAGTCAATTCTCTTTCCTTAATTCCCGCTTTTTTCCGCATGGATTCGCGTAAAAAACAGGCAGCGTTGACGCCGTGAGGCGACCGTTACTCGCTGGGGGTAAGAATTATACGGGCTGGTGGATAAAGCGCAAGGATCGCACGGGATCTTTATTAGATCGTTTAAGCAGTAAAGCATCTTTACTCATTAATTTTTTCAATATGCGCGCGAAAACCTGCAGCACTTCTCCAGGATCGTTTACACTTAGCCGATTCTGGATCATCCTGTGGATAAATCGGGAAGAATCTGTGAGAAACAGAAGATCTCTCGCTCAGTTTAGGCTATGATCCGCGGTCCTGATCGTTTCAATGGATCCTGATCGGGCATATAACCGCAGACAGCGGTTCGCACGTCACCCTCATGCAGGGTCTTTTCGACGTGCGCCAACAATCATGAATGTTTCAGCCTTTGTCATTTATCGACTTTTGTTCGAGTGGAGTCCGCCGTGTCACTTTCGCTTTGGCAGCAGTGTCTTGCCCGATTGCAGGATGAGTTACCAGCCACAGAATTCAGTATGTGGATACGCCCGTTGCAGGCGGAACTGAGCGATAACACGCTGGCTTTGTATGCGCCAAACCGTTTTGTGCTCGATTGGGTAAGGGACAAATACCTTAATAATATTAATGGATTGCTGAATAATTTCTGCGGAGCAGATGCCCCGCAACTGCGTTTTGAAGTCGGTACAAAACCCGTCACGCAAACGCTGAAGTCGCCGGTTAACAACGTTGTGGCGCCTGCGTATGTCGCGCAACAAGTACAGCCGCAACGTGCCGCGCCGGCGGCGCGCCCGGGCTGGGATAACGTCCCCGCACCGGCAGAACACACCTATCGCTCTAACGTTAACGTCAAACACACGTTTGATAACTTCGTTGAAGGTAAATCTAACCAACTGGCGCGCGCGGCGGCACGTCAGGTGGCGGACAATCCTGGCGGAGCCTACAATCCTTTATTCCTTTATGGCGGTACCGGTTTGGGTAAAACCCACCTGTTGCACGCCGTCGGTAACGGGATTATGGCCCGCAAGCCGAACGCAAAAGTGGTGTATATGCACTCCGAGCGTTTTGTACAGGACATGGTTAAAGCCCTACAAAACAATGCGATCGAAGAGTTTAAACGCTACTACCGTTCTGTTGATGCGCTGCTGATTGACGATATTCAATTCTTTGCCAATAAAGAACGATCTCAGGAAGAGTTTTTCCACACCTTTAATGCCCTGCTGGAAGGTAATCAGCAGATCATCCTGACATCGGATCGCTATCCGAAAGAGATCAATGGTGTTGAAGATCGTCTGAAATCCCGCTTCGGCTGGGGATTAACCGTGGCGATCGAACCACCTGAACTCGAAACGCGAGTCGCGATCCTGATGAAAAAAGCCGATGAAAACGACATTCGTCTGCCAGGTGAGGTGGCGTTCTTTATTGCCAAGCGTCTACGCTCTAACGTGCGTGAACTGGAAGGCGCACTGAACCGCGTGATCGCCAACGCCAACTTTACTGGCCGGGCGATCACAATCGATTTTGTTCGTGAAGCGCTGCGCGATCTGCTGGCATTGCAGGAAAAACTGGTCACCATCGACAATATTCAAAAGACGGTGGCGGAGTATTACAAAATTAAAATTGCGGATCTGCTTTCTAAGCGTCGATCTCGCTCGGTAGCTCGTCCGCGCCAGATGGCGATGGCGCTGGCAAAAGAGCTCACCAACCACAGTCTGCCAGAAATTGGCGACGCGTTTGGTGGGCGTGACCATACTACCGTGCTTCATGCCTGCCGTAAGATTGAGCAGTTGCGTGAAGAAAGCCATGATATTAAAGAAGATTTCTCCAATTTAATCAGAACATTATCTTCGTGACGCTATGAAATTTACCGTTGAACGTGAACATTTATTAAAACCGCTTCAGCAGGTCAGCGGCCCGCTGGGTGGTCGTCCTACGCTGCCGATCCTCGGAAACCTGTTACTACAGGTTGCGGATGGAACGCTTTCTCTGACCGGTACCGATCTCGAGATGGAGATGGTGGCACGCGTGGCGCTGATCCAGCCTCATGAACCCGGCGCGACCACCGTTCCGGCGCGTAAATTCTTCGACATTTGTCGTGGGCTACCGGAAGGGGCGGAAATTGCTGTCCAGTTGGAGGGCGACCGCATGCTGGTGCGCTCTGGCCGCAGCCGTTTCTCGCTGTCCACGCTACCTGCTGCCGACTTCCCAAATCTGGATGACTGGCAGAGCGAAGTCGAATTCACGCTGCCGCAGGCGACGATGAAGCGCCTGATTGAAGCCACGCAGTTTTCAATGGCTCATCAGGATGTGCGTTATTACTTAAACGGTATGCTGTTTGAAACCGAAGGCGAAGAACTGCGTACCGTGGCGACCGACGGTCACCGTCTGGCGGTGTGCTCAATGCCGGTTGGACAATCGCTGCCAAACCATTCGGTGATCGTGCCGCGTAAAGGCGTGATTGAACTGATGCGTATGCTTGACGGCGGCGACAATCCGCTGCGCGTGCAGATCGGCAGCAACAACATCCGCGCGCACGTTGGTGACTTTATCTTTACCTCCAAGTTGGTGGATGGGCGTTTCCCGGATTACCGTCGCGTCCTGCCGAAGAACCCGGACAAACATCTGGAAGCGGGCTGCGATATCCTCAAGCAGGCTTTTGCCCGTGCGGCCATTCTCTCCAATGAGAAATTCCGCGGCGTGCGTCTGTACGTCAGCGAAAACCAGCTCAAAATTACGGCCAACAACCCGGAGCAGGAAGAAGCGGAAGAGATCCTCGACGTCACCTACCCAGGGACTGAAATGGAAATCGGCTTCAACGTTAGCTACGTGCTGGATGTACTGAACGCGCTGAAGTGCGAAAACGTCCGTATTATGCTGACCGACTCTGTTTCCAGCGTCCAAATTGAAGATGCAGCCAGCCAGAGCGCGGCTTACGTTGTTATGCCAATGAGATTGTAATGTCGCTCACCCGCTTGTTGATCCGCGACTTTCGCAATATCGAAAGCGCGGATCTCGCTTTATCTCCCGGCTTTAACTTCCTGGTAGGCGCTAACGGTAGCGGCAAAACCAGCGTGCTGGAAGCTATCTATACGCTCGGTCACGGTCGGGCGTTTCGCAGTTTGCAGATTGGCCGCGTCATTCGCCACGAGCAGGAGTCGTTTGTACTACACGGGCGATTGCAGGGTACCGAGCGTGAAACATCGATCGGCCTGACCAAAGATAAGCTGGGTGACAGCAAAGTGCGTATTGACGGCACCGACGGTCACAAGGTTGCTGAACTGGCGCACTTGATGCCGATGCAGTTGATCACGCCCGAGGGGTTTACTTTACTCAACGGCGGCCCCAAATACAGAAGAGCGTTCCTTGACTGGGGATGCTTTCACAATGAAGCCGGATTCTTTACCGCCTGGAGCAACCTTAAGAGGCTGCTCAAGCAGCGCAATGCGGCGTTGCGTCAGGTGAGTCGTTATGAGCAACTGCGTCCGTGGGATAAAGAACTGATCCCGCTGGCGGAACAAATCAGCACCTGGCGCGCGGAGTACAGCGCCGGTATCGCGCAGGATATGGCGGATACCTGCCAGCAGTTTCTTCCCGAGTTTTCTCTCTCCTTCTCTTTCCAGCGCGGCTGGGAGAAAGAGACGGATTACGCGGAGGTGTTGGAACGTAGTTTTGAACGCGATCGCATGTTGACCTACACCGCGCACGGTCCGCATAAAGCGGATTTCCGCATACGCGCCGACGGTGCGCCGGTGGAAGATACGTTGTCGCGTGGGCAGTTAAAACTGCTGATGTGCGCCTTACGTCTGGCGCAAGGGGAGTTCCTGACTCGCGAAAGCGGGCGGCGCTGCCTGTACCTGATAGATGATTTTGCCTCTGAACTGGATGATGCGCGTCGCGGACTGCTGGCCAGCCGCTTAAAAGCCACGCAATCTCAGGTCTTTGTCAGCGCAATTAGCGCTGAACACGTTCTGGACATGTCGGACAAAAATTCGAAGATGTTCACCGTGGAAAAGGGTAAAATAACGGATTAACCCAAGATAAAATGAGCGAGAAACGTTGATGTCGAATTCTTATGACTCCTCCAGTATCAAAGTCCTGAAAGGACTGGATGCGGTGCGTAAGCGCCCGGGTATGTATATCGGCGACACGGATGACGGCACCGGTCTACACCACATGGTATTCGAGGTGGTAGATAACGCTATCGACGAAGCGCTCGCGGGTCACTGTAAAGATATCGTGGTGACGATTCACGCTGACAACTCCGTATCCGTTACCGATGATGGCCGTGGTATCCCAACCGGTATTCACCCGGAAGAAGGTGTTTCGGCGGCGGAAGTTATCATGACCGTGCTGCACGCAGGCGGTAAATTCGATGATAACTCCTACAAAGTGTCCGGTGGTCTGCACGGAGTAGGCGTTTCCGTGGTTAACGCCCTGTCGCAGAAGTTGGAGCTGGTGATTCGTCGCGAAGGCAAAGTGCATCAGCAAACTTACGTGCACGGCGTGCCACAGGCACCGCTGGCTGTTACAGGCGAGACTGAAGCAACCGGTACCCTGGTGCGTTTCTGGCCAAGCCATGAAACCTTCACCAATGTCGTTGAGTTCGAATACGACATTCTGGCTAAACGTCTGCGCGAGTTGTCATTCCTGAACTCCGGCGTATCCATCCGCTTGCGTGATAAGCGCGACGGCAAAGAAGATCATTTCCACTACGAAGGCGGCATCAAGGCGTTTGTTGAGTATCTCAACAAGAATAAAACGCCGATTCACCCGAATATCTTCTATTTTTCCACCGAAAAAGACGGTATTGGCGTTGAAGTTGCGCTGCAGTGGAACGATGGTTTCCAGGAAAACATCTACTGCTTCACCAACAACATTCCGCAGCGTGATGGCGGTACTCACCTTGCAGGCTTCCGTGCGGCGATGACCCGTACTCTGAACGCCTA
This sequence comes from Citrobacter tructae, assembly GCF_004684345.1. Classification (NCBI taxonomy): domain Bacteria; kingdom Pseudomonadati; phylum Pseudomonadota; class Gammaproteobacteria; order Enterobacterales; family Enterobacteriaceae; genus Citrobacter; species Citrobacter tructae. The sequence goes on from NZ_CP038469.1 coordinate 3,433,377, forward strand.
CATGGACAAAGAAGGCTACAGCAAAAAAGCGAAAGTCAGTGCCACTGGTGACGATGCCCGTGAAGGCCTGATTGCTGTCGTTTCCGTGAAAGTGCCGGATCCAAAATTCTCTTCGCAGACCAAAGACAAGCTGGTTTCCTCCGAGGTGAAAACGGCGGTAGAACAGCAGATGAACGAACTGCTGAGTGAATACCTGCTGGAAAACCCGTCTGACGCTAAAATTGTCGTCGGCAAAATTATCGATGCTGCGCGTGCTCGTGAAGCGGCGCGTCGCGCTCGTGAAATGACCCGTCGTAAAGGTGCGTTGGACTTAGCTGGCTTGCCGGGCAAACTGGCGGACTGTCAGGAACGCGACCCCGCTCACTCTGAATTGTACCTGGTGGAAGGGGACTCTGCGGGCGGCTCTGCGAAGCAGGGACGTAACCGTAAGAACCAGGCGATTTTGCCACTGAAGGGTAAAATTCTGAACGTTGAGAAAGCGCGCTTTGACAAGATGCTCTCTTCTCAGGAAGTGGCGACGCTGATTACTGCGCTCGGTTGCGGTATCGGTCGCGACGAGTACAACCCGGATAAACTGCGCTATCACAGCATTATCATCATGACCGATGCGGACGTCGATGGCTCGCACATCCGTACGCTGCTGTTGACGTTCTTCTATCGTCAGATGCCGGAAATCGTTGAACGCGGTCACGTCTACATTGCGCAGCCACCGCTGTACAAAGTGAAGAAAGGCAAGCAGGAACAGTACATCAAAGACGATGAAGCGATGGATCAGTACCAGATCTCTATCGCTCTTGATGGTGCCACGCTGCACACCAACGCCCACGCTCCGGCGCTGGCGGGTGAGGCGCTGGAAAAACTGGTTTCTGAATACAACGCTACGCAGAAAATGATTGGTCGCATGGAGCGTCGCTTCCCGCGCTCATTGCTGAAGGAACTGGTTTACCAGCCGACGCTGACTGAAGCCGATCTGGCTGATGAAGCTAAAGTTACGACTTGGGTTTCCCAGTTGGTTAACGTGCTGAATGAAAACGAAATGCACGGCAGCACCTGGAATAGCTTTGTACGTAAAGACGCAGAATTGAACCTGTTCGAACCGGTGATTCGCGTGCGTACTCACGGTGTTGATACCGATTACCCGCTGGAGCATGAGTTTGTGACCGGTGGTGAATACCGTCGCATTTGCACGTTGGGTGAGAAACTGCGCGGCCTGATCGAAGACGATGCATTTATTGAACGTGGTGAGCGTCGTCAGCCGGTTGCCAGCTTCGAGCAGGCACTGGATTGGCTGGTGAAAGAGTCCCGTCGTGGTTTGTCTATTCAGCGTTATAAAGGTCTGGGTGAAATGAACCCGGATCAGCTGTGGGAAACCACCATGGATCCGGAAAGCCGTCGCATGCTGCGTGTGACCGTGAAAGATGCGATTGCTGCCGATCAGTTGTTCACTACGTTGATGGGTGACGCCGTTGAACCGCGTCGTGCGTTTATCGAAGAGAACGCCCTGAAAGCGGCGAACATCGATATCTAATCGTTATCCTGGATGAATCTACCCGGTTGTGTTGTGCAACCGGGTATTTTTTTGCCCACAAAAGAGGAATCTCGGTTCGCCTGTCTATCCCCCTTTTCGTTGCTGTTTTTTGAGCGGAATCGCGTTAGCATGAGGATGGACTCATTTAATCCGGGGAACTCATGGCTATCAAACTTATTGCTATCGACATGGATGGCACTCTTCTGCTGCCCGATCACACCATTTCATCTGCGGTCAAAACGGCGATTGCCGCGGCTCGAGCGCGTGGCGTGAACGTGGTACTGACCACTGGCCGTCCGTATGCCGGTGTTCACCGCTACCTGAAAGAACTTCACATGGAACAACCCGGTGACTACTGCATAACCTACAACGGTGCGCTGGTGCAGAAAGCTGGGGATGGCAGCACCGTTGCACAAACGGCGCTGAGCTATGACGATTATCGTTACCTGGAACAACTCTCGCGGGAAGTGGGTTCACACTTCCACGCTCTCGATCGCAACACGCTCTATACCGCTAACCGTGATATCAGTTACTACACGGTCCATGAATCCTTTGTGGCGACGATTCCACTGGTATTCTGTGAAGCAGAGAAGATGGACCCGGCGACCCAGTTCCTCAAAGTGATGATGATTGACGAGCCAGAGATCCTCGATAAAGCCATCTCGCGCATACCTGCAGAAGTAAAAGAGAAGTATACCGTACTGAAAAGTGCGCCGTACTTCCTCGAAATCCTCGATAAACGCGTCAATAAGGGGACTGGCGTGAAATCGCTGGCTGACGCGCTGGGCATTAAAGCCGAAGAAGTCATGGCGATTGGCGATCAGGAAAACGACATCGCGATGATTGAATTCGCGGGTGTGGGTGTCGCAATGGATAACGCCATTTCGTCTGTAAAAGACATTGCCAACTTTGTCACTAAATCCAATCTTGAAGACGGCGTAGCGTATGCCATTGAGAAGTTTGTGCTGAATTAACGTTTCATTGCCTGGTGGCGTAATGCTGATCAGGCTTGCTTAATTACAATCACCAACTAACCCGCACCTGCTGCGGGTTTTTTTATCCCCTTTTACCCTGAGCGTAACATTTTCCTTACCAATTGTCTGTTTTGTGATCTGAATTGTAGTACAACAATATTGTATTGTACTACATTAGGCTCAAGAGAAAGCTAAAAGCCACCACTTTTGTAGTGCAAATATGAGGCGAAAATCGACGCTCGCGGTAAAGTAGAGCAGTACATACAGAGCACAAGGACTCTTCATGACTCTCAATAAAACCGATCGCATCGTTATCACGCTGGGCAAGCAGATTGTTAGTGGCAAGTACGTACCGGGTTCAGCGCTACCCGCGGAAGCGGATCTGTGTGAGGAGTTTGAAACCTCGCGCAATATTATTCGCGAAGTGTTCCGCTCGCTGATGGCGAAGCGACTCATTGAAATGAAACGCTATCGCGGGGCGTTTGTTACTCCCCGAAACCAGTGGAATTACCTCGATACCGACGTACTGCAATGGGTACTGGAAAACGACTATGACCCGCGTCTGATTAGCGCGATGAGTGAGGTTCGTAATCTGGTGGAGCCAGCGATTGCACGCTGGGCAGCGGAGCGGGCGAACTCGAGCGATCTGGCTGAAATAGAGTTGGCACTCAATGACATGATCGCCAACAACCAGGACAGAGATGCGTTTAATGAAGCGGATATCCGCTACCACGAAGCGGTTTTACAGTCGGTGCATAACCCTGTTTTACAACAGCTTAGCATAGCGATCAGCTCGCTACAGCGAGCTGTTTTTGAACGAACCTGGATGGGGGATGAGGCTAATATGCCGAAAACGCTCCAGGAACATAAAGCGCTATTCGATGCGATACGGCACCAGGATAGTAATGCGGCAGAGCAGGCGGCTTTAACCATGATCGCCAGCTCAACACGAAGGCTAAAGGACATTACATGACAGCTCGCTACATCGCAATTGACTGGGGATCGACCAATTTGCGCGCCTGGCTTTACCAGGGCGATAAATGCCTGGAGAGCAGGCAATCAGAAGCAGGCGTAACGCGTCTGAACGGTAAATCTCCTGAAGCGGTGCTAGCTGAAGTCACAAAAAACTGGCGCGATGGCGCCACCCCCGTGGTGATGGCGGGAATGGTCGGTAGCAACGTGGGCTGGAAAATTGCCCCCTATCTCCCTGTTCCTGCTTATTTCTCTGCCATTGGCAAGCAGTTAACCTCCGTTGGCGACAATATCTGGATTATTCCCGGACTTTGCGTTTCTCGCGAGGATAACCACAATGTGATGCGCGGCGAAGAGACTCAGTTGCTGGGTGCCCGCACGCTTTCTCCTTCTTCTGTCTATGTCATGCCCGGAACGCACTGCAAATGGGTACAGGCTGACGCGCAACAAATTCATGATTTTCGTACCGTGATGACCGGTGAATTGCATCATTTGTTATTACGCCACTCGCTGGTGGGCGCGGGGTTGCCAGAACAGGAAGCCTCTGCGGAGGCCTTCACTGCCGGACTAACACGTGGTGTTGCCGCTCCTGACATTCTGCCGAAACTATTTGAGGTTCGCGCCTCGCATGTGCTGGGTACACTCCCGCGTGAGCAGGTCAGCGAATTTCTCTCTGGCCTGTTGATTGGCGCTGAAGTCGCCAGCATGAGCGAACAATTCGCTGCCCAACAGGCTATTACGCTCGTCGCTGGTTCAGACCTGAGTTCACGCTATCAGCAGGCATTTCATGCCATTGGACGTGAGGTATCCGCGGTATCCGGCGACACGGCATTTCAGGCAGGCATAAGGAGCATTGTTCATGCAGTGGCAAACTAATCTTCCGTTAATCGCAATATTACGTGGTGTCATGCCCGATGAGGCGTTGGCGCACGTTGGCGCGGTCATTGATGCGGGATTTGATGCAGTTGAGATCCCGCTTAACTCCCCAGAATGGGAAAAGAGTATCCCCGCGATTGTGGATGCCTATGGGGACAAAGCGCTAATCGGCGCCGGGACCGTATTACAGCCAGAGCAGGTAGAGCAGCTTGCACAAATGGGCTGCAAACTTATCGTCACACCCAATATCAACCCCGAGGTAATTCGTCGCGCAGTGGGCTATGGCATGACCGTGTGTCCTGGCTGTGCTACTGCCAGTGAAGCCTTTACCGCGCTAGATGCTGGTGCACAAGCACTAAAAATATTCCCTTCATCCGCTTTTGGCCCTGACTACATCAAAGCACTGAAAGCGGTGCTTCCGCCGGATGTTCCGGTGTTTGCCGTTGGCGGCGTGACGCCGGAAAACCTGGCGCAATGGATTGATGCAGGTTGTGCAGGTGCTGGGCTTGGCAGCGATCTCTATCGCGCCGGGCAGTCTATTGAACGTACCGCGCAGCAGGCTGTGGAATTTGTAAAAGCGTATCGAGAGGCAGTGAAATGAAAATTACCAAAATCACCACATACCGTTTACCCCCGCGCTGGATGTTTTTAAAGATCGAGACTGACGAGGGTATTGTTGGCTGGGGCGAACCGGTCATTGAAGGGCGAGCACGCACCGTGGAAGCGGCGGTTCACGAGTTTGGTGACTACCTGATTGGTCAGGATCCCGCACGTATCAACGACCTGTGGCAGGTCATGTACCGGGCTGGTTTTTATCGTGGTGGCCCGATCATGATGAGCGCTATCGCCGGTATCGACCAGGCGCTGTGGGATATCAAAGGCAAAGTGCTCAATGCCCCGGTATGGCAACTGATGGGCGGCCTGGTGCGTGACAAAATCAAAGCCTACAGCTGGGTGGGCGGTGACCGTCCGGCAGATGTAATCGACGGGATTAAAACCCTACGTGAGATTGGTTTTGATACCTTCAAGCTTAATGGCTGTGAAGAGATGGGGCTGATTGATAACTCCCGCTCGGTGGATGCGGCGGTAAATACCGTGGCGCAGATCCGTGAAGCCTTTGGAAACCAGATTGAGTTTGGCCTCGATTTCCACGGACGTGTCAGTGCACCGATGGCGAAAGTCCTGATTAAAGAACTGGAACCGTATCGCCCGCTGTTTATTGAAGAACCGGTGCTGGCGGAACAAGCGGAATACTACCCGAAATTGGCGGCGCAAACTCATATTCCACTGGCAGCGGGAGAGCGCATGTTCTCACGCTTCGAGTTTAAACGTGTGCTGGAGGCGGGTGGTATCTCTATTCTGCAACCGGATCTCTCTCATGCTGGCGGCATTACTGAGTGCTACAAAATTGCCGGAATGGCCGAAGCATATGACGTTACGCTGGCACCGCACTGCCCACTGGGGCCGATCGCGTTGGCTGCCTGCTTGCATGTGGACTTTGTTTCTTATAACGCCGTGCTTCAGGAGCAGAGCATGGGTATTCACTACAACAAAGGGGCTGAATTGCTCGACTTTGTGAAAAACAAAGAAGATTTCAATATGGAAGGAGGCTTCTTTAAACCACTGATGAAACCAGGGCTTGGCGTAGATATTGATGAAGCCAAAGTGATTGAGTTCAGCAAAAATGCGCCGGACTGGCGTAATCCGCTGTGGCGTCATGAAGACGGCTCCGTAGCGGAATGGTAAATGCGCGGCATACTTTGCACTGGTGATGTGTTGTCTGCATTTTCTTACCCCAGTCACATACTAATGTATGCTCCTGGGAATGCGAAAATTTGCTGCCTTTCCCCAGCACAAATTATTTAGCGCATTACGGTTAATTTATTAATAAAAAATTCAAATAAACCCTCTGTAAATTACAGGGCATGGTGAGCGGCTTCGCTATGCCCAAAATCTGGAGACAGATTGCGATGGATATTTCAGTTACTGATGCAAAACCCGGACGTCGCCGTTATTTGACGCTGGTGATGATCTTTATTACGGTTGTTATTTGTTATGTTGACCGCGCCAACCTGGCGGTTGCTTCTGCGCATATTCAGGAAGAATTTGGAATTACCAAAGCAGAAATGGGATATGTCTTTTCTGCGTTTGCCTGGCTCTACACACTTTGCCAGATCCCCGGTGGCTGGTTCCTTGATCGGGTAGGGTCGCGTATGACCTATTTTATCGCCATTCTCGGCTGGTCGGTGGCGACCCTGTTTCAGGGATTTGCGACCGGATTGATGTCGCTGATTGGTCTCCGCGCCATTACCGGGATTTTTGAAGCCCCCGCATTCCCAACCAATAACCGCATGGTGACCAGTTGGTTCCCTGAGCGTGAACGAGCTTCAGCTGTTGGTTTCTACACATCGGGACAATTTGTTGGCCTGGCGTTCCTCACACCGCTACTGATCTGGATTCAGGAGATACTGAGCTGGCACTGGGTGTTTATTATCACCGGCGGGATTGGCATCATCTGGTCGTTTATCTGGATTAAGGTATATCAGCCGCCACGCCTGACCAAAAACATCACCAAAGCTGAGTTGGACTACATTCGTGACGGCGGCGGTCTGGTGGATGGTGATGCGCCAGTGAAAAAAGAGGCGCGTCAGCCGCTGACTCTCGCGGACTGGAAACTGGTATTCCATCGTAAACTTGTCGGTGTCTATCTTGGTCAGTTTGCCATTGCATCGACCTTGTGGTTCTTCCTGACGTGGTTCCCGAACTATCTTACTCAGGAAAAAGGGATCACCGCGCTGAAAGCTGGTTTTATGACCACTGTACCGTTTTTGGCAGCGTTTGTTGGCGTCCTGCTCTCTGGTTGGGTGGCTGACCGACTGGTGCGCAAAGGCTACTCTATTGGCTTTTCACGTAAGTTGCCGATCATCTGTGGCTTATTGATCTCCACCTGCATTATGGGCGCTAATTACACGAACGACCCAACCTGGATTATGGTTCTGATGGCTATCGCCTTCTTTGGTAATGGTTTTGCCTCCATCACCTGGTCTCTGGTGTCATCGCTGGCGCCAATGCGTTTGATTGGCCTCACCGGCGGTGTGTTTAACTTTATTGGCGGATTGGGCGGCATTACGGTTCCGCTGGTGGTCGGTTACCTTGCGCAAGGCTACGGTTTCGCCCCTGCGCTGGTCTACATCTCAGTCGTTGCCCTGCTTGGCGCGTTGTCTTACATCCTGTTGGTGGGGGATGTGAAGCGCGTCGGCTAATGTTCTTTAATCAGCCCGTCAGGCGTTACGGCGGGCTCCACCTCCTGACTCAAGGGAATATGTGCCATGCCGCTTTGCATTATCCATTTACGGGTCAGTGCCGATGTTAATGCCCGGCTCTTCAGGATCTTGCCATACAGCTTAATACGCAGTTTGCGGGTCGCCTTGTGATAGGTTTTATTTTTGTCGACCGTTTCCTGCAATAGTACAGATTTGAGGATTTCTGCGCTGTCCAGCGCATAACTAATTCCTTCCAGTGAACTGGCGCTGATAAATCCAGCCGCTTCGCCAATTAAAAATGCGTTGTCCTCACCACAGACGAAGTCTTTCCAGCGTGATGGGAACAGCACCGTACATTTTTCACTTTTCACCGGTTGGCCAAACTGAAAATGGAAAGCTTCCATCTTTTCTTTCAGCGCTTCAAAGCGTGCGTGGCCATCCTTCATTGGGTAGGCACCACCGAAGATAAAAAATCCGTCTTTGCTAATGCTCCAGGAATAGCAATCTGTGGCATCGTTATCAAAAATACACGAATAGAACGGGACAGGGTGTTTTTCCGCAAACCATTGTTGAATAGCAACATATTTACGGATTTGGTGCTGGGGATAGAGATGACGGCGTACCAGCGAATTTGCCCCATCAGCACCCACTAGATAACGTGCGGTGATCTGCTGCTCCCAACCATCGGCGCGAAAGATAACATGCCATTTATCGCCCTCGCGCCAGATTTTCCGACACAGGCTGTCGTGGTACACCTGCACATCGCCAGGAATTAGTGATTTCATCCATAAATCAAAAGCATGGCGATCGATATTGATATAGCTACGCTGGTAATTTCGAGTCAGAGAGGCTGCCACATCGACCGTTTTAACACTGAAAATCTGCGGGTTGGCGATGACATCAACGGGTAAGGTTATCCCGTCGCGGATAAATGAACGTTGGGCGTCAGGAGCCAGTAAACCTCCACAGGGTTTGGTAAAGCCTTCAGTGCCGCACTGGCGTTTTTTATCCAGCGCAATCACGCGCATTTTTCCGTTCAACTGCCGCGCCAGCGCAGCACCCGCCGGGCCTAAACCGATAATCGCCACGTCAAAATGTTCCATCTTTCTGCCCGTAATAAGTGAGATGGGCATACGCTAAAGCCTGAAAGTGAAGTCCTTGTGAAGTATGATTGCTGAAATCGTCTCGTATCAGGGCATCCTATGAAGCAAATCACCTTTATGCCGCGTAATCACCAACTGACCAATATCAATACCTGGACTCCGGACAGCCAGTGGCTGGTTTTTGACGTGCGTCCTTCCGGGGCATCGTTTACCGGTGAGACGATTGAACGCGTCAATATTCACACCGGCGAGGTGGAGGTGATTTATCGTGCGACGCAGGAGGCACACGTCGGCGTGGTGACCGTTCATCCAAAACATGAAAAATATGTGTTCATTCACGGACCTGAAAATCCCGATGAATCATGGCATTACGACTTTCATCATCGTCGTGGTGTCATTGCCACGCGCACAGAGATAGCGAATCTGGATGCGATGGATATCACTGCCCCGTACACGCCTGGCGCGCTGCGCGGCGGCAGTCATGTGCATGTTTTTAGCCCGAACGGTGAGTTTGTCAGCTTCACCTATAACGACCATGTGCTGCGTGAGCGTTCCCCAGCTCTGGATTTACGTAACGTTGGCGTGGCTACACCGTATGGTCCGGTGACGGTCTCCATGCAGCATCCGCGCGAGTATAGCGGGAGTTACTGGTGCGTGCTGGTGAGCCAGACTACGCCCGTGCCGCAGCCGGGCAGTGATGAGATTAACCGCGCCTACGAAGAAGGCTGGGTGGGGAATCATGCGCTGGCGTTTATTGGTGATACCTTGTCGGCAAATGGGGAGAAGATCCCCGAGCTGTTTATTGTCGATTTACCGCAAGATGAAAATGGCTGGAAATATCCAGGGAATGCGCCACTGGAAGGCAGCGAATCGACAATGCCGGCACCGCCGTCAGGCGTCGTTCAGCGTCGTCTGACGTTTACCCACGACCGCGCTTTCCCTGGGCTGGTGAATCAACCACGTCACTGGGTGCGCAGTAATCCAAAGGCGTCAGATATTGCGTTTTTGATGCGTGATGATAGCGGTATTGTGCAGCTATGGCTAATTTCTGTGCAGGGCGGTACACCGCGTCAACTGACCCGCTGTACGACTGATATTCAGTCAGCGTTTAACTGGCATCCGTCGGGTCTATGGCTGGGATTTGTGTTGGAAAACAGAATTGCCTGTTGTAATGCGCGGACGGGAGAGATTGATTTTTTGACGGAGAATCATAAAGCTCAACCGTCCGCAGATGCGATCGTCTTTTCGCCTGACGGGCAACAGGTTGCATGGATGGAAGATGTAGAGGGTTTCCGCCAGCTATGGGTGACAGAAACCGGGCGCTAACTTAAGGGGCAGGCATTTTGGCCGGGGGGATCACGTTGTTTGTGGCTTGCGTGCTTTCCTCGCTTCTTTCTACGCGCGATCTCACCGAGCTATCGGTGCGAAATAAATCCCACGGTAGCAGCAGCGTATCCAGCACGGCGGTAAACGGCATATCAAGAATGGCCAGCGACTTCGTTCCCCAGTTCGTATCGCTTTCGCTTATCATCGTGGCGCTGGCACGCGTACCGGGATACGTCCCCTCTTTGCCTCCGGTGTGCGACATGACACTGGAGCAACCGCTCACGAAAACTATCCCGCTGCACATCATCAGTGTTAACAACATTTTTCTAATCATCATTTATTCATCTGTTAAACATCGGTGTTTGCATGGTGGGTTATAGCGATCCATTGCGAAAAATAACATCACCATTCTGTCGCACTGTGGCGGCTATCGCACTCTAACGATAACAACTGTCCCCCCAGTGTATGCAATAGACAACAAACTGCAAAAAAAGTCAGATGAATACGCTTGAAAAGTTTGTATTAAGACCCATTTTTAGGATGTAGACAAATGAGGGCACGCCTGATGGGTGTCCTGGCTACCTGACCTGTCCATGATGGAAGGTCTAACATTCTCGCTGATTTCAGGAGCTATTGATTATGCGTAACTTTGACTTATCCCCGTTATACCGTTCTGCAATTGGTTTTGATCGCCTGTTTAACCTGCTGGAAAGCAATCAGAGCCAGAGTAATGGCGGCTACCCTCCGTATAACGTTGAGCTGGTAGACGAAAACCATTACCGCATTGCGATTGCCGTTGCGGGCTTTGCTGAAAGTGAGCTGGAAATTACCGCCCAGGACAATTTGCTGGTGGTAAAAGGCGCTCACGCTGACGAGCAAAAAGAACGTACATACCTGTATCAGGGTATTGCTGAGCGCAACTTTGAACGCAAGTTCCAGTTGGCGGAGAACATTCATGTTCGCGGAGCAAACCTGGTGAACGGTCTGCTGTACATCGAGCTTGAGCGCGTGATTCCGGAAGCGAACAAACCGCGCCGCATCGAAATCAACTAATTCAGTGGGCCGCTTCAGGCGGCCCTGCTAAGCAATCAGCTTGCCGTCAGGGAGCTGAAAGGTACTTACTCGCTTCTTAGAAGGAGAATGAATATGCGTAACTACGATTTATCCCCGCTGCTGCGTCAATGGATCGGTTTTGACAAACTGGCCAATGCACTGCAAAACACCGGCGAAAGCCAGAGCTTCCCACCCTATAACATCGAAAAAAGCGATGATAACCACTATCGCATTACGCTTGCGTTAGCCGGTTTCCGTCAGGAAGATTTGGATATTCAGCTGGAAGGTACGCGTCTGACCGTAAAAGGTACGCCTGAGCAGCCGGAAAAAGAGACCAAGTGGCTGCACCAGGGGCTGGTGACTCAATCCTTCAGCCTGAGCTTTACCCTGGCTGAAAATATGGAAGTCTCCGGCGCAAGCTTCACCAATGGTTTGCTGCACATAGATTTAATTCGCAACGAGCCCGAAACGGTCCCTCCGCAGCGGATCGCTATCAGCGAACGTCCCGCATTAAATAGCTAAATAGCTCCATGCCTTTGCCCCGCCAGAAATGACGGGGCTTTTTTGTGCTTTACCACCCATACATTGCGCCTGTACTCTGCGAGAATCCTCTTCATTAATAATGTTATTCACAGGGAACAGAATAATGAGTGATATAGCATTGACGGTCAGCGTTCTGGCGTTGGTGGCGGTTGTCGGGTTGTGGATCGGCAACATTAAAGTTCGGGGCGTTGGTTTTGGCATCGGAGGCGTGCTGTTCGGCGGTATTATTGTCGGGCACTTTGTCGATCAGGCAGGGATGACCCTGAGCGGCGATATGCTGCATTTTATTCAGGAGTTCGGCCTGATTCTCTTCGTGTATACCATCGGTATTCAGGTGGGGCCGGGCTTCTTTGCATCGTTGCGCGTTTCGGGTTTGCGCCTGAATCTGTTCGCCGTGCTGATTGTCATTTTGGGTGGCCTGGTTACCGCTCTGCTACATAAGATTTTTGCCATTCCTCTTCCTGTAGTGCTGGGCATATTCTCCGGTGCGGTGACCAATACCCCAGCGCTGGGCGCAGGGCAGCAAATCCTGCGCGATCTGGGGACGCCAATGGATGTCGTGGATCAGATGGGGATGAGCTACGCCATGGCTTATCCTTTTGGCATTTGCGGTATTTTGCTCACCATGTGGCTGATGCGTCTTATATTCCGCGTCAACGTCGAGGCAGAAGCACAGCAGCATGAGTCAACGCGGACCAACGGGCAGGCGCTGATTCAGACAATGAACATCCGCGTTGAAAACCCGAACCTGAATAATATGGCGATTCAGGACGTCCCCATACTGAACAGCGATAAAATCATCTGCTCCCGCCTGAAGCGGGAAGAAACATTGATGGTGCCGTCGCCGGGAACGATTATCCAGATGGGTGATCTGCTCCATCTGGTCGGGCAGCCTGCGGATCTGCACAATGCGCAGGTGGTGATTGGTCAGGAAGTCGACACCTCGCTGTCGACGCGAGGCACGGATTTGCGCGTCGAGCGTGTAGTGGTGACCAACGAACAGGTACTGGGCAAACGGATCCGTGACCTGCACTTTAAAGAGCGCTATGACGTTGTTATTTCGCGCCTGAACCGCGCGGGCGTAGAGTTGGTTGCCAGCAGCGATGCCAGCCTGCAGTTTGGCGATATCCTCAATCTGGTAGGACGACCCTCATCCATCGATGCCGTCGCGAATGTTGTCGGCAACGCGCAGCAAAAATTGCAACAAGTACAGATGCTGCCGGTATTTATCGGTATCGGGCTTGGGGTTTTACTGGGTTCTATTCCGCTGTTTATACCCGGCTTCCCGGTGGCGTTAAAGCTGGGTCTGGCCGGGGGGCCGTTGATTATGGCGCTGATACTTGGGCGTATTGGCAGCATCGGCAAGTTGTACTGGTTTATGCCGCCGAGCGCTAACCTGGCGCTGCGTGAACTGGGGATTGTGCTCTTTCTCGCGGTGGTTGGCCTGAAATCGGGTGGTGATTTTGTCGATACGCTAACTCAGGGAGATGGTCTGAGCTGGGTGGGCTACGGTATTTTCATCACTGCCGTTCCGCTGATTACCGTCGGTCTACTGGCGCGCCTCCTGACCAAAATGAACTACCTGACGCTGTGTGGAATGCTGGCTGGGTCGATGACCGACCCTCCCGCACTGGCGTTTGCCAATAACCTGCACGCCACCAGTGGCGCGGCGGCACTTTCGTATGCCACAGTTTACCCGCTGGTAATGTTCTTGCGCATTATCACCCCGCAACTGCTAGCGGTGATTTTTTGGGGATTAGGCTAAGGATTGCTTATCCGGTCTGCTCTGTAGGCCGGATAGACGTACATTGCCATCCGGCAAACAAACTTAAACCGGTGAACCACCACTGAGTACAGAAAATACCAAGATAAGTAGAATGATGCCGCATATCAGCCCAATGCCGAAGAGCAGGGCATGAAAGGCGAGCGTACCGCCACCAAAAACCAGAGCACCGCTGATACTCCAGACATTCTCCTTACGCATACCGCCAATAAAGGCGCATACCAGAGCAATCACGGCGAGTGTAATGCCGCCGTTTTTCAGTAAGTTATCTATATTGACTGCATTTTCTTTCGCGGCGACGGGCGGTATCTCTCCTTTCAACCCGGCAAGAATGCCTTTTTTGACGGCGGAGACTTTCTCCGCAACGATGCTTTCAAGTCTGGGAGGTGGGGCGGAAAAGGGACCAAAAGAGAAATGGATAATGCCGAGAATCAACGCAATAGCACCGAAAAGCATTCCCAGTGAGCTACATTTGTTTTGCAATATGATGTCCATCTGATCTCCCTGTGCTGGATAGCGAAAAGAATATCAGCAATACGGCGTTTGTAATTCTGAAAATGAGCAGGGAAGGTCGTTGAGTCGTGACCGTAAAAAGGAGCCCTGATGAAGATTTCCCGCCTCGGAGAAGCGCCGGATTACCGCTTCTCGCTGGCAAATGAGCGTACCTTTCTGGCGTGGATCCGCACCGCGCTGGGGTTTCTGGCCGCTGGAGTGGGCCTTGATCAGCTGGCGCCAGATTTTGCCATGCCCTCATTCGTGAACAGTTGGCGCTATTGCTGTGTCTGTTTGCCGGTGGTCTGGCGATTTATGGCTATCTGCGCTGGCGCTGAAACATAACTGGCATCATGCAGGGTTTTTGTTCTGGATTTCTATTGGGGTGCTGGTGATTGTGGCGATTATTCTCTGGCGCTATACCCGTAGTCGTAACCTGATGGATGTCACGCATAGCGATTTTTCTGAATCTCGCGCGGTGCGTGACAAATTTATGATCTCCCTCGCGGTGTTATCCCTCGCAATACTGTTTGCTGTAACACACATTCGCCAACTTATCGTATATATCGGGGATTTTGCATGACAGGCAGTGAGGACATGGAGGTTAGTGAGGGGAATATTAAAGTGGTAGTGGATCACCAGAAATGTAAGTACCCAATTGATTTGTACCGCAGTTTACAGAAAGAAGGCATTCGTTCTGTGCAGTTTATTCCCTTGGTTGAGCACGATGAAAACGGTTATCTGAAAGCCGAATCTGTTACGTCAGAAGACTGGGGACGGTTTCTAAATACGGTATTTGATATCTGGGTTCGTGAGGATATTACTCGAGTATCCATTCCACTTTTTGATGAAACGTTGAATCGGTGGTGTGGCCGGACGGGACAAACCCGTCGACAGGCGATTTCGCAGATGAACGCGTCCTGCCAGTCATGTCCTATGTTGCAATTCTATCGTGGCGATTGCCCGGCATATTGTGATAATAGCGGTAAGGGCGATCTGTGTGCAGGCTATCAAGCTTTCTTCAACCACACTGCTCCGCATATGCGCGTCATGCGCGACCTGCTGAAACAGCATCGCTCACCGATGGAACTGATGGCGATGCTGCGTTAAGGTCAATGGCGTTTAGCGTCCTTTCGCCAGGTATTGCGCCATTTCGGCTTCCGGCACCATGCCGCCGCCGGTAGCCCAAACCAGATGGGTGGCGTTATTAAGCTGTTCCGCGCTAAATCCGTGCATCTGCTGATAGTCAACGGAACCACAAACGTGCTGAGGACCAGCCATACCCGCCAGCGCCGATGGCTCCAGGCGAATCCCTTCTTCCTGCGCCAGCCAGCCCAGCATGTCGTACATCGTCTGGTCATCAAGGGTGTACAGACCATCAAGCAGCCGCTCCATCGCCCGGCCAACAAATCCCGATGCACGACCGACCGCCAGCCCATCTGCCGCCGTCATGTTGTCGATACCAATGTCCTGCACGGAAATCGTATCGTGCAACCCGGTGTAAATCCCCAGCAGCATACACGGTGAGTGGGTCGGTTCTGCGAAGAAGCAGTGCACGTTGTCGCCAAACGCCAGCTTCAGGCCAAACGCCACGCCGCCAGGGCCGCCGCCGACACCGCACGGCAGATAGACAAACAGCGGATGGTCGGCATCCACCATGCGCCCCTGCTGCGCGAATTGCGCTTTCAGACGTTGCCCGGCGACCGCATAACCTAAAAACAGCGTGCGGGAATTTTCATCGTCGATAAAGAAGCAGTTCGGATCAGACTCGGCTGCCTTGCGACCCTGTTCAACCGCCACACCGTAATCTTCTTCGTACTCCACCACCGTGACGCCGTGGCTGCGCAGTTTAGCTTTTTTCCATGCGCGGGCATCAGCAGACATATGCACCGTTACCTTAAAACCAATGCGGGCGCTCATTATGCCGATCGACATTCCGAGGTTGCCGGTCGAGCCGACCGCGATGCTGTACTGACTGAAAAACTGTTTGAACTCAGGCGAAAGCAGAATGCTGTAATCGTCTTCCGTGGTCAGCAGGCCGGCTGCCAGCGCCAGTTTTTCGGCGTGGGTCAACACTTCATAAATGCCGCCACGGGCTTTAATTGAGCCGGAAATTGGCAGATGGCTGTCTTTCTTCAGCAGTATTTCACCGCTGATATGCTGCCCATACTCTTTTTCCAGTCGTTTCTGCATGGCAGGAATCGCAGCCAGCTCAGATTCGATAATCCCACCGGTGGCTGCGGTTTCCGGGAATGCTTTCGCCAGATACGGTGCAAAGCGCGCCAGCCGGGCGTGGGCATCCTGAACATCGTGCTCTGTCAGACCAACATAGGGTAAACCTTCCGCAAGAGAGGTGGTGCCCGGGTTAAACCAGGTTGTTTCTTTGAGTGCGACCAGGTCCTCCACTAAAGGATACTGGGCGATAAGTTTTTGCATGTTTTCCATAGTACGTCTCTTTGCGCTTAGATGATAAAGGAAAGCAGGAATGTGCACGCTAGTGCAATCACCGACGCGATAAAAGTCGCGGTCGTATAGTATTTAAACGTCTCATTCAGGGTAGCGCCGCAGTACTGCTTCACCAGCCAGAAGAGGGAATCTGTGACGATCGTGCAGCCGATTGCGCCGGAACCGATAGCAATGGCGATGATCTCCGGGCTGACATTGGGATAAAGCGGCAGCATCGGCGCCACAATCGCCGTTGCGCCCATCATGGCTACCGTGGCAGAACCCACTGCAGCGTGCAGAATCAGTGCCACCAGCCAGGCCAGTAAAATCGGATGCATATGCATGTTGGAGAGGATCAGCGCCAGGGTATCCGCCAGCCCGCTGCTCTTTAGAATAGCGTTGAACGCGCCGCCCGCACCGATAATCAGCAGGATGTTGGCAATGGACCCAAAGCCATTTTCAGTATGGGTCAACAGTGCGCCCATGCCGATATGCTGGCGCAGACCTAGAATGTAGTAGGCAACAAACACGGCGATAAACATGGCGGTGATTGGGTTGCCGATAAACTCCAGCAGCGTATACACTGTGCCGCCTTTCGCCATGTTCAGCTCAGCGACGGTTTTTACCAGCATCAGGCCAATGGGCAGCAGTACGGTAAACAGGGTAGCGCCCAGCGACGGCAACGTGCTTTCGTCGCGTACCTTAAGGTCCGAAAACTCAGCCGGTACCGGTTTAAATGGCAGACGGTTGCCGAGGAATTTCAGGTACAGCGGCCCGCCGATCAGCGATGCCATCAGACCAACAAGTAAACCGTAAACGATCACGGTGCCAATATCCGCGCCCAGCTTATTCGCCACGAACAGGGCCGCCGGATGCGGTGGGACAACACAGTGCACGGCCATCAACGCTGTACATAGTGGGATCGCCAGCTTCAGCAGTGAAGTATTGGTTTTTTTGGCGATAGAAAACGCCAGCGGAATCAACAGTACCACGCCAACTTCAACAAATAGCGTGATCCCGCAAATCAGACCGACCAGCACCATAATGACGTCGGCGGAAAGCCAGCGGCAGCGCTGTAGCGTCAGGCCGATACGTTCTGCCGCGCCGGACACTTCCATCATTTTGCCGAGAATGGTCCCCAGACCGATAACTGCGGCGAGGAAGCCCAGCGTACCGCCGATGCCACTCTCAATGGCATTGACCATATCCAGCGGCCCCATGCCCATCATCGTCCCTACGAAGAAGCTGGCTAACAGCAGTGCCAGAAACGGGTGGAATTTGAACTTCACGATAGTCAAAACGATCAACACGATGCTTATCAACAGCGTGCTCACAACCCAGATTTGAGAGTGCATATCTCACCTTGCCCTGTGATTAACCTGACTTTATGCCTGGGTCTATTGGACAAAATTAAGGCACATGCTGACAAACGATAAAAATCCCCTTTCACATGAATCAGATTGAATCAAATGGGTGATTTACGTCTAATAATGACTTAATAATGCGATATGGTTCACTTTGAATCATCTTTGTGCTGATTTTTACAGCAGTTTTTTTTACACTCCAGCGAAATATTCAGGATGACAGAGGTGAGTGTGGATCCCCTACGCGAGGTCAGAAATCGGCTGCTCAATGGCTGGCAGCTCTCAAAGCTCTATACTTTTGAAGTGGCGGCCAGGCATCAGTCGTTTGCGCTAGCGGCAGACGAGCTGTCGTTAAGCCCCAGCGCCGTAAGTCACCGTATTAATCAACTGGAAGAGGAGCTGGGCATTCAGCTGTTTGTCCGCTCACATCGCAAGGTGGAACTCACCCATGAAGGTAAACGGGTGTTCTGGGCGCTGAAATCATCGCTGGATACGCTCAATCAGGAAATTCTCGACATCAAAAACCAGGAGCTGTCCGGGACGCTAACCGTGTATTCGCGGCCCTCCATTGCCCAGTGTTGGCTGGTGCCGGCTCTCGGTGACTTTACCCGCCGTTACCCGTCGATTTCGCTGACCATGCTGACCGGGAATGACAACGTCAATATGCAACGTGCTGGGATCGACCTGGCCATCTATTTTGACGATGCGCCATCTGCGCAACTCACGCATCATTTCCTGATGGACGAAGCGATCCTGCCGGTATGCAGCCCGGATTATGCTCGTCGCTATGACCTTACCGGTACGCTGGTGAACTTGTCACACTGCACGCTACTGCATGACAGGCAGGCGTGGAGTAATGATTCAGGTACGGATGAATGGCACAGCTGGGCGCGGCATTATGGGGTGAATTTGCCGACATCGTCTGGCATTGGCTTCGATCGTTCTGATTTAGCGGTGATTGCGGCTATGAACCATATCGGCGTGGCAATGGGGCGAAAGAGGCTGGTGCAAAAACGTCTCGACAGCGGAGAACTGGTGGCTCCTTTTGGCGATATGGCACTGAAATGTCATCAGCACTATTACATCACCACGCTGCCCGGCAGACAGTGGCCGAAAATCGAGGCGTTTATTGGCTGGCTGCAGGAGCAGGTAAAATAATCGTGGCGAGCATCGAATATTTTTACGTTTTCTCTCTACACCCGGCGTCAGAAATCATGCTAAATACGTGAATCACCTCTGATGATTTGCCTAAGGATCACCGTGTTAAAGCCGCTTTTTTCCCTGTTGCTGGTCGCCTGCGCCACCGCCTATGCGGAACAATCTCCGCTGACGGCAGCGCACTATTCGCAGCAGTTGGGCGTGGGGATGGACGTGGACTGGGCACACACTGAACGGGGCATCCGCGAGTTCGACCCGCTGGTGGTACGGGACTTTCAGGCAAAAGGGATCGGCCATGTGCGTATTCGCGTTGGTGGAGAGCCAACGGAGGCCCGGCTTATCCATCTTCGTAAACTGGTGGAAGCCTGCGAGCTCTATGGCGTGATCCCGATTATTGCTTATCAGGCGGATGAGTATAAAAAAGACCCCAGCGCCAGCAATGAAAAAGAGGTGGTCAACTGGTGGGTGGCGGTGGCGCATTACTTTGGTCAAGGGTCGCCGTTATTGGGCTTTGATGTGATCTACGAACCAGCCGATAAGCTTAATCATAACCAGGCGTCGCTCAATCGGGTGTATGACAAAACGATTCGCATGATTCACGCCATCAATCCTCAGCGCATGATTTTTGTCGCACCACGTCTGCGCGCCGCGCCGGAAGATTTACAAAATCTGAAGCTGCCGCCGCAAAGCCAGAATTACGTTCTGGCTGAGTGGCATATCTTCCCGTGGGGGCCGCTAAAAAATAACGGTAAGTATCCGTGGACGTCGGGCACGACGGCTGAAAAGGTGGCTATTCGCGCCCGAATTAACAGCGCTGTTCACTGGCAGCAGAAAACCGGTCATGTTAGTTGGGTCGGTGGATGGGCTCCGGGTGAGACGATCAAAAATGCGCCTTCGGCCTCGCAGATAGCGTTTGCCCACTTTATGGCGTGTGAGCTGAGGAAAGCAAAAATTCCCTACGCTATCAACGCAGATACGCAGTTTTATGATGGTGAGGAAGGGGCCTGGCGTCCGGCACTGGAGCCGTTATTGAACTTGATGATTACGCCAGAATGTGAAAAGCCCGGCGAAAAACCGGGCCATCACTCGCTTAAACCGCCTGCTCCTGATGAGACACGCGTGACGCCAGCGGCAACCAGCACACCAGAATCAACGCACCCATAAGGGTCATCAGTAGGCCCAGGCTGGCCTGTCCGGTTTGCGGCAGCATCGCGGAAAGCCACGCCAGCACGCCGGAACCTATATTTTGTAACCCCCCCACCAGCGCACCAGCCGTACCCGCAAGGAACGGGAAGGGTTCCATTGCGCCGCTGGTGGCGAGTGGGAACAGCATTCCGGCACCGAAGAAAAACAGCGCAGCGGGAATGAGCAGTGTCCAGACGTTCATCACGTCAAACAGGCCCGGGATCCACATCATCAGACCCGCTGACAAGCAGCTAATGACCGACTGCCACATCAGCGTTGAGAAGCGCTTATTTGGTCGACCTGCAAACCATGCGCCGAAAAACGCCGCCGGGATCGGCAGAATAAACAGGATACTGACCACCATGCTGCTTAAACCTAAAACCGCGCCCAGCAATACCCCAGAACAGGCTTCGAAGACGGCAACGCCCGCCAGGCCGCCTATCAGCATCAGCACGTAACAGGTGAACGCACCGTTGCCAAACAGGGTTTTGTAGCTGGCAATCAGCCGTGGACGCGGCGCACCCGCAGGGCGCGTTTCTGGCATCCAGCGCGCCATGCTAAACGTCACGCCTGCGCACAGAATCAACAGGAAAATATAGCAGGCGCGCCAGTTCCACATCGTATCCAGCACACCGCCAATCAGCGGTGCTAACAGCGGGCTGACCAGAATGCCCATGTTTAACAAACTATTAGCGTGACGCAGTTGAGTGCCTTCATACAGATCGCGCGGTAACGTTCGCGCCATTACACCGCCGACGCCCGTTCCCATTCCCTGAATGGCGCTGGCGATAATCAGTACCGTCAGGCTGTGGGTGGTAATGGCCACCAGCGTGGCCAGCATAAAAATAGACATCCCGGTGAGGATCACAGGACGGCGTCCTACGCGATCGGAAAGGGGGCCGTAAACCAGCTGCGACACACCGTAGGTCAGCAGGTAAGCGGCCATTACGCTTTGAACCGCCCCTTCGCGAACGTTGAGTTCACGCGCCATATCGGCAATGGCGGGGATATAAATGGTTTGTGCCATTTGGCCTACCGCCACCAAGAGTACCAACATCAACAACAAATTGACGCTTCTATGCCTTTTCATTTCGCTGATTACTTTTAAAAAAGAGAAAAAAGAAGAATAAGGTGCTGAACATTCCGCTAAATGCGCGTGGAATCTACCACATTAAAAAAAGAAGGCCATATTGATCACTACAAAGACAAAAAGCGATGCGGCAGGAAATGTAAACAAATAGCGGCAATAAATGTTGCCGGAATGCATCAGGCCTAAGACGCGATCACGACAGACGTAGCAAAATCGCTCCGACGGCAATCCCCGCTGCGGCGATAAGACGTATTCCGGCGACTTTCTCTTTAAGTAGCAGCCAGGCGAGCAGGGCACCAAACAGGATGGACGTTTCCCGCAGCGCAGCGACCACCGCCAGCGGAGCCTGCGTCATCGCCCACAGCGCCAGTCCGTAGGAACCCATGGTGCCGATGCCACCCAAAATCCCTTTCTTCCATTGCTGCGCCAGATAGCGTGAAGCCTCCCGACGTCGGGCGATCATCGCCCAGGTTAGCAGGCAGGAGCCGTTCAGAAAGAAGGTCCACAGCGTATAACCCAGCGCGGTCTCTGAGAGCCGTACGCCGGTGCCATCCACCAGCGTATAGCCAGCGATAAAGCAGGCGTTTATCAACGCCAGAATAACTCCCCGCTGCGAGCTGCTGCGTCCGTTAAACGCCATCCCGAGGATAGCCAGACAGATGGTGGCGATACCCATCCAGGCAAGCATTGACAGGCTATCGCCGAGAAACAGAACACTGATGATAGCGACCAGCAGCGGTGCGGTACCACGCATTAAGGGGTATGTCTGGCTCATATCCGAGACCTGATAGGTCTTGGCAACCAGAACGGTATACACCACCTGTAAACCTGTTGAGACAGCTAAGTACGGCAAGCTGGCCGCAGAGGGATGGGGTGCAAAAGGCAGACATATCAACGCCATGATTGCTGCCGAACCGCTGACGCTGATAGCGGAGTACAGCTTGTCGTTTCCCGCTTTCACGATGGCATTCCAGCTGGCATGGAGCAGCGCGGCGAACAGCAAAATGCAGAAAACAGAAAGCGTCATAGCGGTCTTCGTCCCTGTGTATGTCATAAAAACGTAACATATTGGCGCGGCACACGCACCAGGGCAACGGTGAAAGGGGAGTGGTTGCCCACTCCCCTTAGGTGCGACTTGAATCTGAACTATTTAATGTACTTCAGAACAGCATCAAGCAGTTGCAGTGCAGCAACAATGAGTTTCAGGATAAGAATGGTGATATCCACGAGGCTCATACGCTCTCCTTTTGGTACAAGGAGCACGATGCTGGCGTACCTCGCCGCTGCCTGTTGCCAGCATCTTTGTTGACATAACACAGTGTGCTCACACGGGGGTTAAGGCGCTGACGGCACCACCCGTTTCAGCCAGGACTTTGTTGCGCCGGTTTACTCTGCGGCCCCCGCATAACACATTGCGTACGGTGACATTATAGATAACAACTGTATAAATGAACAGTATTTTGTGGGCGTTATGCCATTACTGCGGCATACTCAAAAACGTCAAAATTCGTGCCGAAATTGCGAGTTCTTCGCGAAACGCGTATACTTTTTGCGTTGACATAACACAGTGTGTCCGGCGGCAACCAACCGCACAACGCTGATAAAAACCTCGCTTCGGCGGGGTTTTTTGTTTTTGCACGACATACAATGAAATGTGATCGTTGAAGCATTTTTGTGCAGATGAAAAATTTTCCATTGTCATGCTGAAAAACCTGTGTTTGTATAAATCCTGTTAACCAACAAACAGACAAGGTCCCTAATGAACCCTTCCATGCTGACTGCGACCCTACTAAAAACTGCGCCATCTCGCGCAGTGGTCGTCGTGCGTGTGGTGGTGGTCGTCGGCAATGCGCCGTAGGGTCCGGAACACACGATTCCAAAACCCCGCCGGCGCAAACCGGGCGGGGTTTTTAGTTTCTAGCCCTCCCGGATAGCTGGCCCAGAATAAAAGGACTGGAGCATGGCAAGTTCGGGCATAACATCCAAGCGTACGCGCTTTACGGGCGCAGAATTCATCGTTCATTTCCTGGAGCGTCAGGGAATCACGGTGGTCACCGGTATTCCTGGCGGCTCGATTCTCCCCGTCTACGACGCCTTAAGCCAAAGCACACAAATCCGTCATATCCTGGCGCGCCACGAACAGGGCGCGGGGTTTATCGCGCAAGGGATGGCGCGAACCGACGGCAAGCCTGCCGTGTGTATGGCCTGTAGCGGACCGGGTGCCACTAATCTGGTGACCGCCATTGCAGATGCGCGTCTGGATTCCATCCCTCTGGTGTGTATCACCGGGCAGGTTCCGGCCTCGATGATCGGTACCGACGCCTTCCAGGAAGTCGACACCTACGGCATTTCTATCCCCATCACCAAGCACAACTATCTGGTCCGCCATATCAATGAATTACCGCAGGTCATGAGCGATGCGTTCCGCATTGCTCAGTCCGGACGTCCAGGCCCGGTGTGGATAGACATTCCTAAGGATATTCAAACCGCCGTATTTGAAATTGAAGATATGCCAGAGCCCGCGCAGAAAATGGCGGCGCCGGAGTTCAGCCAGGACAGCATTCGTGATGCCGCAGCGATGATTAACGCTGCCAAACGCCCGGTGCTGTACCTCGGCGGTGGGGTGATTAATGCGCCTGAGCGGGTGCGTGAGCTGGCAGAAAAAGCCACGCTGCCCACCACCATGACCTTAATGGCGCTCGGCATGCTGCCAAAAGCGCATCCGCTGTCGTTAGGCATGCTGGGTATGCACGGCGCACGCAGTACCAACTTTATTCTGCAAGAAGCTGATTTGTTGATTGTTCTTGGCGCACGTTTTGATGACCGGGCGATTGGTAAAACCGAGCAGTTCTGCCCGAATGCCAAAATTATCCACGTGGATATCGACCGTGCGGAGCTGGGTAAAATCAAACAGCCGCACGTGGCGATTCAGGCCGATGTGGATGAGGTGTTGGCACAGTTGATCCCGCTGATTGAGGCGCAGCCGCGTGAAGAGTGGCATCAGTTGGTGTCCGACCTGCAGCAAGAATTTCCGTGCACGATCCCGCAGGAAAAAAATCCGCTCAGGCATTACGGGCTGATTAACGCTGTTGCCGCCTGTGTGGACGACAGCGCGATCATCACCACCGACGTGGGCCAGCATCAGATGTGGGCGGCGCAAGCATACCCGCTGAACCGTCCACGACAGTGGCTGACCTCCGGCGGTCTGGGCACCATGGGCTTCGGTCTGCCTGCTGCAATAGGCGCGGCGCTGGCGAATCCGGATAAAAAAGTGCTGTGTTTCTCCGGTGACGGCAGCCTGATGATGAACATTCAGGAAATGGCCACCGCCAGCGAAAATCAGCTGGATATTAAAATCATTCTGATGAATAACGAAGCGCTGGGTCTGGTGTATCAGCAGCAGAGCCTGTTCTATAAGCAGGGCGTTTTTGCCGCCACCTATCCTGGGATGATCAACTTTATGCAGATTGCCGCCGGGTTTGGTCTGGAAACCTGCGATTTAAACCACGAAGCCGATCCGCAGGCGGCGCTGCAGGCGATTATTGATCGCCCAGGGCCGGCGCTGATCCACGTGCGCATCGACGCGGAAGAAAAAGTGTACCCGATGGTGCCGCCGGGTGCGGCAAATACAGAGATGGTGGGGGAATAAACCATGCAACAGCAGACTCATGACAACGTAATTCTTGAACTCACCGTGCGTAACCACCCCGGCGTAATGACTCACGTTTGCGGCCTGTTCGCCCGTCGCGCGTTCAACGTGGAAGGTATTCTCTGTCTACCTATTCAGGGCAGCGACCAGAGTCGCATCTGGCTATTGGTCAACGATGACCAGCGTCTGGAACAGATGATAAGCCAGATTGATAAACTGGAAGATGTGGTGAAAGTCGCGCGCAATCAGTCCGATCCATCGATGTTTAACAAGATTACCGTCTTCTTCGAGTAAGTTAACCGCCGTCGGAGTTCGGGGTGATGACTTTGACGGAGCCGTTCCGGCAGTGAGTGGCATAATCTGCCGGTAACGGACGATCGCTGATCAGGACATCAAAGGTGGAGAGCGGACCTATACTGGCGGGAGCGACCTCATCAAACAGGGCGTGACGCGTCAGCAAAATTTTACGTAGCCCGCGTTCCATCGCTTTACGTTTGGTGGCGAGGTCGTCCGGGTTAAACCAACTGACACCGAAATGCTCATGCACACCGCTGGCGGAGATAAAAACTTTCCGTGGGTTGAGTGCGTCCAAAGGGGAAGTATTACTGGTGTCGTAAAAAGCGTCACTTTTCGCCCGATAGGTACCCCCGCAAAGAATCGCCGTGGCATTGGGTTTTTCATTGAGCGCTACGAATACCCGGTGCGAGTAGCAAATCCCGGTAAAGGTAATATCGTCCGGGATCATACTGATAACTAGAGGCATTTCCACGCCATTATCAAAAAAGACCAGATCGTTTTCACTCACCAGTCCTGCGGCCAGGATGGCGACCGGTAAATCGTCACGATGATACTGTTTTTGCGCGGGGAGCGGAGCGTTAACGATGGCGGCAGGCTTGTTCACCATCACAATGTAACCACCGAGCAGCGTGAGTGGTAGCGGTTCGTCATCCTGGCTGAGATCCCGACGAATGGTCATCACGGAAACCTCCAGCATTCGCGCCGCCTCTTTCAGATGGATTCGGTCGGTCTTCTTCAACAATTCCATCAGACGTCGAATACGTTCTTTTTGCTTGGTTTCCATGCACTTTCTCCACGAATCATGTTTTCATGTTCCTTAAGTAACATTTTTGTGTTTCTTAGAACATGACATTGCTGCATTACTATACGTCTGACCACTGGGAAATAAAAGTGTGTTTTTTTCACGTTTTATTGATTTTAATTGGTTAAATTTCAGTTGATTGTAATCAAGTTAATCATTTTAAGTGTGATAAAGTTGCAACATTCAGCATAATAAATAAACAATAAAATGTTCTTCCAATCGCGATCTTAGTCACAAATGATACGGAAGTAACATGATAATGTTATTTTAATATCATTGTTGTGTGATTGTTTCTGAGAGGTAGTAAAATGGATATCGCGGTTATTGGCTCCAACATGGTGGATCTCATCACTTACACCAACCAGATGCCCAAAGAAGGGGAAACGTTGGAAGCGCCAGCGTTCAAAATTGGCTGTGGTGGTAAAGGGGCAAATCAGGCCGTTGCGGCCGCTAAGCTCAATTCCAAAGTGTTGATGCTGACCAAAGTTGGAGATGACATTTTTGCAGATAACACCATTCGCAACCTCGAGTCCTGGGGCATTAACACCACCTATGTAGAAAAGGTCCCCTGTACCAGCAGCGGCGTTGCGCCGATTTTCGTCAATGCCAACTCCAGTAATAGCATTTTGATTATTAAAGGGGCGAACAAGTTTCTCTCTCCGGAAGATATCGATCGCGCGGCGGAAGATCTGAAGAAATGTCAGTTAATCGTGTTGCAATTGGAGGTTCAGCTAGAGACGGTTTACCACGCGATTGAATTTGGTAAAAAGCATGGCATTGAAGTGTTATTAAATCCAGCACCTGCATTATGTGAATTAGATATGTCGTATGCCTGTAAATGCGACTTCTTCGTACCGAATGAAACCGAATTGGAAATATTAACCGGTATGCCGGTTGATACTTACGATCATATTCGCGCTGCAGCACGTTCTTTGGTCGATAAAGGATTGAATAATATTATTGTTACTATGGGTGAAAAAGGCGCGCTATGGATGACGCGTGACCAGGAAGTCCATGTTCCGGCGTTTAAAGTGAATGCTGTTGATACCAGCGGTGCAGGTGATGCTTTCATCGGTTGCTTTGCACATTATTATGTACAAAGCGGAAATGTTGAGGCCGCAATGAAGAAAGCTGCTCTCTTCGCTGCTTTTAGCGTTACCGGAAAAGGTACCCAATCATCTTACCCGAGCATCGAACAATTTAATGAGTTTCTTACCTTAAACGAATAATACTCCTGCACTGTAAAAGGTAGCACTATGAACAATAAAAACATCATTCAGATGCCTGATGGGTATCTGAATAAGACCCCTCTGTTCCAGTTTATTTTGTTATCCTGTTTATTCCCATTATGGGGATGCGCAGCCGCATTAAACGATATTCTGATTACGCAGTTTAAAAGTGTATTTTCACTCAGTAACTTTGCCTCGGCATTAGTTCAGAGCGCCTTTTATGGCGGTTATTTCTTAATTGCGATTCCGGCATCTCTGGTGATTAAAAAGACCAGTTATAAAATCGCCATTTTAATGGGGCTGACGCTTTATATCGTCGGGTGTACGCTCTTTTTCCCCGCGTCACATATGGCAACTTACACCATGTTCCTCGCGGCGATTTTCGCGATTGCGATTGGCCTGAGTTTCCTGGAAACCGCAGCGAACACCTACAGCTCGATGATAGGCCCAAAAGCGTACGCCACTCTGCGCCTGAACATCAGCCAGACATTTTATCCAATCGGTGCAGCTGCTGGAATTTTGCTGGGTAAATATCTGGTGTTTTCTGAAGGTGAGAGCCTGGAAAAACAGATGGCCGGAATGAACGCGGAGCAGATGCATAACTTTAAAGTGTTAATGCTGGAAAACACACTTGAACCTTATAAGTACATGATTATGGTGCTGGTTGTGGTGATGGTATTGTTCCTGCTGACCCGCTTCCCGACCTGCAAAGTGGCGCAAACGGCGAACCATAAGCGCCCGTCAGCTATGGATACGCTGCGCTATCTTGCCAGCAATGCCCGTTTCCGCCGCGGTATTGTAGCGCAGTTCCTGTACGTCGGGATGCAGGTGGCAGTGTGGTCATTTACCATCCGTCTGGCGCTGGAACTGGGAGATATCAATGAACGCGATGCTTCCAACTTTATGGTCTACAGCTTTGCCTGCTTCTTTATTGGCAAGTTTATCGCCAACATTCTGATGACGCGCTTCAATCCGGAAAAAGTGCTGATCCTCTACTCCATCATTGGCGCATTGTTCCTCGTCTATGTTGCGCTGGCGCCAAGTTTTAGCGCAGTGTACGTGGCGGTGCTGGTGAGCGTTCTGTTTGGACCATGTTGGGCGACCATCTATGCCGGTACGCTGGATACCGTGGATAACGAACATACCGAAATGGCGGGGGCTGTCATTGTTATGGCGATTGTTGGTGCGGCAGTGGTTCCGGCAATTCAGGGCTATGTGGCCGATATGTTCCACTCGCTGCAACTCTCGTTCCTGGTCTCCATGCTCTGTTTCGTTTACGTCGGCATCTACTTCTGGCGTGAAAGCAAAGTGCGTAACAACCTGACAGAAGCAACCGCTTCCTGAGGAGGGCGATCATGACAACACGTATAACGCTGTGGCGGGAATGCTTTGCAGAGCATCCGCGCATCTTACTGAAGAATGACGATTTCACGGTCACCGCGTTTCGCTATACCAGCGGTGTTGAAGGGCTGAAGATAGAAAACAGTCGCGGGCATCTGGTGATTCTGCCCTGGATGGGGCAGATGATCTGGGATGCGCAGTTCGATGATTATGATTTGACCATGCGCAACATGTTCAGCCAACCGAAACCTGCGACAGAAGTGGTGGCGACTTACGGCTGCTTTGCCTTCCACTCTGGGTTACTGGCCAATGGCTGCCCGTCGCCGGAGGATTCTCACCCATTACACGGTGAAATGGCCTGTGCCGCAATGGATGAAGCCTGGCTGGAGCTGGAGGGGGAGAGCCTACGGATAAGCGGACGCTACGAGTATGTGATGGGATTCGGTCATCATTATCAGGCGCATCCTGCGGTAGTTATGCACAAAGAGAGCGCGCTGTTTGATATTCAGATGGCAGTTACCAATCTGTCTTCTGTGGCAATGCCGTTGCAGTACATGTGCCATATGAACTATGCCTACGTGCCGGAGGCCACTTTCAGCCAGAATATCCCAGATGAGGCGCTAACGCTGCGTGAGTCGGTTCCTGCACATGTAAAACCTACCGAGCAGTGGCTGGCGTTTAATCAACGGATCATGCAGGGCGAGGCCTCACTGTCGCAGCTTAGTGATCCAGATTTTTACGATCCAGAAATCGTCTTCTTTGCTGACAAGCTGGACAGATACACAGATAAGCCAGAATTCAGCATGATTGCCCCGGATGGCACCACGTTCATTACGCGTTTCTCCAGCGCGGAGCTGAATTATGTGACGCGTTGGATCCTCTATAACGGCGATCAGCAGGTGGCAGCATTTGCCCTGCCCGCAACCTGTCGACCTGAAGGATTTCTGGCGGCACAACGAAATGGCTCATTGATTGAGATAGAACCACAACACTCCCGGATATTTACCGTCACTACTGGCATCGCCTGACCGCTCAAGGCTTGAACAGCAACGCGCTTATCGATAAGGTAAGCGCGTTTTTTATACCTGCCAGGATGAAACCCATGATTACCGTTGCCCTTATTGACGATCATCTCATCGTCCGCTCCGGCTTTGCGCAGCTGCTGGGGCTTGAACCTGATTTGCAGGTGGTCGCCGAATTCGGTTCGGGGCGTGAGGCGCTGGCGGGATTACCGGGGCGCGGTGCACAGGTGTGCATTTGCGACATTTCAATGCCGGATATCTCCGGGCTGGAGCTGATAAATCAGCTTCCCAAAGGCATGGCAATTATCATGCTCTCCGTTCACGACAGCCCGGCGCTGGTGGAACAGGCGTTAAATGCCGGTGCGCGCGGCTTCCTCTCCAAGCGTTGCAGCCCCGACGAACTGATTGCGGCGGTGCATACCGTGGCGACCGGTGGCTGCTATCTCACGCCGGACATTGCCGTTAAGCTGGCCGCCGGACGTCAGGACCCGCTGACCAAACGCGAACGTCAGGTAGCAGAAAAGCTGGCGCAGGGCATGGCAGTCAAAGAGATTGCCGCCGAGCTGGGCCTGTCGCCGAAAACGGTACATGTGCACCGTGCCAACCTGATGGAAAAATTGGGCGTTAGCAACGATGTTGAACTGGCGCGGCGGATGTTTGACGGCTGGCAATGAATACCTTTCTCTCTCGCTCAATCACCGTTGTCGCCTGTTTCTTTATCTTCTCCGCCGCATGGTTCTGCCTGTGGAGCATCAGCCTACATCTGGTGGAAAGCCCGGAGCTGGCGGTGCTGCTGTTCCCGTTTGGCCTGCGGCTGGGACTGATGTTGCAATGCCCGCGCGGCTACTGGCCAGTGCTGTTAGGGGCCGAGTGGCTGTTGATCTGGTGGCTGGCGCAGGAAGTTGCGCTGGCGCACTTCCCCCTTTTGATGATCGGTAGCCTGCTGACGCTGTTGCCCGTCACCTTGATCTGGCGCTATCGGCATCAGCGCGACTGGCGTACCTTGCTGTTGCAGGGAGCGGCGTTGATCGCCGCGGCGCTGTTACAGTCACTGCCGTGGTTGGGGCAGGGGGAAGCCGCGTGGAATGCACTGCTGCTGACTCTGACTGGCGGGCTGACGCTGGCTCCTATCTGCCTGGTGTTCTGGTACTACCTGACCAGCACCACCTGGCTGCCGCTCGGTCCAGCGGTGGTGTCTCAGCCGGTGAACTGGCGCGGAAAACATCTGGTGTGGTATCTGCTACTGTTCACCGTCAGCCTGTGGCTGCAACTGGGGTTGCCGGATGAACTGTCCCGCTTTACTCCCTTCTGTCTGGCGCTGCCGATCATCGCGCTGGCCTGGCACTACGGCTGGCAAGGAGCGCTGATTGCCACGCTGATGAACGCCATTGCGTTGATTGCCAGCCAGACCTGGCACGATCATCCCGTTGATTTACTGCTCTCTTTGCTGGCGCAAAGCCTGACCGGGTTACTGCTCGGCGCGGGGATCCAGCGCCTGCGTGAACTCAACCAGTCGCTACAAAACGAGCTGGCGCGTAACCATCGGCTGGCGGAACGCTTGCTGGAAACCGAAGAGAGCGTGCGCCGCGACGTGGCGCGCGAACTGCATGACGATATCGGCCAGACCATCACCGCCATCCGTACGCAGGCGGGCATTGTCCAGCGGCTGGCCCCGGAGAATGCGGGGGTGAAGCAGAGCGGGGTGCATATCGAGCAGCTCTCGCTGGGCGTCTACGATTCAGTACGCCGCCTGCTCGGGCGTTTACGTCCACGGCAGCTCGACGATCTGACGCTGGAGCAGGCCATTCGCTCGCTACTGCGCGAAATGGAGCTGGAAAGTCGCGGCATCGTCAGTCATCTCGACTGGCATATTGATGAATCGGCCCTCAGTGAAAGCCAGCGCGTGACGCTGTTCCGCGTCTGTCAGGAAGGGCTAAACAATATCGTGAAGCACGCCAACGCCAGCGCGGTGACGTTACAAGGCTGGCAACAGGATGAGCGGCTGATGCTGGTGATGGAAGATGATGGCTGCGGCCTGCCGCCGGGCTCTAACCAACAGGGATTTGGCTTGACCGGAATGCGTGAGCGTATTACCGCCCTCGGCGGTTCGCTCTCGATTTCCTGCACGCATGGCACGCGGGTCAGCGTGTCTTTGCCTCAGCGCTACGTGTAAGGAGCATTGATGCTGACGTTTTTTAAAGCCCCGGCCAATGCGCCGCTCATCACTGATAAGCACGAGATTGATGCTCGCTACCGCTACTGGCGACGCCATATTCTGACCACTATCTGGCTTGGCTATGCGCTGTTCTATTTCACGCGCAAAAGCTTTAACGCGGCGGTGCCGGATATCCTCACCAGCGGCGTGCTCACTCGCAGCGACATTGGCCTGCTGGCAACGCTGTTTTACATCACCTATGGTCTGTCGAAGTTTGTCTCCGGCATCGTCAGCGACCATTCCAACGCCCGCTATTTTATGGGTATTGGGCTGATTGCCACTGGCGTGGTGAACATTTTGTTTGGCTTCTCCACCTCGCTGTGGGCGTTTGCCGTACTGTGGGCGCTCAATGCCTTCTTCCAGGGCTGGGGATCGCCGGTGTGCGCCCGTCTGTTAACGGCCTGGTATTCGCGTACCGAACGCGGCGGCTGGTGGGCGTTATGGAATACCGCGCATAACGTTGGTGGAGCATTAATCCCAATGGTGATGGCAGCTGCTGCGCTGCACTACGGCTGGCGTGCCGGGATGATGATTGCCGGGCTGGTGGCGATTGTGGTCGGTATTTTCCTCTGCTGGCGGTTGCGCGATCGCCCGCAGGCCATCGGCTTACCCCCGGTTGGCGACTGGCGGCACGACGAGCTGGAAATCGCTCAACAGCAGGAAGGCGCAGGGTTGTCCCGCAAAGAGATCCTCACCAAATACGTGCTGCTGAACCCGTATATCTGGCTGTTGTCGCTGTGCTACGTGCTGGTATACGTGGTGCGCGCGGCGATCAACGACTGGGGCAACCTGTACATGTCGGAGACGCTTGGCGTTGATTTGGTGACTGCGAATACGGCGGTCACCATGTTTGAGCTGGGCGGATTTATCGGTGCGCTGGTGGCAGGCTGGGGATCGGACAAGCTGTTTAACGGCAACCGTGGCCCCATGAACCTGATATTCGCTGCCGGGATTTTGCTCTCCGTTGGTTCACTGTGGCTGATGCCGTTCGCCAGCTATGTGATGCAGGCGGCGTGCTTCTTCACCACCGGATTTTTCGTCTTTGGTCCGCAGATGTTGATTGGCATGGCAGCGGCAGAGTGCTCGCATAAAGAGGCGGCGGGCGCGGCGACCGGGTTTGTCGGGCTGTTTGCTTATCTGGGTGCGTCGCTCTCCGGCTGGCCGCTGGCGAAGGTGATGGAAGTCTGGCACTGGACCGGATTCTTCGTGGTGATCGCCATCGCGGCGGGCATTTCCGCGCTGCTGTTGCTGCCGTTTTTAAATGCCCAGGCGCCACGCGACGTCAGCGAAGCGTGATGCACCTCACCTTTTTTCCCCGAGTAGGGCAAAACTAAGAAATTTTCTCGGTTTCACCTGGACGCTGTCTCAGGCATCTCTCTTGGCTGATTTTTACAATGCCTGCCATTCGCAGGTATAAAAATCAGCTCAGGAGCAAACCATGCTGGCTTTCCTCAATCAGGTGCGCAAGCCGACCCTGGATCTGCCGCTCGATGTGCGGCGCAAAATGTGGTTCAAACCGTTCATGCAGTCCTATCTGGTGGTTTTCATCGGCTACCTGACCATGTACCTGATCCGCAAAAACTTCAACATCGCGCAGAACGACATGATCTCCACCTACGGGCTGAGCATGACGCAGTTGGGGATGATTGGGCTGGGCTTCTCCATCACCTACGGCGTGGGTAAAACGCTGGTTTCCTACTATGCGGACGGCAAAAATACCAAGCAATTCCTGCCGTTTATGCTGATTCTCTCCGCCATTTGTATGCTCGGCTTCAGCGCCAGCATGGGCGCGGGTTCTACCAGCCTGTTTCTGATGATCGCCTTTTACGCGCTGAGCGGTTTCTTCCAGAGTACCGGTGGCTCATGCAGTTACTCGACCATCACCAAATGGACGCCGCGCCGTAAGCGTGGATCGTATCTCGGTATGTGGAACATCTCCCACAACCTCGGCGGTGCGGGTGCGGCAGGCGTAGCGCTGTTTGGCGCTAATGTGTTGTTCGACGGACACGTCATCGGGATGTTTATCTTCCCGTCAATTATCGCGCTGATCGTCGGCTTTATTGGCCTGCGTTACGGCAGCGACTCCCCGGAATCTTATGGCCTCGGCAAAGCTGAAGAGCTGTTCGGTGAAGAGATTAGTGAAGAGGACAAAGAAACCGAAGAAAACGAGATGACCAAATGGCAGATCTTTGTTGAGTACGTGCTGAAAAACAAAGTGATTTGGCTGCTGTGCTTCTCAAACATCTTCCTGTACGTGGTGCGTATCGGTATCGACCAGTGGTCAACCGTGTACGCTTTCCAGGAGCTGAAGCTGTCTAAAGAGGTGGCGATTCAGGGCTTTACCCTGTTTGAAGTGGGGGCGCTGGTCGGTACCCTGCTGTGGGGCTGGTTGTCGGATCTGGCGAACGGTCGTCGTGCGTTGGTAGCTTGTGTGGCACTGGCGCTGATTATCGCCACGCTGGGCGTTTACCAGCATGCCAGCAACCAGTACGTTTACCTGGCTTCCCTGTTTGCGCTCGGTTTCCTGGTGTTTGGCCCGCAGTTGTTAATTGGTGTGGCGGCAGTCGGTTTTGTGCCGAAAAAAGCGATCGGCGCGGCCGATGGGATTAAAGGCACCTTCGCTTATCTGATCGGTGACAGCTTCGCTAAGCTGGGTCTGGGAATGATTGCCGACGGTACGCCGGTCTTCGGCCTGACCGGCTGGGCGGGCACTTTCGCTGCGCTGGACACCGCCGCTATCGCCTGTATCTGCCTGATGGCTATCGTGGCCGTCTTCGAAGAACGTAAAATCCGCCGCGAGAAAAAAATTCAGCAGTTAAAAACCGCTTAAGTGTGTAGTGGTAACTTTTTGCCCGCCTTCATGGCGGGCTTTTTTATGCCTCGGCTCCGCCCTGAATCGCGTTAACACGTTCAGTCGTCGACAGAGATAGATTTACCGCTATGATGGGCATCCTGTCTGGTAATGGATGTGCGCATGATTTGGATAATGCTGGCCACCTTGGTCGTTGTTTTTGTTGTGGGTTTTCGGGTGCTGACATCTGGGGCGCGACGTGCGATTCGCCGTTTGAGTGAGCGCCTGGGTATTGATGTGATGCCGGTAGAATCGATGACCGATCAGATGGGAAAAGTGCAGGGCGAGGCGTTTTTACAGTACCTTCACCGGCCTGACGAATCGCACCTGCAAAATGCCGCGCAGGTGCTGTTGATCTGGCAAATCGTCATTGTCGACGGCAGCGAGCAGAACCTGCTGCAGTGGCACCGTTTGCTGCAAAAAGCTCGGCTGGCTACGCCGATTACCGACGCGCAGGTGCGCCTGGCGCTCGGCTTTCTGCGTGAAATGGAGCCGGATATGCAGGAGATTAATACCTTCCAGATGCGCTACAACGCCTTTTTCCAGCCCGAAGACGGCGTGCACTGGCTGCACTGAAATTGTGTTTTGTAATGACGACTATTTTTAATCGTCATTATCTTTCGATCACCCTGTTACTCGTGACGTATCAAAATAAAAACAGTTGCTGAAACGTTAAATACGTCACACTTTTAATGTTACACTGCGTAACTTTTCTACAATAACCCCACGCAGGTAACAAAATTGAGTGAAGCTATTGAACAAAAATCCCGCGCTGAGGTGAATACCCGACCTAACTGGTCGGCGGTATTCGCCGTGGCGTTCTGCGTTGCCTGCCTGATAACCGTTGAGTTTCTGCCTGTCAGTTTGCTAACGCCGATGGCGCAGGATCTGGGTATTTCAGAAGGTGTTGCCGGACAATCGGTGACGGTGACGGCATTTGTCGCCATGTTTGCCAGCCTGTTTGTGACGCAAATCATCCAGGCGACCGATCGTCGCTATGTGGTGATCCTGTTCTCTGTGCTGCTGACGCTCTCCTGCCTGCTGGTCTCGTTTGCCAACTCTTTTACGCTGCTGCTGGTGGGGCGCGCCTGTCTTGGGCTGGCGCTCGGCGGCTTCTGGGCAATGTCGGCGTCGCTGACCATGCGTCTGGTACCCGCTCGCACAGTACCGAAAGCGCTATCGGTTATCTTTGGCGCAGTTTCTATTGCGCTGGTGATTGCCGCACCGTTGGGGAGTTTTTTAGGCGGTATTATCGGTTGGCGTAACGTATTCAATGCGGCGGCGGTGATGGGAGTGCTGTGCACCATTTGGGTGGTGAAATCACTGCCTTCGCTGCCCGGTGAGCCGTCGCGCCAAAAACAA
This sequence comes from Citrobacter tructae, assembly GCF_004684345.1. Lineage (NCBI taxonomy): Bacteria > Pseudomonadati > Pseudomonadota > Gammaproteobacteria > Enterobacterales > Enterobacteriaceae > Citrobacter > Citrobacter tructae. Next base: position 3,469,300 of record NZ_CP038469.1, read on the forward strand.
AATATGTTCAGCCTGCTGCAGCGTCCGGGCGTGATGGCTGGCATGATCGCCATCTTTATGTCCTTTGCCGGGCAGTTTGCCTTCTTTACCTACATCCGTCCGGTGTATATGAATCTGGCGGGCTTTGATGTTGATGGCCTGACGCTGGTTCTGCTGAGCTTTGGTATCGCAAGCTTTGTTGGCACGTCGCTCTCTTCGATGATCCTGAAGCGCTCGGTCAAACTGGCGTTAGCCGGAGCACCGCTGGTGCTGGCGCTCAGTGCGCTGATACTGATCCTGTGGGGCAGCGACAAAGTGGTCGCGGCTGGCATTGCGATTGTCTGGGGGCTGGCGTTTGCGCTGGTGCCGGTGGGTTGGTCGACGTGGATCACTCGCTCGCTTGCCGATCAGGCAGAAAAAGCCGGTTCGGTGCAGGTTGCTGTGATCCAGATGGCCAATACCTGTGGGGCTGCGGTGGGCGGTTATGCGCTCGATAACCTCGGACTGCTGTCACCGTTGGTGCTCTCTGGTAGCCTGATGTTGCTGACGGCGCTTGTGGTGGCAGCGAAAGTGCGCATAAAAGAGGCGCAGTAATCTCCAGCTTTGTTTGCCGGATGAGGCACTGACACCGCCATCCGGCATTTTGCCCACTTCTCAATCAAAACCATTGTTTTCGGCGGCATGGGCAAACCACTCGCCGCTCTTTTTCACTGTACGTTTTTGCGTGTCTAAATCTAACTGAACAAAACCGTAGCGGTTTTTATATCCGTTAAGCCATGACCAGTTATCAATAAAGGTCCACATATGGTAGCCAAGGCAATTACAGCCTTCGCTAATGCCTTTATGCAGCCATTTAAGGTGTTCTGAGACAAACTCAATACGGTAACTATCGTTAATCTGACCTTCCTGAATAAAACGTTGCTCGTTTTCTACGCCCATCCCGTTTTCAGAAATAAAACAGCGCGGGTTGCCGTAATTATCACGCAGATTAGTAACAATATCGTAAATACCCGGCTCATAAATTTCCCAGCCACGGTACGGGTTCATTTTACGTCCCGGCATTTCGTAGTAGTCAAACAGCGACTCTGGCATAAACGGCGCGTCAGGATTGACGGCGCTATCACGACATTTTACCCGGCGCGGCTGGTAATAGTTAATGCCGAGCAGGTCGATTTTGCCATCGGCTATCAACTGGCTGTCGCCGGGCTGACAGGTTGGCAGCTGATTGTACGCTTTCAGCAGTTCTACCAGATCCGCCGGGTATTCGCCTTTTAATACCGGATCGAGGAAACTGCGGTTAAACAGCAGATCCGCATGGTGCGCGGCTTTTACATCCGCCGGGTTTTGCGAGCGCGGGTAAGACGGCGTTAAATTCAGCACCACGCCGATTTCACCGTCATAGTTTCCGGTGCGGTACGCGCGAACAGCCGTCGAATGCGCCAGTATAGTGTGGTACGCCACGGTCGCGGCACGTTTGAAATCCACCACGTTAGGGTAATGGAAGTCATACAGATAACCGCCTTCTACTGGAACAATCGGCTCGTTGAAGGTAAACCAGTGCTTAACCCGGTTGCCGAACAATGTAAAACACGTTTGGGCGTAGCGACCAAATGCTTCCACCACCTCACGGTTCTCCCAGCCACCTTTCTCCTGCATGACCATTGGCATATCGAAGTGGAACAGGGTGATAAAGGGCGTGATATCCTGCGACAACAGCTCGTCGATGACGTTGTTATAGAAATCGACCGCTTCAGGATTCACCTCGCCGACGCCGTCCGGGATCAGGCGCGACCAGCTCAGAGACGTACGGAAGCTGTTGTGTTTCAGCTGCTTTAACAGCGCGATGTCCTGCTTCCAGTGCTGATAAAACGATGAGGTGTTCGCCGGGCCAACTCCCTGATGGAAACGACCTGGCTGACGGTCGAACCACACGTCCCATGTGGTCTGGCTTTTGCCACCGTTCAGGCTATCCCCTTCGGTTTGCAGCGCTGAGCAGGCACTGCCCCACCAGAAGTTTTCGGGAAAACGGTATCGCATTATCTTGCTCCTTGATGTATTTCATTTCCCTACACAATAGGCGATTTTTATTATAAGAAACCGGTTACAGTGCTCGTTTTTCAATGTGATAGTTACATATCCGGACATTCAATCTTGCCTAACGCCTCCCAGTAGTTGTTCTGATTACTCCTTTGAATCGCCACAATGGCTTCGCGGATATGCTGCTGATTACGCGTATCGGCCATAATCGTTTTTTCCCATACTTCATCCGATGGCGACCCTTGCGGGGTACAAATCTTGCGTAAGTCCTTCAATATGGTGTTTTTTTCGTGAACTGACTGTAGAGAACCGTAAGCCGAGTCGGCCTGCGCCAGACCCGGCAGCGTGAAAAGGATGGCAATAATCGGAAAAACGGCTCGTTTCATGATAATAATCCTTGTTGTCGATGCGCATCATCTCAAGAGTAAGTGTAGACGGCCTACGACTCACTCATCAGCCTGTGTTAATGTCGAAAAAATAATCAGACAAAAGTTTTAGTTTTTCAGGAGGATAGAATGCAGATACAGATTACGGATACGGTTACCGAAGTCGATCAAAACGCGCTACTCACCGGGTTGCGCACTTACAATCGGCAGTTCCTGAAAACGACCAATTTTGGCGATCTGGCGGTCTACTGGCGCAATGAACACAATGAAATACTGGGTGGGCTTATCGGCAAAATCAAAGGTGAATGGTTGTGCATTGATTTTTTATGGATGCATGAATCCCTGCGCAAAGGTGGTTTCGGTACGAAACTGATGCAGGCCGCTGAACAGACCGCGCAAGAGAGAGGGTGCCTGCATGCGCTGGTCGATACCCTGAGTTTTCAGGCACTGCCGTTTTATCAAAAGAACGGTTACCAGCTGCAAATGACCCTCGAAAACTTCCCGGAAGCAGGCGCTGCGCGCCATTATTTATCCAAAACATTTTGATGACCGGAAGTACGCTTTATCGTATATCCGCAGTGGGTTTTACAGGTTTTCCGACCCGGTAAGCATTAATGCTGCCGGGCATTTTGTTTATTCCTCCGTTATGCTTTTTTCTTCTTGCTGATGCTTTTTCGTTTTTTAAACCGCAGCGACCTTCCCGCTATAGTCATTTCATTAGCCATCAGGTGGTTATTTCAAAAGGATAAAAACGTGAAATTGAAAATACCTTATTTCGGGGCTGCGGTATTACTGACGGGATTATTGCTGGCAGGTTGTGACCAGCAAAGCAATGATGCAAAACACATTAAAGTCGGCGTGATTAACGGTGCAGAGCAGGATGTGGCAGAGGTTGCGAAGAAAGTGGCCAAAGAGAAGTACGGCCTCGATGTTGAGCTGGTGGGCTTCAGCGGTTCTCTGCTGCCTAACGATGCCACCAATCATGGTGAACTGGATGCCAACGTCTTCCAGCATCGTCCGTTCCTTGAACAAGATAATAAAGCGCATAGCTATAAGCTGGTGGCGGTAGGCAATACCTTTGTCTTCCCGATGGCTGGTTATTCGAAAAAGATTAAATCAGTTGCTCAACTGCAAGACGGCGCGACGATAGCGATACCTAACGATCCGACCAACCTTGGGCGTGCGCTGTTGCTGCTGCAAAAAGAAAAGTTAATCACTCTGAAAGACGGCACCGGTCTGCTGCCGACGGCGCTGGATATCACCGATAACCCACGTCATCTGAATATCATGGAACTAGAAGGTGCGCAGTTGCCGCGCGTGCTGGACGATCAGAAAGTGGACGTGGCGATCATCAGTACCACCTACATTCAGCAAACCGGGCTTTCTCCGGTGCATGACAGCGTATTTATCGAAGATAAAAACTCGCCGTACGTGAATATTCTGGTTGCTCGGGAAGACAACAAAGATGCCGAGAACGTAAAAGTGTTCCTGCAATCTTATCAGTCACCGGAAGTGGCGAAAGCGGCTGAGAAAATCTTTAACGGTGGCGCGGTTCCGGGTTGGTAATGTCCCCCCGTTGCCGCGCTGCCCGGTGTTATACCGCTCTGGCGCGGCGGCGGGAGTCCATTGAAATCAGCACCACTGAAGAGAGGATCAGTAGTGTGCCCAGCCAGTCGGGAAGGGTAAATGTAATCCCTAGCAACAACAGCGACAGCAAGGCGCTGCTCAATGGTTCCGCACAGCTTAAAATGCTCGCTTTCGGCCCACCAATCATCTGCGCGCCTTTCAGGTACAGGCTAAACGTCAGCGACGTGCCGATCACCACCAGATAGAAAAACGCCAGAATTAAACTGCCATTGACCACGAAGTTTGTTCCTTCCCCGGCATAGAATGGGAGCAGGATCAGGCCACCTATCAACATGCTCCAGCCGACAATCGGCAGCGTACCGTAGCGGGCGATAAGCGTAGAGGGATAAGTGGTGTAAAACGCAGCGGCAAAGGCTGAGGCGATCCCCCAGAACAGCGCGGCAGGCGAAATGGACAGCGATGTTGGGTTGCCGTGAGTCACCAGCAGGAACGTGCCGAGAAGCGAAGTCAGAATGGCCGTTAATACTAAAATGCTTGGCCGCGCTTTACGCACCACAGAGAACCACGCCACGATAATGGTCGGCGACAAAAATTGCAGTACCGTTGCGGTGGCGGCGTTGGATTTTTCGATGGTCAGTAGAAAAGTCAGCTGTACGGTGAGCGCGCCAACCACGGAAAAAATCAGCAGACTGATGGCGTCCTTGCGGTTTTTGATAATGGAGAACACTTTGTCGCCGTGCACAAAAGAGAGCATCAGCAGAATGAGTCCGGCGAAAATCAGGCGGGTCATGGTCAAAAACTGCGACGACATCTGGCTTTGCTCCATGATGTACTGCGCGCAAACGCCTGAACTTCCCCATAATACGGCGGCAATCAGGACGTTTATCATCCCTCTTCTGGTGGAACTCATTATTCCCTCGGCATTGTTGTATTGTCTTATTTGTGTGCAGGCATCATAGCAGAGATGGCGGGGCGAGGGAGGCTATGACTGACTGAATATCCCCCGCAAAGCGGGGGGGGGGCGTAGAGAATTAAGGCTCAATCGGCGTCAGGTAATCCAGACGTAGCGGCTCGGACAGCAGGTCATTCATTTGCAGAATAAACGTCTGGAAATGCGGCAGTGCAATATGTTCGTCTAGCCCAGCCTGACCGCGCCAGGATTCGCGCACGTAAAACACCTCCGGGGTATCGCGTAACTGAAACAGCGCATACTCAATATTGCCCGGTTCCCGACGCGTGGGCAGCAGCAGGGCCTGCAGCGCCTGTTTCAGTGCGTCGATTTTCCCATGTTTGGCCTTCAACACCGCAAGAATGGAAATTACCCCAGTGTCAGACATGTTAAAACCCCTCCAGAACAATCTTGCCAACCGAACGTCCGGTTTCAATTTGTGCGTGAGCTTTTTGCAGATTCACCGCCGTGATCGCGCCAAAATGCTCGCCCAGCGTTGTGTGGATCGTATTGTTGTCGATCAACTGCGCCACGCGGGTCAGTAGCTGATGTTGGGCACTGATATCGTGGGTTTCAAACATTGAGCGAGTGAACATAAATTCCCAGTGCAGCGAAATGCTTTTGGCCTTCAGCGGGCGGGCATCAAGGAATTCTGGGTCGTCAATCAGCGCCAGTTTGCCCTGCGGTGCCAGGGCGGCAATAATCTGCTGATAGTGCTGTTCGGTATTGTTCAGGCTGGCAACGTGTGTCACCTCTTTAATGCCTATCCGCGCCAGCTCATCCGTCAGCGGCTTGCTGTGATCGATCACATGATGTGCACCTGCTTCACGCACCCATTTCTGGCTTTCTGGGCGAGATGCCGTGCCGATGATGGTCATTTGGGTCAGTTTGCTCGCCAGTTGAGTCAGGATGGAACCGACGCCACCCGCAGCACCGACAATCAATAATACGTCGCCTTCGTTGCCATTTTCCTTAACGCTCAGGCGGTCGAACAGCATTTCCCACGCAGTGATGGCGGTCAGCGGTAGGGCTGCCGCAGAGGCGTTATCCAGCGATTGAGGCTTCAGCGCGACAATGCGTTCGTCGACCAGCTGAAATTCGCTGTTGCTGCCCGCACGGCCCAGCGCGCCGGCGTACCAGACTTCATCACCAGGTGCGAACAGGGTGACTGCTTCACCGACGGATTTCACCACACCGACCGCATCCCAGCCCAGAACTCGTGGGGTGTCAGCGTTGAAACCTGCGCGTACTTTGGTATCGACAGGATTAACAGAAATGGCTTTCACCTCAACCAGCAGGTCATGCCCTTTGGCAACCGGCGTAGGCAGGTCAATGTCTTGTAAAAATGCAATGTTACTGCCGTCGGTTTCGGCGCGGGTAATGGCGATAGCTTTCATAGTCTCTCCGGTTACAGGAATCTATTTATACCCGTCATACTTCAAGCTGCATGTGCGTTGGCTACGCTCGCTCACTCCCTTGCCGCCTTCATGCAACTCGAATTATTTAGGGTATATCTGTTGAATAATTCGATGGTAAACCGGCAGCAGAACGGGAAAAATAGCCTCACGGCGACAGGACTTATACTCGGGGAGTGAAAATGTTCCGGCTTGAAGATCTCACGTTGTTTGTCCGCGCCGCGGCGCTGAACAGTTTTAGTGATGCAGCACGCGAAGCCGGCGTCCAGCCAGCTCAGGTCAGTTCTGCCATCAAGCGCCTGGAGTCTACGCTGACCATCCGTTTGTTTGCCCGTTCCACGCGCAGCCTGCGCCTGACGCCGGAGGGCGAAGTCTGGTTACCCTATGCCCGCCAGATGCTGGATGTGATGCATGCCGGGCTACAAAAAATTCAGACGCCGGAAGATGAGATTTCCGGCACGCTGCAAATTGCGGTGCCGTCCGATCTCGGGCGTAACCTGTTGCTACCGGTTTTCCAGTCATTTCGACGCCGCTATCCTGCTCTGCGGCTGCGGGTCTTTTTCTCTGATCAGGTGACGGATGTCTTCAAAGATCCCGTCGACGTGGCGTTTCGTTACGGCAACAACGAGGATGCATCTTACATCGCGCTGCCCGTGGCACCGGGTAACCGACGTGTGTTGGTGGCCTCTCCCGAATGGGTTTTGCAAAATGGCGAGCCGCAAAAACCGGATGATTTAGCGCAGTTGAACGCGATGACCTTCGTCTTACGCGGGCGACTCCATGACCGATGGACGTTTACGCGCAACGGCGAGGTCAGCAGCGTGCAAGTGAATGGCACCATTATGAGCGATGATGCCGAAGTGATCCGACGTCTGGCAATTACCGGAGAGGGGGTTGCGTATAAATCGTGGCTGGACGTGAGTGAAGATGTGCGCGATGGTCGATTGCAGCTACTGATGCCAGATTATCAGGGAGAAAAAGTCCCGCTGAATATGATTTGCCCACACCGTCAGCAGCTTTCAACGGCGGTACGACTGCTTCACGATGCCGTGAAGGCGCGGTGTGAAATGCTGATGGCACTCCCCGCAGGAGGCGTTTAACCGCCTGCATTTTTTCTCTCGTAATACGTATTAATAACCGTTAATCTATTCTGCTAAACATGAACTGATCGGAACTCTGATCAGTTCGTTAGTGGTGGTTTTATCGTTTATTGTTTCCGCGTTGAATATTGTGTTTTTAATATGACCAATGTTGATTATATTATAGCGTGGTGTTTTTCGTATAGTTTTAGACTAACTATGTATACTTATTTAAATCTGTTTGACTAAATTTCATTGCGTTGCTATATAACAGCAAAATATCCCTTCCTAATGTCTTTTTTCTTAATCCCATTTTCAAAGGGAAGCATGGATGCTTTTTAATAATGAGAGTGGAGACGGTATGTTGAAGGCAATGACGATTAATGACGTCTTGTTTTATATCGAAGAGAACTGCGTAACAGGTGTTGATATAGACGATCTTACCCGATTTTCTGGGTATAGCCGAAGACATATTCAGGGAATGATAAAACAGCGAATTAATATGCCCGTGGGCCTCTATATTCGCAAGCGACGGATCACCAAAGCCGCCTCTTTGTTACGTCTGACGATAATGGACATCATTGATATTTCTGTGCGGCTAGGGTTTGATTCGCAGCAATCTTTTACTCGCGAGTTTAAAAAGTTAACGGGGTATACGCCAAGAGAGTATCGCAAAAGTGTGAGTTGGGATCTCTCGCCGCTGCTGTTGTATGCGCACCAAAGTGACATTACTGTCAGCAAACCACAACTGTGCATACTGCCGGATGATTTTATTACCGGGTTTCAGTACAGCTATGATTCGCCCGTCCCGCCAACTGATGAATCTCATCTCCACCGTCTCAACCTGATTTTCAACCAGCTTTCCGTTTTAAAGAAAAATATATGGGCGTTAAGTGATTTTTCTCCCAGTTTAAATTCGACGACACGGTTGAAGGTGAAAACTATTATTGGTAGCAAGAATCATCATACTGTGAACGCCTATAATCGTTATGATTGCCCTTCGGGTAAATATGCACGATTTTCGTTCAAGTTCAGAAAGGATACGTATCCATTTTACTCGAAATATATTTATGCAAAATTAATGGCGGAATATAAATTAAAACGAAAATCCAGTTTCGACATTGAAGTTTTTCATTACCATTCGCAAGATCTTATTAATGGAATGATTAGCTGTGAGCACTATATACCAATAGATGAGTGATTTCAGAAATCATCGAGATAAAAAAGCTCCACTTTCGTGGAGCAAAGATCACGCTGCACTTTTTATTAACTAATGACTATTCATAGTCAGCGTTGAAATATAATACGGCACGAACCGTTCCGGGGCTGACGTTTCTTCCCGTTTGATAATATTGGGCATGAAATGGAATCGAGAGTTTTCCTTTATCATGGTGTGTTAACGGGAAGTGCGATTGATTATTAAAGTTGATAGGGAGTTGTTGTTGATCTAAAACCTGAATACCGATTCCAGTTGCGCCTTTAGGATGAGTATTGGGTAGGATGCCGATATTACGATCCTGTCCATCACGGGGAGTACTCCAGCTCAGGATAACTCGGGCAGGCGCGTCGTAACCACGCTTACAAATCAGGTCGATCGTAAACGGTTTTCTCCCTGCCGTGCTGCCGCGACCACTGAAGTGTTCAAGTGGGACATCAGGCAATTTTACGTTGATCGTGCGGTTGCCCTGCACGGCGCAGGAACGGCTGAGCATCGTGATGTATTTTGCCGGCAGGACGATATCTATGACCGGCAACGACTGAGCTTCGCTTCTAATCTGCAGGTTGAGTGCGCTGGATGAAGACCCCGCTGGGAGACGGCTGTCCAGCTTAATCAGTTCGATATTAACCTTACTGTTTTTGAACTCGTCCGGCGTTGCCTTAAATGCCGATGGCCACTGGATGGTGCGCCCGGTTGCGGTTTCTAACGTTACCTTTATACCGATATCGCTTACGTTGCTACGCAGGATACCGGGCAATGTCACCACCGACTGATCGCCCATCACCTGGGCGATAAACGGTTGGTTTTTAGTACACTCCGCTCCTTGAACATAGGGCACTGAAATTGTGCGTGTCTGGATCACGCCCCCGGACTGAACAGCACGCTGCACCGTGACGGTCTCCGGTGGGACGATAATCTTTTGCGAAGTCAGTGTGCACGTGGCGCTGGCTGTCTGATGAATGCCAAACGCGATACCCAGTATGAAAGCAGCCCGTATTAGCGACATGTGGCCTCCTGGCTTTTTAATACGATCGTACATTTCCCATTTTCCACAGAAACAAACACGTCCGGCGACGTGGTTTCATCGATATAAAGCGCGCCGCCTTGCCCTACGTAGCCAACATGGTTGTTGGCGCGGTCACGGATAACGGCGCCGAACGGCATTTTCTGCTGACCAGAAAGGCGAGGATAAATAATCGTCTGTCGTCGTAATGTTGTTTCAAACGTGATGGGTACGACGTTGCCTTCGTAAGGTGCGACTTTGCCCTGGGTTTTGCTGAACGTCAGGCCGTCAGCGGAACCTTTCGGATCGATCATCACGTCATTAACGCGCCACGGGCGTAGCCACGGCATAATGGCATAGCCATTTTTGTCGACGCGGGTTCCGGGCACGCCGTCCAGATGTGCGCCATAGGCATCCGGCGCGTAGACCAGTGCGACGGTATCTGAGCGCTCCGGCGAAAAGGTGATGCCCCCCGCGTGGCCGACTAACATTCCGCTCATTCCTACGCTGACCTGATGCCATGAGTTACTCTGGCCCCACGTCCCGTTCATCGAGCTGTAAGGGGTGCGTACCATGCCGTTGGCGCCCCATTCTGCATCGCCTCCACGGGCGTAGCCGGTGTTGACTCCCCAAACGATATTATTTTCATCGTCAGAAGAGGTGGTGAAACCGAGTCGCGTATTGCTGGCTTTGCCGTTATTCGCGTAGCTGTCAGAGGAAATTTGCGTAAACCCGGTGTGATCTCGTGGCAGGAAATAGCTCAATGAGAGCATGATTTGGTCGTCTTTGGTGACGGATCCGTGTTCATCTTCATTCCAGAAACGCTGTGCCGATACGCTCCAGGTCAGGTTGCCCCATGAATTTGTGTATCCCACGGCATACTGGCGATAATTGTCCTGCTGATCCCAATACTTTTTCAGAGAACCAGACAAATAGAACGAACCCCAGGTGTCCGATAGCGGCTGATTGATGCTGGCGCTGTACGACTGCTTCTCGCGTAATGACTGATATGAGGTTTCAGATGCCACCGTATTCAGTGCATCGAGGGCGTCGCGTTGGCCATAAAAATGATGTGAACTGTATTTGGCTTCCAGCCAGAGCGACGTTTCTGACCAGGGCAGGGTACGATTCCAGGTCAGGCGATATTGCTGCCCCTGGCGGCGATCGTCATCGAGACTCAGGCGTGATTGCGTAATATCAATGGCGAATGCGCCGAGTCCGCTGTTGAGGCCGCTACCGACCAAAGCCGACTGGTAGCGTTCAAACCCGGACGCTCCGCTATATAAGGTGAGATAGTTGTTCAGGCCATACTGCCAGTAAGCCTGAGCGGCAAGCGGATCTTCATCAAAATTGTCTTCATCCACTGCGCCAATGGCCACGCCATAGCGCGAAACGCCGGGTTTCAGCAGCTGCGGGACGGTGGAATAAGGCACGGTAAAACGACGGATACGCCCATCAGACTCCTGAATCGTCACCAGCAGTTCTCCACCGGTATTTGCGGGAAGCACTGACTCAATCGAGAACGGTCCCGCTGGAACGGAGGACTGATGAAGGGTTTGTCCGTCCTGAGAAATGGTCACCCGGGCGTTGGTTTCTGCAACCCCACGAATAACTGGAGCCCAGTTCAGCGTGCTATCCGGGCGCATTAAATCTTCTGAAGCCAGTCCCACCCCGAGAATGGCAATGCTGTCGAACATCTGGCTGTCGGTGTAAAATTTCCCTGCGCTGAACATAGATTTCCAGTCGGGGATTGGTCGTTTTAACGTTGTGCGGTTATTGGCGTAATGGCTGCCTGCTTTGTTGTCCCAACTCTGACTCGCGAAATGCTCAAGCAACCACCCGCCAGCGGAACCCCGGATATCCATTCCCAGCCAGGCGCTATCCGTACTGGCGCGATCGTTACCTCGCTGCTGGGTACTGTAATAATCTGCGTTATAGCCGACATTAATCGCCGGGATCCCTGGCTGCCATAATTCGGGTTGCACATAATTGCTTTCGAGATTATCGACATAAGCCTGCGGAATGGTGATGTGTAGCTCAAGCTGGCTGGTGTTGATCCGCTCGGTAGCTTTCCCGCTGGTATCCCATTCGGCGATAGTGCCGCAGTGTGTAGGCTGCGCGGCCAGCGTTTCATTCATTTTATTTGTGGCGATGCCCAGACCTTTGAGAAATGGTCCGGAGTAGCAGCTGACTAAATCTCCGCTGTTATTCTTTTTAAATACCAGCTCACGACGTCCCCGCCAGTTATCATTGATATAAATATCGACGATATACTGCCCCGGTAATAAACTTGCTGCGTTAAAGGAACGCAAATCGTTAAGTGAAGCATTGCCCATCAGAATGGCATTGTCGAATGTATAGCGCGTCGTGTCTTCTGCGTGCAGTTTGACTGAAAATAATGAAATATTTAGAACTATAAAGCAGGGTATGGTGAGAATCCTTTTACATAAACCCATTTTGTATTCCTTTTTATCCCTTTCTATTTATTAATGGCTGTTTTGAACTCCACGACGCTGCCGTAATCGCTGATAGCTTGCAGAACCACCGGCTCTCCCTTTCTCACTTTCTGTTTTAACGTGATGTCAGTTCGACTTTTTGGCGGAACCATAGCACCTTCTTCCAGCAGCCTGTTGCCTGAGGTGGTGACAATATTTGCAACCGTAATGAAAAAGGGAGTCGGGTTGACCAGTGTGATATCACCGTTGTTTGAGAGGATAGCCATCTTGCTTTCAGCATTCTGCCGTTCACCTAAACCCGCCGGACGCCAAAAAAACTTAAAGCGTGAGCGAATAGCTAAGTTAAGCATTGATGAATTCTCCGTGACTTTACTTTTATCTACGGAGGGAATATCCAGAATGTTTAACCACCACAATGACTCGCGGTCGGTGGCAACAATACGTTTATCTGCTGCTTTTTTAATTCTCAGCGATTGTCCGTTTCCTGCGTCAATGCGGGCTATAGGGGGTGAGATAATAAATGGGGTTGTTATTTCCTCGGGTAACTTATTAGGGTCACCCTCATCCAGCCATATCTGTGCCAGCGACGGTGATTGATTCGTATTAGTCATTTGTATTGTAATTTCTGAAGACTCTTCCGAATAAATGAATCGGGTACCATTGACGATAATATTGTTGGCAAGTGCGGTGTTAACAAAAAATAAAACCAATATGGTAATAATGATTTTCATAGGACCTCTACTGAAATGAATGCCATAGCCCGGAGTGCTATGGCATTATATTTAATTATAGGTAATTCTATAATTTGCCTGCATCTGTACTGAGCCGGGGGTTATGCGCATAAACGAAGGAGTATCGCTAGATCTAATGTAACCAACCCGGAACTTATATTCCAAGAATTGTTTCCCTTCAGAGTGGTGAGTTCTCTCAGGATCAAATTTATTGTTATCTTTACTTAAATCAATATTAGTTCCATTTTTATCTTGTAGTGCTAATGCTGCGTTTGAACCGCCAAATATGATATTGTTTTTCAGATATCCATCTGTCGTTACAAAATAATTTTTGCCCCATGATAATTTAGGTATCGAATATTCATCTATATGACAATCTGTAACCTTGATGGTAAACTCCTTAATCTGTTCAGGTGATTGGCTATTGACCCTTGTATTTATAACGGGGTTTAGTGTTACATTTTTATATCCACTGTTTTCAATTTTACATGAATTAGCTAAAACAGTGCCATTAAAAACAATATTTCCTTTTGGATCACCGTTAAACCATTTTTGTGCCATGGCGGAAGGAATAGATACTGCACATGCAATTAACGTCACAATAGATAATTTACTCATAATGCGTTCCTCATTTAGAGATAGATCGTCACTATTATCAGTAACCTTTTTTCTGATACCTCTTATGTAGATATCCGTCAGGCTTTCGCCTCCTATAAAATAGATAAGAGAAAGTGTGGTTGTATATCGTAGATTGCACGTATTTTACTCAGTCAATGATATTAAGAGCGGTAGATAAATATGAGATATAATGAAATATTATCATCTTAGAAAGGTAGTAGAAGAGCCGACTTAATAGCTCGAAAAAACCGAGTTTTCATATTGCACAATTAGCTAAATTTCTATAACCCAATCGGATTATCCTTAATCTTAAGTCATGACGCACTACCTAATTTCTATGCAATAGTGACAGGGAAGCATTTTCAATCATCATTTGAATGGAGGCCATCTATGCTTAACATGGACAGTAAAATTATATTGATTAGCAACCAGTCAATACAAACACAACTCTTGCTGGATTATCTTAATAAGAAAAGCGATACCTTGGTTGATTTTATTAATATTAGCAGGCCAGATATGTCGTTTATCGCGGAGGGAAGTATCATTCTCTATGATATTCAGGCATCCAGTCGGAAATTAAAAAAAGTCTGGTCAAGGCTGCTCAATGATAGTCATTGCAGTATGCGTATTTTCATCATTAATTGCCTAAGAGCGTTCTCGCTCTATGAGAACATGTCATGGCCGCATTTCGAGTGCGTGGTTCCTAACAATTGCACCACCGAGCATTTGCTTAATGTGATTAAAACCGGTGGTCAAACTCCCCGTTCAGAGCACTCTCACTCTTCCTTGAAAGAAAAAGTCAGCCCCATTCAACCTGAAAATGAGGCTGAACAACGGTTGACGGAAAGAGAATATGAAGTCTTGGTTGAGTTGTCGAGAGGGGCATCTAATATGGAGATTGCCCACGCGTTTTTTATTAGTGAGAACACGGTGCGAACGCATATTTATAATATTTTTAAAAAGATTTCAGTGAGTAATCGAACCCAGGCCGCCTGTTGGGCAAACGCCCATCTCAGAGCCCCGGCGCTGGGTGAACTCTCCTGGACCTGATGCCGATGCTGGCGCAAAGGCGTTGTACTTGCTTTGCGCCAGATGATTATCGTGTGGTGACTCAGTCTTTTTTCGCTGCGTTAGCAAAGAAAATATCGGACTGAATATCTTTGGTGCGGATGGTGAACAGCTGATTCGTCAGGTCTTCAGTCAACTTCTCAGCATCGGCCATGATGCGCAGGTTGAAGTCATTCAGCATCTTATCGGCGGCTGGTTTATCGGTTTTCGCCATCTTCAGGTACTCTGCTTCGACCTCTTTTTGCTCCTTCGCTACTTTATCTTCCCACGCTTTGTAGGCTTTTTTGACGATTGGCGCGAGCTTCGGATAGTCGGTCATGGTCAGCGTTTGCAATTTACGATACTTCCAGTAAATGGATTGATCGTCTGCTTTATCCGTACCCATCGTGTAGTTAGCGGGATACGCTTTCAGGCCACTGTAGTAAGGAACAAAGGCGGTGAGATCGGCCATGCCCAAACCAATGTAGGTCGTTTCTCCAATTTCTTTTGGCAGCCACGGACGAACCTGCATGACGTGTGCCTCGTAGGTGCGGAACACGCTGACAGGACGCCACGGCTCTTTGCCATTCAGACCGTTGGTATAAGGGTCATGGCTGGTGCCTTCATAGTGGCTGCGTAGCACGGCCTTCACATCGTCCAGCGTCATTTTCTTCTCAGGCTTCAGGAATACCGGGAAATCACGGCCTGCGGCCATATCCTGTTTGACTGAAGGATTAAACGTTTTCTGGATGGTCCATACGCGAGGGTCGTTATAGGTACGATCACGCTCGTCATCGCGGGTATAAACTTTGGAGAAGTTGAATTTTCCGTCTTTAGCTTTATCGTACAAACCTTTTTCGGTGGCGAATTCAACCAGGTTTTTCGACGCCATCATATTCGGGTCTTGCGGATCGTAATCCTGTAAACGTCCCTGATTACCGGTGGCAAAGTACTGATTATTCGGCAGTCGCTGCGCCATCCACTGGTGGCCGCTACCAGTTTCCAGATACCAGATTTCGTTATCATCCACGACGGCGACGCCAAAACCTTCGCCTGCCCCGACGGTTTCAACGATATGCCCCAGCAGCGCCACCGCGTCACGTGCGGTTTTGCTCTGTGACAGCAAAATATCCGGGATATCGTCTTCGGTAATCCCTTTATCCTCAACGTACGGGTCAATGGCCAGCGCTTTTGGCGAAGCAAAAATAGACTCAGTCCCACTCACACCAACGCCCAGTTCGTTAAATCCTGTGGCGCCATGCAGTTGGGTTTTCCAGTTCGGCACGGTGGTGTAACGCAGAGAATTTTTTGGCAGCGGCCAGGTAAAATCATTCGCGCCATTATGCGCTTTGGTGCTGTATACCCCGGTCTGGTTCTGTTTCGCTGGATGAATCAAAAAATGTTGGGCTTTCAGTGCATCGCTGTCTGCGCTACGGGCGACTAACATGGAGCCGTCCGCAGACGCTTCATTGCCGACCAGCAGGGTCGTACACGCAAAACCTGATGAAACAACAGCCAAATTAATCGAAAGTGCAATCAGGCACTTTTTAAACGTAAACATTAAATATCCCTCATAAGTACGCCATAAACACACCGGAAACACACCGTTTCCTTAAACGCGGCCACGCCTGAATGCTCAGACATTGCTCGCCAGAGAGATAAACGCCCCTGCCCACGTTATCTCCAAATATCCATCCATAGGTTGAAGTCTTCAGGACGCAATAACACGTCCATTTCGCTTGATTTTTACGCAATGGATATCGAGGTATTCAGGATGTTTCCTGATTCGGAAAGAAGGATAACAATGGCTGATGACTGGATTCAGTGACCGATGTCGCGTAAGTCAATGATGGTAAATATGAATTCTGGATTAGCATTGGGGGCGACGTTACCTTTTGCGACAATACAGCGAGGGAACATTTGAGGTTGCAAAAATCCACGAGCCTTCATACTCCTCCAGGACCAGACTCAGGATCCGCCCGTTCTGGCGATAAAACCCGGGTAATGTGTTGTTGATATCGTCTTCATCGGCCGAATCAGCGAAAGTTTTTACCACCTGCATACCCAGCAACACGCGGGCATCACGCTGTTGGGTATAGCTAAAATAAATGTTCCTGCTGACGTCCGTAGTGTTATGTCCGTACAATTTGCCGGTAATGGTTGCCAGCCCTTTATGCTGGTACATCCTATACGACACCGTGCCGGCAAAGCGGTTACTGCCAATATTCCACTCTACGCTTCCGACGCAATTCAGCGGTTTGTCGGCATATCGTGAATGCCATAACCAAGCGCCTGAACCGAGCACCGTCGCCAGTCCGGCACCTGCCATGATAAGCGTGTAGGTTTTTTTCATTTCGTACGCATCCAGTAATAATGGCTGGTACATAACGCGTAAGCATTTGTCCGTGCGTCTTTATCGCAAACAAATGCTACTACTCTTTCGGCTTTGCGGTAACCGGAAAGGAATATGTACTGGTTGTTTTCACAGAGATAAGGATGCGAAAGCATCAGATTGTAATAACTGTCGAGATCGTGTTCATTTGGTGAATAATAAATTTTGCAGTTTTGACTCGAGGGGATTTTCATGGAAATAGAGACGAATGTGCTAAATGGCATAATCGGGCGTGTCTGATACCACACCAGCCAAATAATCAGGGTGGTAATAACTATGATGAAGGTAAAGAGAATACTCCGAACTTGTCCGGGCATTTTTTTTCGTGGCAGGGGCTCTATTATTGCGGGCGCGACATTTTCCTCAATAACCGGTGGTAAGGATACATCACTTTGCACGTGCGGTATCGCCTCTACCTGCGTATTTTCAGTTAATCTCAGACCACGACGAGAAATAGTTTTTACCGTATCACGAGGCAACCCAACTTCCTCCAGCGCCTTGCGTAGCGTCAGGATGGCCTGATAAAAAGTATTCGTCGTCGTCACATTATTGCGCTCTCCCCACCCCACTTTCAGCAGTGTGTTTTGAGAAACAATGTCATTTTGGTGTGTAATTAAATAGAGAAAGCAGAGTGAGGCTGGGAGCTGTAGTTGAATCGTCCGCCCGGTTTGCCGGTTAACCAGACTTTTGTTATCAGGATTAAATTCGACCAACTGATTGATAAGGTACAATGCCCGGCCCTCAGTAACAAGAACATGTCATAGAGTGCGGTAGACACTCCCTTCAATTCTACATACAAATCGCTAAGACGCCTCTGTCTTTGCGCATCATCAGAGATAAGAATCTTAGGTGAAACAATAAAGTCATTATAATACAAAGTGATAGCAAAGATAAATCTTAGGTAAGAATGAGCTAAGGTTAAATGATGAGAATTCATTACAGTTTCATCAGAATTGCCCCTATATTTGACCACAACACCACAAGGGTGATTGAGTTATCAGATTAGTACTATTGATAAGTACCGTTTATTAAGGTTTCAATTTAGCAAATCGTGCTATGTGGGTATTTGTCCTGGTCTGTTAATCCGTGCGCAAAATTCTTAATGCACTGCTTATTTATCTTAGACGACGTATGGGTAGACTTATTTATATCACGTGATTTACCTATCGTATTTATTCGCTTATAGGAATTTATTACATTTTTAATAGCATACGTTTCTTTACTGACGAAGTGCTTGAAGTGTGTCGGATTGACACATTTATTTACCAGTGAAATATTGAAGGAACAAAATTACAGGAGTTGATTTTGATGAACAGAAAACCACTACAGAATGTTCGCTGCATAAGTTGTGAATTATCCTGCCAGTTATTTCCGGAGCCTGCGGTTCGCGCACAGTACTGTCACCGCGCTGCTTTTGCTATCTGGCCTGAGGGGAATAGTTTTCTGAAAACAGGGGTGGTTGAAAAACTTCTTCTGAATAATCAAAACCATTTGTCCCGAGGTTTTATTTTTATCGACTTTTCGTTCCCAAATCTGCGCTTGTTCGCTGATCCACAGTGGGTTGATCGCCTGGCGCGTAGCGGCATGCATATTGTCCTGATATCTGACCGGATCCTGACGCCGTTAGCCAATTATTGGCTGTCGAAAAGCAGTCACATTCAGGGCATTATTTATTTTGATGATAATGATGATGTTCAGCATCAGAAGATTCGCCGACTGTTTACCGGTCACATGGCGAACAGTAAACGTGGACGCTCATTAAACTACACAGAAATGATATTGCTGAAACGTTTTATGTCAGGGAAAAGTATTCAACAAATCACCATGACAGATAATATCGATATTAAGAAAATATACGTATATAAACTTCGGCTTGAAGAGAAATTAGGCCATAGCATACATAAAATAATCTCGAATATTTTATAACTGATATCCATTTCTAATATTTCCACATTATTGCGATGTGGTGGACGCTCTACGCCTAAATGCAGGAGGCAATTATGCCCAACCCTAAGTATTACTCACGTATTGCCATAGCGGTGTCTGCCGCGTTATCCACTATGGCATTTTCAACTCACGCGGCTTGGGTCGATGTCGATAGTCTTCCTTCTAGTGGACTGGTTAGCAGTCTGCCCTCGGAATTGCAGGCCTTAATTCCTGCGCAGGCAAATGCCAGTTTCGCTAAAACCAGCGCCATGCCGAATTATGTTTATCAATGGAGTGCGGGCACTATTCCCGTTTACGGCAACGGATTAACGATTAATGGACCCGGCGCTGAAGCTTTTGAGCACTCTATTACCGTTATTCAGAACAGTACTACAGGTAGTCCGGGCGTTATTTTCGGTGACGACCTGACAATTCGTACTCAGTCAAAGAACGCCGCCAACAACGGTAAAGATGTTGATGGTATCCGTACGCACGGGGCCAATACGCCGGATAACCCAGTCTTTATTATCACCGGCGACCGTACATCCATCTACGTAGACGGCCAGGATGGTGATGGTATTAACGCCGGTTACAACTCCTATAGTCAGGGTTGGAAAGGCTCGGCAAACATTTATGTCGGTGATGATCTGTATATTCAAACCACCGGTTCTCAGGGGCGTGGTATCACAGCAAACGCGATGAAGGATGCAACGCAGGCCAAAAATACGATTGTTGTTGGCGATCGTGCACACATTGTGACGATCGGTGACAGTTCAGAAGGTCTTCGCACTGGGCAGAGTGGTTCCTCGATCCTGCTTGGCAATGACGCCACCATCGAGACATCGGGTGCCTCTTCCACGGGGATTTATGCCGCCTCATCTTCCAAAACAGAACTGGGCAACAACGCGACGATTACGGTCAATGGCGTCAGCGCACATGCGGTCTATTCCACCAACGCGACCGTGAACCTCGGCGAAAACGCAACGATCAACGTGAACAACTCCGCGAAAGCGGCTTCATACAGCAAAGCGCCACGCGGCCTGTTTGCGACTTCACGCGGTGCGATAAACCTGGCAGGCGGTGCCGCCATTACCATGGCCGGCGACCACAGCAATGAAAGCTATGCCATTAGCACCGAAACGGGCGGCATTGTCGATGGCTCTACTGGCGGGCGTTTCCTCATCGACGGCGATCTTCATGCTGCCGGTGCGACTGCCGCAACCAGCAGCCTGCCACAGCAAAACAGTACGATTAAGCTCAACATGACCGACAATTCGTTGTGGAGCGGAGCATCATACATCACCAGCGCTACTGCCGGGACGGGCGTGATCTCGCTGCAAATGAATGATGCGACCTGGAACATGACCAACAGCTCAACACTCACCGACCTGACGCTGAACGGCGGGTCAGTGGTGAACTTTGGGCATGCTGACGGCGAACCGTGGCAGACGCTTACCATCAATGAGGATTTCACCGGCAACGGCGGTAAGCTGGTTTTCAATACCGTCCTGAATGACGATGCTTCTGAAACCGACAAGCTGAAAGTGCTCGGCAACACCGCGGGTAACGCTTTTGTGGCGGTGAACAACATAGGCGGAACTGGGGCGCAGACCGTTGAAGGCATTGAGATCATCGAAGTGGCCGGTAATTCTGACGGTACTTTTGAGAAAGCGGGCCGTATTGTTGCCGGTGCGTACGACTATAACGTTGTGCAAAAGGGCAACAACTGGTATCTGACTAGCTTTATTCCTGCCCCACCGGATCCGGAGGACCCGGACCCCGTCGATCCGGTTGACCCTGATCCCGTTGACCCTGACCCGGTTGATCCTATTGACCCAGGTCCGGTTGATCCAGACCCGGTCGATCCGATTATCCCTGAGCCGGAAGTACCTGTAGCACCTCCGGTAACAGAGCAGCAATACCGCCCGGAAGCAGGCAGTTATCTGGCTAACAACTATGCCGCTAATACGTTGTTCATGACCCGACTGCACGATCGTCTGGGAGAGACGCAGTACATCGACATGCTGACGGGCGAGAAAAAAGTCACCAGCATGTGGATGCGTAACGTCGGCGCGCATACCCGCTTCAAAGATGGTAGCGGGCAGTTAAAAACCCAAAGCAACAGCTATGTATTGCAGTTAGGTGGCGACCTGGCGCAGTGGAGTCACGACGGCCTCGACCGCTGGCACATCGGCGCAATGGCTGGTTACGCCAACAGCCAGAACCGCACGCAGTCCAGCCTGACCGGCTACCATTCACGTGGTCAGGTCACCGGTTACAGCGTAGGGCTGTACGGCACATGGTATGCCAATGACGCAGACAAAACCGGCACCTATGTGGATACCTGGATGCTGTACAACTGGTTTGATAACAAAGTGATGGGCCAGGAGCAGGCGACGGAGAAATATAAATCCAGCGGGATCACTGCTTCGGTCGAAGCGGGTTATAGCTTTAAACTGGGTGAAAACGAGCGCAACAGTTACTGGCTGCAACCGAAAGCGCAAGTCGTATGGATGGACGTGCAGGCCGACAACCACCGCGAAGTGAACGGTACCCGCGTGAAGGATGACACCGATGGCAACTTGATGACCCGTCTGGGTGTGAAAGCCTTTATCAACGGCCACAATGCCATCGATGACGGTAAATCCCGTGAGTTCCAGCCGTTTGTGGAAGCCAACTGGATCCACAACACTCAGACCGCCAGCGTGAAGATGGACGATGTAAGCAACGACATGCGCGGCACGAAGAATATTGGTGAGCTGAAAGTCGGCGTAGAAGGTCAAATCACCCCGCGACTCAACGTGTGGAGCAACGTGGCCCAACAGATAGGCGACAAAGGCTACAGCGATACCCGCGGTATGCTCGGCGTGAAATATAACTTCTGATGTAAGTGCTGGTAATAGAGAAAGCCGCTGATTAACCGATCGGCGGCTTTATTTATTGTTGGGGGGGAGTTGTTGGCTGGATAAGCGTTAGCGCCATTCGGTATTAAGTGAACCTGTAAGTAACGCTTACAGGTTCAACCGTACTTCACTGGAGAGTCGCCAGTGTGCTTCCAATTCTATTCAGCTTCTGATTTGGCGCTTTCAGCTCATTTTGCAACCGTTGCTCCTGCTCGCCATAGACCATCAGGACGATACAGCCAAATCAGAATGCATTATTCCTGATACGGAAAGTGTGGGTGATACGATCCCATATATCGACCAGTTCAGCATCACTGTAAGCCGGCGCTGGAAGGGCATGATTGCTTAATGTCAGGTCAAGATTTGGATGCCTGAAATCCGCTGTTTTCTCATTAGCTACCGCAGTAAACAATAACTGGGCAGATGGGTTCTCTGGAAATTTTTCTGACGGGGCAGTGTTAAGCCATTCGCTGCTATCAAAACCCGCTATCTGTACTTTCCCCTTACGCAATGTCCGCGCATTAATTCCAGTCAGATAAGGCTGAATTTCATCGCTTCGCTCCAGCATAGTTGAACTTTCTTTTAAGGCGTTATTGCTCCAGACAACAAAAGAAAAGACCGAATTATGCGGATAGACAAAGGTAATATCTTCCTTCGGCTTCTCGCTCCCGTCGCGGATAAACCCTTCTGAAATACAGGTTCCCGGTTGCGTCGGGATTTCATCGTTTTTTCTCCCGCTCAGACGGGACATCAAATCCTGTAACTCAGCCAGTTTCTGAGGTTTATTGTTAAGTTGATCTTCTCTCATCCCTGAATTCAGATACTCAATGCGGTCCTGCTTGTATTTGGGATCCGATACATCTCTGATTTCGGAGTTCAGTATGAACGCCACCCCATCAACGTACAGATGACCTTCCAGAACGCGCCCAAAACCCGGCACACTCTCATTTTCATTACGGTCAAATATCACCGCATTATCACTCAGCCGGTACACCTGCTTGAGAAAAGGCTGATCGACTACATCGACGGTATGGCTGTTTTCCAGTGCCTTCTCCCGCAGCTGGATACGCTGTTCAAACGCCGGGCGGTAGAGCCGCTGGCTGCTGATGCGAACCTCATTAATCTGAGCACGATCCGTCAGGGTGTTTTCAAAAGAGGCTGGCACCTCAAAAACATAGCGCCCCACGCACTGGGCTTTGGTGGTGGCAAACAGAGTATCGACCATACGTTTTTCCTTGTCCGTTAACGCCGGAGGCGTGTGCACAAACGTCACATAATTGTGAATATAAAATCCAGCCGCCAGCAGCACCATCGCCAGTGGAATGAACCAGCCAAGAGGGAGTTTTTTCATGACACCGGTACCTGCTGCACGATTTTCACCACCGAACGTACCGTGAACACCAGGGCGTCAGACAGGCCGCTGTAGACCGAACGGGAGCGATCAACAGGGTCAATGGCGTAAGCCCCTTCATGGTCAACGTTCGTGGCCAGCGCGGCCTGAATACAGGGGGACGAAGTGCGGACAGACGTGACCGGCACGGTACCGTCACCTGGCGTCCCGGCCGATATCAGCCCATGTGTTCTTAACGGGGACAGGTCGACGGGTTTCCCTGCATCTTTCCGGCTACTCAGCTCTGCCTGCACACGCTGAGGGATGTGCTCTTTCCACGTCAGGAATGCATCTGATGGATTGTTGGCACTGGCACCGTAAAATAGCCAGGTCTGCGGATGGTATTTTCCATTCAGTTCTTCGATAAATTTATATACATTCCGCTTTATCCTGTCCTGGAAAGCAGTCCACTCACTGTCAGTATCTCCCAGCAGCAAATCCTGCTCACACAGCCGCCACCAAGCCGTTTTGTTCAGGTAAATTTCCTCATACGGGTCGCTCTCTGGCAGGGACTCCGTACCGCTGCTGCTCTGTAGCCTCAGCCAGCCAGGCCCGTAGGTTATGCCCGGCAGCAGCTGTAGCGGACCGGGGGACTGGGCCAGTACCGGCATCAGTTTCTCCGCATTGTCGCCAATAATCATGCCGATAATACCCCGTTCCCCGATTTTCATCCGTCGGTACGCCGCCGGTGAACCCAGGTCCGGCATCACACCGTGTACGATCCCCAGAATATTGGCCTGCCCACCCATGTTTTCTGAGTAATGCCGGGCAACCAGCCCACCCATCGAGTGGGTGACCAGAATGACCTTGTTCACCACCAGCCGACCGTGATAAGTCCCCATCACCTTGGTGATATATTTTTCCAGCAACGCCGCCGAATCCGCATTGGACTGTAGCCAGTTATAACCAAAGACGTGCAGCGGGTATAAGAACTTGTAGCTGTGATCCACCTCTGCATCCGTGAGCGCCGACTCCCCTTTTTCAGCCCCCAGATCAACGCCAACAAACTGCTGCCGGGACGTCTTCTGCTGATAGTCCCTGAAAAAGTTATCCACCAGAATATCGTCGTCATTGAGCAGGTACTGAATCTTGTCGAGCGCCTCACCGTAACTTTTGTAAAACGCGCTCCCCCATCCCCGCTCCCGGCGGGAGGGAAATTTTTTGCCCTCCGCCCCCTCGTTAAAAATCTCGCCGCTGTCATCCACCGTGGTGGTCTTCGGATCAAGAAGTAACTTCCTTTTTTCCGGGCTGGCAAACGGCCATTTTTTAAGTGATGAAACACTGAACTGCCAGACCTCACCACCTGCATTTTTCAGGTTTGATCCCATGACGCCAGGCAGAAAAATAACCGGGATAACTTTGGTCGGGGTCTTTAGAAACACGGCTGTGTGATTTTTTTCGCTCGGATGTAAGGCGGTCGGATAATAAACCTGACTATTTTCATCCCATAAGAGCCGGTAATAAGTCGTGCCTTCTTTATTATTTTTACCCATGTTTGATTTTCCTTTTTCTGCCGGTACGAATGAATAAGCCCTTATTCATCGTCGATTTTATCCACCGACATATACTCACACATACCGCATTAACCATCAAAATAAAAGGGTTAAAAACAACCTTTCATCCCTGATTCTCAGGTTAACCCCAAAATATTAAGCCACCGGTGGATTGAATATAACGTCGCATTGCAAGCGCCGCTGAAACGGTATTTCAAACGCCAGTAACGTGAGTCGCTGGTCGCTACCTCAAGGTAGAGGCAACCGCCATCAGATAACTTGAAGGCTTTTCTTTCGGTTTAGCAGTATCAACTTGGCGGGCTGTTAACTTCATTGGGGGCAACTCAAAATGGGGGAATTTTTTATGCCCCCAACAATGCCCCCAGAATATACTTGATTCTGGTAAACATGAGTTGACCTCAGGAGAACATAACTGATTGCAATGACTGGTAATATGAGGGATTTATTGATTGTGGGGGAATTCAGGGGAGGAACTTTGGCGGAAGATCACAGGAGTCGAACCTGCCCGGGAACGCTGGCGTCCCCAACTGGATTTGAAGTCCAGCCACCTCACCGGAGATGACGATCTTCCGCGCCTCGATTGCTACATGGAGGCGGGGCGCATTATAGCTACTTCCTGAGGTTTCCACACCCCCTCACTTACTTTTTTAACTTCCGTTTCCTCATACTATGATCGATTTCATATAAATCCCCGAAAAATCCATAAGTTACAGTGATAGTTATTTTTTGACGCTACCACGATCACAGAAAACAAGAATCGTAATTTGATAACGAGATATCGGAATATTCTCGCTTGCAGGGATGGTTTACAAGAACTGTAACCGATTTCAGAGAGCTTTTAGAACGTTAGGGATGCGTAATGAAAAATGAAATTCTGTCCGTTAAAGAGAAGATTGGCTACGGGATGGGGGATGCGGCGAGCCACATCATCTTCGATAACGTAATGTTTTATATGATGTTCTTTTATACCGATATTTTTGGCATTCCTGCCGGTTTTGTCGGCACGATGTTTTTACTGGCGCGCGCGCTGGATGCTATTTCAGATCCTTGTATGGGACTGCTGGCCGACCGTACACGGTCACGCTGGGGGAAATTCCGCCCGTGGGTGCTGTTTGGCGCACTGCCGTTTGGCCTGGTTTGTGTGCTCGCCTACAGTACGCCGGACCTCAGTCTGCACGGTAAAATGGTTTATGCTGCAATTACCTACACGCTGCTGACCCTGCTCTATACCGTAGTGAACATCCCCTACTGTGCGCTGGGCGGCGTCATCACTAATGACCCAACGCAACGTATCTCCCTGCAGTCCTGGCGCTTTGTGCTGGCGACGGCGGGCGGCATGTTCTCCACCGTCTTGATGATGCCGCTGGTGAATCTGCTTGGCGGTGAAGATAAAGCGCTGGGTTTTCAGGGTGGGATTGCCGTGCTCTCGGTGGTGGCATTTCTGATGCTGGCATTCTGCTTCTTCACCACCAAAGAACGCGTGGAGGCGGCACCGAGCAGCACCTCGATGCGTGAAGACCTGCGCGACATCTGGCAGAACGATCAGTGGCGTATCGTTGGCCTTCTTACCATTCTCAATATCCTGGCCGTGTGCGTACGCGGCGGGGCGATGATGTATTACGTCACTTGGATCCTGGGTACGCCAGAAGTGTTTGTTGCCTTCCTTACCACCTATTGCGTCGGCAACCTGATCGGCTCTGCGCTGGCAAAACCGCTGACTGACTGGAAATGCAAAGTCAGTGTTTTCTGGTGGACGAACGCTCTGCTGGCGGTCATCAGCCTGGCGATGTTCTTTGTGCCAATGCACGCCAATATCACCATGTTCGTCTTTATCTTCGTGATTGGCGTACTGCATCAGCTCGTCACGCCGATCCAGTGGGTGATGATGTCCGACACCGTTGATTACGGTGAGTGGTGCAACGGTAAACGTCTAACGGGGATCAGCTTTGCAGGTACGTTGTTTGTGCTCAAGTTGGGCCTGGCGTTCGGTGGGGCGCTGATTGGCTGGATGCTGGCAGGTGGTGGCTACGACGCCGCAGCGAAAACCCAGAACAGCGCCACTATTAGCATCATCATCGGACTGTTCACCATTGTCCCGGCTATTTGCTACCTGCTGAGTGCCGTGATTGCCAAACGCTTCTACACCCTGAAAACCCCGTATCTGACTGAAGTCATGAGTCAACTGGCTCAGGGTGCGCGTCGCAATCAGCAGGATTTTACGACGAAAGAATTACAGAACTAAGGAACCGACGATGAAAATTAGCGATGGAAATTGGCTGATTCAACCCGGCCTAAATTTGATCAATCCGATTCAGGTGTTTGAGGTTGAACAGCAAGGTAATGAGATGATTGTCTATGTTGCGCCGCGCGACGTGCGTGAACGTACCTGGCAGTTGGATACGCCGCTGTTTACTCTGCGCTTCTTCTCACCGCAGGAAGGCGTGGTGGGCGTGCGTATGGAGCACTTTCAGGGGGCGCTGGATACCGGCCCGCATTACCCGCTAAATGTGCTGCAGGATGTGAAGGTCGAGATGCACAACACCGCCGACTTTGCCGAACTGAAGAGCGGTAACTTGAGCGTGCGCGTCACCAAAGGTGAGTTCTGGTCACTGGACTTCCTGCGTAATGGCGAGCGTATCACGGGCAGCCAGCTAAAAAACAACGGCTATGCCCAGGATACCAACAGCGGGCGCAACTATATGTTCGAGCGCCTGGATCTGGGTGTCGGCGAAACCGTCTACGGTCTGGGTGAACGCTTTACCGCGCTGGTGCGTAACGGGCAAACAGTAGAAACCTGGAACCGCGACGGTGGTACCAGTACCGAACAATCTTACAAGAACATCCCGTTCTATATCACCAACCGTGGCTACGGTGTGCTGGTGAATCATCCGCAGTGCGTGTCGTTTGAAATCGGCTCTGAAAAGGTGTCGAAAGTGCAGTTCAGCGTGGAAAGCGAGTATCTGGAATACTTCGTCATCGACGGCCCGACGCCGAAGGACGTGTTGAACCGTTACACCCAATTCACGGGCCGTCCGGCGCTGCCGCCAGCCTGGTCGTTCGGCCTGTGGCTGACCACGTCGTTCACGACCAATTACGACGAAGCGACGGTCAACAGCTTTATCGACGGCATGGCTGAACGCAGCTTGCCGCTGCACGTTTTCCACTTTGACTGCTTCTGGATGAAAGCCTTCCAGTGGTGCGACTTCGAGTGGGATCCGCTGACCTTCCCGGACCCGGAAGGCATGATCCGCCGCCTGAAAGAGAAAGGGCTGAAGGTCTGCGTGTGGATTAACCCATATATCGGTCAGAAATCACCGATTTTCAACGAACTAAAAGAGAAAGGTTATCTGCTCAAGCGCCCGGATGGCTCCCTGTGGCAATGGGATAAATGGCAGCCTGGCCTGGCGATTTATGACTTCACCAATCCACAAGCCTGTGAATGGTATGCCAACAAGCTGAAAGGCTTGGTGGACATCGGCGTGGATTGCTTCAAAACTGACTTTGGCGAGCGCATCCCAACGGATGTCCAGTGGTTCGACGGCTCCGATCCACAGAAAATGCACAACCATTATGCATATATCTACAACGAACTTGTGTGGAACGTACTCAAAGAAACCGTGGGTGAAGAAGAGGCCGTACTGTTCGCCCGTTCTGCGTCCGTGGGAGCGCAGCAGTTTCCGGTGCACTGGGGCGGTGACTGCTATGCCAACTACGAGTCGATGGCGGAAAGCCTGCGAGGTGGTTTATCCATCGGTATGTCCGGTTTTGGTTTCTGGAGCCACGATATCGGCGGCTTCGAAAATACCGCACCAACCCATGTCTACAAACGCTGGTGTGCGTTCGGGCTGCTCTCCAGCCATAGTCGCTTGCATGGCAGCAAATCTTACCGTGTGCCGTGGGCGTACGACGACGAGTCCTGCGATGTGGTGCGCTACTTTACCGAGCAGAAATGCCGCATGATGCCGTATCTGTATCGCGAAGCGGCCCGTGCCAGTGCGCACGGAACGCCAATGATGCGCGCAATGATGCTGGAATTCCCGGACGATCCGGCGTGCGACTACCTCGACCGTCAGTACATGCTGGGCGATAGTGTGATGGTGGCGCCGGTGTTCAGTGAGGCGGGCGATGTGCAGTTTTACTTGCCGGAAGGACGCTGGACGCACCTATGGCGCAACGATGAGGTGGCGGGTAGCCGCTGGCATAAACAGCAGCACGACTTCCTGAGTCTGCCGGTCTACGTGCGTGAAAACACCCTGCTGGCGCTGGGCAGCAATAACCAGAAGCCGGATTACGCCTGGCACGAAGGGACGGCATTCCAGTTGTTCCACCTGCAAGAGGGCAGGGAAGCGATTTGTGAAGTCCCGGCGGCTGACGGCTCGGTTATCTTCACGCTGAATGCGAAACGTGTGGGTAATACCATCACCGTGCAAGGTGTCGGTGAAGCGCGTAACTGGACGCTGTGCCTGCGTAATGTTCAGAAAATTGGCGGCATTAAATGCGGGTCGCACCTGGATAGCGAGCTGGGTGTAGTCATCACTCCACAGGGCAGTGAGCTGACGATTACCCTTTAAATTTTTGTTGATATGGTGCCGGATGGCGACGCTAAAGCGTTCTGTCCGGCCCATGAAGGTATATGCTCAGGCCTGATAAGCGTAGCGCCATCAGGCAAGGGTTCACTGCCCTGGAGCCGCCTCGGTCGACGTCACTTCTCCGCCAGATACTACCCCCGCCTGCATGGTCTGCGTCACCTGTTGCTTCTCTGCATTAACCGCATGCAGTTGGCCGTTCACCGTGGGCTTGAGCGGCTTATCTGCCTGCATATTGCCGCTGGCGGCGAGCTGGATGTTGCCGTCGCCGGAAATCGGCAGCGCAGGCCATCCCCACTGTTGCAGAATAGCCATTGGCACGCCGCGCCCGTTCAGGCTGACCTGTGTCTGACGCTGCGGAAGCTGAGAGATGCTGGCGGTAGCCTCCAGCAGCCCTTTTTCCGTATATGCACTCAGTTCGCTGATATTGATCGTGCTGCTGTTCGCCGTAAGCGCCAGAGAAGGGCGGCGCACGTCGGTGCGGTTAAACGTCGCTGCAGCGGCATTGAGCGTGGCGCTACCGCTCCAGACCCCCCACTGATTATTCTGTACCAGTCCGAGGTTAGCGCCATAACCGTCCAGCGCGGTGAGCTGCCACGGGAATGTTGGATCGATATCAATCACCAGATTACGGCTGGCGCTGAATTTTTTCAGCGTCAGGTTGTTCAGCCAGGCCGGCAGGGGGGTCATCCATAGCTGTTTCCAGTTTTCTGGCAGCGTATATTCCAGCCCGGCAACGGCGGTATCGTCGAGGACCAGCGCTTTGTTGCTACGCAGCCAGTTACCAGACGTTCTGACCATGCCGCCTTCCCAGCGGGTGGTGAACTGGCGTAGCGCAATGCCCTGCGGTGAGAACTCGGCGTTGAGGATGGGATCGAAGAAGTGCAGTGAGCCGTAGATAAACTCGCTGGCGTTCATCGACAGTTTTCCTTCCTGGGTTTGCCAGTCGTCCTTGCTGAACGTCATGTTGCGCAAGCTGAGATCGAGATCCGTTACCGCCCAATCAGGGCCTTGCAGACGGGCGTCTGTTACCTCAAGTCGACCAATTTGCAGGGAGGGGACAGACATTAATGGTGCAAAAAAGTCGGCCAAAGATTTGTCGCTTTGTAGTCGAATATCGTTCAGTCGCAGATTCTCCACAACCCAACTGCCGTCTGGATTCCGCTGCGCAACTCCGGTTAATGCGCCACGCGCCACGTCTGCGCCAATGTTGCTGAGCGTCACCCGATCATGATCAATGCTGCCTTCAATCAACACGTTAGTGGTGGGAACGTCGTTTAGCGTCAACGAACTGGCGCTGAGCTGAATTTGTGCTTTGCTGCCGAGAATTTTACCGGCTTCAGGGCTCCAGGGAATGACGCCGCCATTCACGCGTTGAGCGCTGAGGTTCCACTCACTGCCGGGGCTGTTGAGCGCCATATCCTGCAACTGCAGGCGATCGGCCTGGAATGGCAGCGGCGCGGTCTGTTGGGAAAGATTCAACGTACCGCTTTGTAGCAGAATGGTGTCCACGTGCATCGGGTCGGTGATTTGGCGGCTGCTCAATCCAATATCGACCGTTTTTGCTACCAGCGTGGCGGGCTGACCATCCCGGCCAAAAGTAACGTTTGCCAGGAGAATGTGAGAGGGGGAAGAAAACCGGTGATCGATGGCATCAAATGCCAGATGGTAGCTGCTGTTCTCCGAGACCCAGGCGCTGACATGCTCTGCGCCCCAGCGGGTTTGCAGTAGAAAATACAGGCCGAGGATCGCCACTGCAAGGGCGATCAGCACGTAAAGAAGCAGCTTTCCAATAAATTTCATGGTCTTCCATCCCGCAAAGTACACGTAGTCAAGTTATGCACGATTTACGCGCAATCCTCAAGGCGGGAATAGTGAAAGAGCGTTACAGCGGCGTTGATTCAGAACCAACGCCGCACTTCGCTTATTGTTTTTCTGGCGGGAAAACGAGGTTCAGAACGATAGCGGTAATACCACCTGCGGCAATGCCGGAAGAGAGCAGGTTTTTCACCCAGTCCGGGGCAAACTGCAGGATCAGCGGCTGCTGGGAGACACCCAATCCGACAGCCAGCGACAGGGCGATTATTAGGATTGCGCGACGGTTCAGCGGCTCGCGAGAAACAATGCGCACCCCGGATGCGGCGATGGTACCGAACATCACCAGTGTGGCGCCGCCCAGAACCGGTTCTGGAATGTGCTGTACAAAACCACTGACCGCAGGGAACAAGCCCAGCACAATCAGCATCAGCGCCACCACAAAACCGACATAGCGGCTGGCAACGCCGGTTAACTGGATGACCCCGTTGTTCTGTCCGAAACAGGAGTTCGGGAATGTGTTGAACACGGCAGAAACAAATGAGTTCAGTCCGTTCGCCAGCACGCCGCCTTTCAGGCGTTTCATATACAGCGGGCCGGAAACCGGTTGCTCGGAGACATCGGAAGTGGCGGTAATATCACCAATGGTTTCCAGCGAGGTGATCATAAAGACCAGCATCAGCGGTAGCAGTAAATTCCAGTCGATGCCGAGGCCATAGTACAGCGGTGTTGGCACCATGATCAGGTCCTGACTCACCGGCGCGGTATTTTGCGGCAGCATATCCATAAACCAAGCCAGCAGGTAGCCCGCCGCCATTGCGATCACCAGTGACGCAACGCGCAGGTATGGGTTGCGCTGGCGGTTAAGCAGAATAATAAGCGCCAGCACGACGCCAGCCAGCATCAGATTCTTCGGTGCACCAAAGGTATTGTCGCTCATGGCTGCGTAACCGCCGCCAATTGACGTCAGGCCTACTTGAATCAGTGACAGGCCGATGATCATCACCACCACGCCTGAAACCAGTGGGGTGATAATACGGCGCGCCAGATGCAGTACGCGTGAGATAACCATCTCGGTGCAGCTTGCCAGCATCAGTGTGCCGAACAATGCCGCCATCATGGTTGGGACATCTGCGCCGCCGGTTTTCAGTGCCGTACCGCCCATAATCAACGGTGCCACAAAGTTAAAACTGGTTCCCTGAATAGATAACAGCCCTGAGCCGACCGGCCCCCAGGCTTTGATCTGAATGATAGAAGCCACGCCGGATGCGAACAGCGACATACTGATAATGTGTTGAGTATCCTGAGCCGGTAAACCGAGCGCCTGGCAGATAAGCAGGGCAGGCGTGATCACCGCGACGAACATGGCCAGCAGGTGCTGACAGGCGGCAAACAGGGTCTGAGCTAACGGGGGGCGATCTTCAAGACGGTAAATCAGTTCACTGTTGTGAGCCTGCGCAACCGGTTGCGCATTTGTTGGCTCTACGGCGTTAACGGACATCAGAGGCAATCCCATGGTGGAAAAGCGGTGATTTTATCTGACCAGGGCAGAAAAGCAAACGTTTGCTAGCAGGTATTCTTAATATTTAAAACGGATAAACAAACATTTTTATATAACTTTTCATCATTTTCTGCTTAAAATCCACCCCGAAAACTCAATAAGAGCTAAAAATCGGTCTGGAATGCATCGTGCGTGATTGTGCTAAACGCACTAATGGAGCTGTAAATGTTTTATCTCGATACGTTATCAACACTGGTTGCGGCAACCCTGGTGTTGCTGCTGGGACGTAAGCTTGTCCAGTCTGTTCCCTTCCTGAAGAAATACACGATTCCTGAACCCGTTGCGGGTGGTTTACTGGTAGCGATCGCACTGCTAGTACTGAAAAAAAGCATGGGCTGGGAAGTGAACTTCGATATGACCCTGCGCGATCCGCTGATGCTGGCGTTCTTCGCCACTATCGGCCTGAACGCCAATATCGCCAGTCTGCGCGCTGGTGGCCGCGTGGTAGGTATCTTTCTGATTGTGGTTGTTGGCCTGCTGCTGATGCAAAACGCTATCGGTATTGGTATGGCGACCCTGCTGGGCCTGGATCCGCTGATGGGTCTGATCGCCGGTTCGATAACCCTCTCTGGCGGACACGGAACCGGGGCCGCGTGGAGCAAGCTGTTTATTGAACGCTATGGCTTCACCAATGCCACTGAAGTGGCGATGGCGTGCGCAACGTTTGGTCTGGTGCTGGGCGGACTGATTGGCGGCCCGGTAGCGCGCTATCTGGTCAAACACTCCACCACGCCGGACGGTATGCCGGACGATCAGGCCGTGCCAACCGCGTTTGAGAAACCGGATGTCGGGCGCATGATCACCTCGCTGGTGCTGATTGAAACCATCGCGCTGATCGCTATCTGTCTGACGGTGGGCAAAATCGTTGCGCAACTGCTGGTCGGAACGGTGCTGGAACTGCCAACCTTTGTCTGCGTGCTGTTTGTCGGGGTGATCCTCAGCAATGGCCTGGCGTTAATGGGTTTTTATCGGGTGTTTGAGCGTGCGGTTTCAGTGCTGGGCAACGTGAGCCTGTCGCTGTTCCTGGCAATGGCGTTGATGAGCCTGAAGCTGTGGGAGCTGGCTTCGCTGGCGCTGCCAATGCTGGCGATTTTGGTTGTGCAGACGATCTTCATGGCGCTGTACGCCATATTTGTCACCTGGCGCATGATGGGCAAGAACTACGATGCCGCCGTACTGGCAGCCGGGCACTGCGGTTTTGGTCTCGGCGCAACGCCGACGGCTATTGCCAACATGCAGGCGATTACCGAGCGTTTTGGCCCATCGCACACTGCATTTTTAGTCGTGCCGATGGTGGGGGCGTTCTTCATCGATATCGTCAACGCGCTGGTGATTAAGCTGTATCTACTGTTGCCGATTTTTGCGCAATAAACGTCGTGCGGCGGTATGACAACCGCCGCCGTTATTTATCGATCACGCGTTGGAATAGCGCTCGGTTTCCGGCATCCAGCGCTCAATCAGCGCCACCGCCTGTTGCGGGTAACGTTCGTGAATATGACGGGCAATGCGCTGAACTTCCGGAATAATAGCCTGATCACGCAGTAGGTCCGCTACTTTGAATTCTGCCGTCCCCGTCTGACGGGTCCCCAGCAGTTCGCCCGGGCCGCGGATCTCCAAATCTTTTTGCGCAATCACAAACCCGTCGTTGCTGTCCCGCAGAACCTGCAGGCGTTTCTGCGCAGTTTTTGATAGCGGTGATTTGTAGAGTAGCACGCAGTGGGAGGCCACCGCGCCACGGCCAACGCGGCCGCGTAGCTGATGCAGTTGGGCCAGACCTAAGCGCTCCGGGTTTTCGATAATCATCAGGCTGGCGTTGGGGACGTCTACACCCACTTCAATCACCGTGGTGGCGATCAGCAGATGCAGTTCACCTTGCTTAAAGGCGGCCATCACCGACTGTTTCTCGGCGGGTTTCATGCGTCCGTGAACCAGACCAATATTGAGTTCCGGCAGGGCTAGTTTCAGCTCTTCCCATGTGGCTTCTGCCGCCTGAGCCTCTAACAAGTCAGACTCTTCAATCAGCGTGCAAACCCAGTATGCCTGGCGTCCTTCATGGGTACAGGCGTTGCGCACGCGGTCAATAATATCGCTGCGACGGGTATCCGGAATGGCGACTGTGGTGACCGGCGTACGACCCGGCGGGAGTTCGTCAATTACTGACGTGTCGAGATCGGCATAAGCGGTCATTGCCAGCGTGCGCGGGATTGGCGTGGCGGTCATGATCAGCTGGTGCGGGTGGAAACCCTGCTGCTGACCTTTCTCCCACAGTGCCAGACGCTGATGCACACCAAAACGATGCTGTTCATCGATGATAACCAGCGCCAGTCCGTTGAACTGTACCTGCTCCTGGAAAATGGCATGCGTACCGACAATCATCTGCACCTGACCGCTGGCGATGGCTTCTTGCTGCGCCTGGCGCGCTTTGCCTTTCTGTTTACCTGCCAACCAACCCACTTCAACACCCAGCGGCGCGAACCAGTTGCGGAAGTTATTCGCATGCTGTTCGGCCAGTAACTCGGTGGGGGCCATCAACGCCACCTGCTTGCCATGGGCGATAGCCCGTAGGGCAGCAAGCGCCGCGACTAGCGTTTTTCCGGAGCCGACATCGCCCTGTACCAGGCGCATCATGGGGATATCCAGCGCCATGTCGCGTTCGATCTCGGCGGTGACACGGGCCTGCGCAGCCGTTGGTTTAAACGGTAACGCCGCCAGTAGCTTATCTTTCAGCGCGTTGTTGGCGCTCAACGGCTGGGAGTGAAAACGCTGCGCCCCGGCACGTAATGCCAGCATGCTGAGGTTATGCGCCAGTAATTCTTCCAGAATCAGGCGTCGCTGTGCCGGATGTTGCCCGGTTTCGAGATCGCTGAGCTGTAGCGATGGCGGCGGACGGTGCAGCGTGCGCAGCGCTTCCGGCAGGCTCATCATGCCCTGCAACAACTCTGGCGGCAGCAGCTCGGCAATGGCGCAGGTATCGAGCAGATCCAGCGCCTGATCGGTCAGTTTGCGCAGCGTGGCCTGCTTCACGCCTTCGGTGGTTGGATACACCGGTGTGAGCGTTTCCTGCAATTCCGGCGTGCTGAGATCGCCTTGCACGCGGTATTCTGGGTGAATCATTTCTGCGCCGTATTTCCCGCGTTTGGCTTCACCGTATGCCAGCACCCGGCGGCCGGTGGCAAGGCTGTTTTTCATCGCTGCGCTGAAATTGAAAAAGCGCATGGTGAGAATGCCGGAGCCATCGCTGATCTGGCAGGTCATCATCCGGCGTCCACCGAAGGTGATATTGCAGCTCAGCACTTCGCCTTCAACGGTGGCATAGACGCCCGGTAGCAGTTCGCCAATTGGGTACAGATGGGTACGATCTTCGTAACGCAGAGGGAGGTGGAGCAGGAGGTCCTGCACGGTGTGCAGGCCAATTTTCGCCAGTTTACTGCTTTGTGCTGCGCCAACTCCCGTGAGGGAATTGAGTGGAATGGCATCCAGTAAACGGCCTTTCATCGCGTTTATCTCGCAGATTGCATAGTGGCCCACCACGTTGCATCGGCTTCAATTTCGCCCTGCGAGTTTACGTGAGGGTAGGGAAGACCTTTGCGCTTGGCCACGTTAGCCAGCACCGGATAACCGCCTTCAAACAGTAAGCGCTGCTGTTCGTCTTGTGGCAGCATGCTGTTTTCTCGTCGGTACATGCCAGCATTTTGCCGCTGGCGCTGTGCTTCATACAGAATCAGCGCGGAGGCGACCGAAACGTTCAGCGACTGCACCATGCCAATCATGGGAATGATGATGTCCTGATCCGCAAGGTCTAACGCTTCCTGAGTAATGCCGGTTTTTTCCTGGCCCATCAGGATGCAGGTGGGGCGCGTGTAATCAATCTCGCGGAAATCGACGGCTTTATCAGAGAGGTGTGTCGCCAGAACCTGCATGCCCTGGCTTTTTAAATGTGTAACCGCATCACCAATGGTACGGTGAGTCTTCACCTGCACCCAACTGTTGCTACCCGCCGCAGAAGAGGCCATGGTGCGCATGCGGCTACCCGGCCAGACGGCGTGGACTTCATGTACGCCAACAGCATCTGCGGTACGAATGATCGCAGAAACGTTATGAGGTTTATGGACCTGCTCCATGCAGACGGTCAGATCGGGCTGACGCCGTGCGAGCATCTCGCGGATACGTGCATAGCGCTGTTCATTCATATACACATCATCCTTCAAATCGCCTCGGCGTTAGCTGCTCTCACTCACCCCAGCCACGTACTTTAGTACGCTTCTGGGGATTCATTCGTTTGCCGCCTTGATGCAATTCGAATGATTTTGTGTAGAAAATTAGTTTCTGTTACGGGTGACTTTAATCACGTCCGGCATGACGCGGATTTTGCGCATGATATTCGCCAAATGCACACGATCGCGGGCGGTCAGGCGAATAAAGGCGCTGTAGACGCGACCGTCTTTTTCTTCAGTATTCAGGCTCTGAATATTGGAGGTGGTCGTGTTGATTGCCGCCGTCAGGTTAGCCAGCGCACCCTGGTGATTAAACATCTCCACCTTGATTTCGGTGATGAATTCCTGCTCCGTTTCTTTGTCCCATTCCACAGCCATAAACTTCTCTGGCTCTTTCTGGTAACCACGGATGTTACGGCAGGATTCATGGTGGATAACCAGACCTTTACCCGGACTGACGTGGGCAATAATCGGATCGCCAGGAAGCGGACGACAGCATTTCGCGAAGGTGATAAGCACACCGTCAGCGCCTTTGATCGGCAGATGACCGTGGCCGGATTGTGCAGGAACATTCGCCGACACGTCACCCTGCTGGAGGTTTTTCGCTACCACCACGCTCATGGCGTTACCCAGGCCGATTTCTGCGAGCAGATCGTCAAGTGTGGCAAGCTTCATGCGCTCAAGCTCACGCTGGATGCTCTCCTGCGGTATCTCAGCCAGTTTACGGCTACCGCCTAAGGCATGGTTAAGCAGGCGACGCCCCAGGCTGACGGAATCATCGCGCTTGAGGTTTTTCAACAACTGGCGAATTTTGGCGCGCGCTTTCGAACTGACGACAAAGTTGAGCCATGCTGCATTCGGACGCGCGCCCGGTGCGGTAATGATCTCAACGGTCTGACCGCTGGAAAGTGACTGCGAAAGCGGGTAAGGCTGTCTGTCGACGCGCGCACCGACGCAGGCATGACCGATGTCGGTATGCACAGCGTAAGCGAAGTCGACAGGTGTAGCACCGGCAGGCAACTCAACAATGCGCCCTTCCGGTGTGAAAACATAAATCTCATCCGGGAAGAGATCAGATTTGACGCTTTCAATGAATTCAAATGAGCTACCGGCGCTCTGCTGCAGTTCCAGCAGGCTTTGCATCCAGCGCTGGGCGCGGATTTGTGCCGTGGTGCTGGTTTCACCGTGCTCTTTATAAGCCCAGTGTGCCGCTACCCCCATCTCCGCCATTTGGTCCATGTCTTCAGTACGAATTTGTACTTCAACCGGAACCCCATGCGGGCCGATCATCGAGGTGTGCAAAGACTGATATCCGTTCGCTTTCGGAATGGCGATATAATCTTTCACACGACCTGGACGGGGTTTATACAGGCTGTGCATCTGGCCGAGTACGCGATAGCAGGTATCGGCGTCATGAACGATAACGCGAAACGCGTAGATATCCATGATCGAGTGAAAACGCTGCTCTTTGAGCACCATTTTGCAGTAGATGGAGTACAGGTGTTTCTCACGACCGCTTACGCGACACGGAATGCCTGCTTCCTGCAAACGCCCTTCGATTTCCGAGAGGATTTTTTGAATCATCTCTTTGCGGTTGCCTCGCGCGGCTTTCACCACTTCTTTAATCACGCGATAGCGGTTTGGGTACAACGCTTCAAAACCCAGCTCTTCCAGCTCGGTTTTAATGTGATGAATACCTAAACGGTGCGCCAGCGGACTGTAGATTTCGAGGGTTTCACGGGCGATGCGGCGACGCTTATCCGGGCGTAATGAGCCCAGCGTGCGCATATTGTGGGTGCGGTCGGCAAGTTTGATGAGAATGACGCGGATATCCTGCACCATCGCCATAATCATCTTGCGAAAGTTTTCGGCCTGAGCCTCTTTCTTATCGCGAAACTTAAGCTTATCAAGCTTAGAGACCCCTTCAACCAGTTCTGCAACGCTTTTACCAAAAAGCTGTTCCATATCCTGGTAGGTGGCAGGGGTATCTTCAATCACGTCATGCAGCAGCGCGGCCATCAGCGTTTCATAGTCGAGTTTCATCTCGGCCAGAATGCAGGCTACTGCTACCGGGTGCGTGATATAGGGTTCACCGCTTGAACGTGTCTGGCCCTCGTGAGCGTCACGTGCAACGAGATACGCCTGCCGAAGACGCTTAATTTGGTCTTCAGGCAGGTAGTTTTGAATCAGTTGATTCAGGCTTTCAAACAGATACAAGGGCGACCCGCTTTGTGATTAACGACGACCTTCAGCAATTGCGGTAACGGCTTGTAATTCAGCGGCTTCCTGCTCTTGCTGTTCCTGGCGCTCACGCACGTCGAGGATCTGGTTGTTGATCAGACCTTCTTCGATTTCGCGCAGCGCGATTACGGTAGTTTTATCGTTTTCTTCCGGTACAAGCGGATCCTTTCCGCCAGTCTGCATCTGACGAGCGCGACGCGCGGCGACCAGTACCAGGTCAAAACGGTTACCAATTTTCTCTACAGCGTCCTGAACAGTTACGCGTGCCATACTTAAAATGCTCCACAGGTGAAGAAATGACTGGGCATGATACTGAATGTGGGTTCAGTCTGCCAACAGTTTGCTGATTAAAGCGTCATGACGCTGCTTTTGGCGGCTCATGCGCAGACGTTCGGCGCGAATGATCGTTTTCAAATCGCCCAGGGCAGTATCGAAGTCATCATTCACAATCAGATAATCATATTCGGCGTAATGGCTCATTTCTGCAACAGCTTGCGCCATACGTTTTGCGATTACTTCTTCGCTATCCTGACCACGGCCACGCAGGCGGCGGTCCAGCTCAATCTTAGAAGGCGGCAAAATAAAAATACTGCGTGCATGCGGCATTTTTTCACGAATTTGCTGCGCACCTTGCCAGTCGATATCTAAAAAGACATCGACGCCCGATGCCAGTACTTGCTCAATTGCCTCACGCGAGGTGCCGTAGTAATTGCCAAATACCTCAGCGTGTTCCAGGAACGCATCTCTGCCAATCATGGTTCTGAATTCATCATGGTTCACAAAGAAATAGTGTTCACCATGCACTTCCCCCGGACGCGGAGCGCGCGTGGTGTGCGAAACAGAAACCTGGGTGTCATACAACGGTTGGGTTTTTAATAAAGCCTGAATTAGGCTGGATTTACCCGCGCCACTGGGGGCAGAAACAATATAAAGCGTGCCTTGAGCCATGAGTATCTTATGTATGTGATTGTCGAAAGAGAGCCTACATACGGGCTTATTATACACGTAGCCGCTATGTGACGTAGCCCTTGTCACACTTTTTGCGCATGTTTATTGCGTTTTGCGTACCAGTTTCCTGTTTTACCGGTGATTTGCAGCAATAAGTGAAAAAGCCAGGAAAGCTGCTCGCACGATGAGTTTTTACCGCTCTGTTTTCGTGACACTTAGCGCTATACCTGCAGGGCAACGTATTGTTCAGCGGAGGTGGTGATGGGGTTAAGGAAAATCATGGTGCTGATTATTCTGGTATGGCACTTGCCGGTATGGGCGGCGTGTCCCGTCTGGTCGCCAGCCCGGGCAAACGAGGAAATTTCACGACTAAAACAGCAGATAACACAGTGGAATGAGAGTTACTGGAAACAGGGTGAAAGTACCGTAGATGACGGCGTTTATGACCAGCTTAATGCGCAGCTAATCCAATGGCAGCGCTGTTTTGGTGAGGA
The DNA here is from genome assembly GCF_004684345.1 of Citrobacter tructae. NCBI lineage: Bacteria > Pseudomonadati > Pseudomonadota > Gammaproteobacteria > Enterobacterales > Enterobacteriaceae > Citrobacter > Citrobacter tructae. The sequence continues at coordinate 3,509,790 of NZ_CP038469.1, forward strand.
TGCTCAAGCCGAGTCGTCAGCCCCGCCAATCAACGGGACGATATCGCATCCTGTTCCCCATACCGGTGTCCGTAAGCTTGCAGATAAGCAAGCTATGCAGCAATGGTTGCGTAACCGCAGCGATGTATGGGTACAACCTAAGGTCGATGGGGTTGCGGTAACGCTGGTTTATCGAAATGGCAATCTGATCGGGGCGATTAGCCGAGGAAATGGGCTAAAAGGTGAAGACTGGACGCAAAAAGTGCTCCTGATCCCTTCAGTACCGCATACCACCAAAGGCTTGCTGGCAAACAGTACGTTGCAGGGGGAGATATTTTTGCAGCAGGAGGGGCATATCCAACAAAAGAGAGGTGGAATGAATGCCCGCTCAAAGGTGGCCGGAATAATGATGCGCCAGGGTAATCCTGAAATGCTGCGTTCCCTGGCCATTTTCATCTGGGCATGGCCTGATGGCCCGGTGGCGATGCCGGAAAGACTCAGACTGCTCGCTGATGCGGGATTCAGTTTCACTCAACACTATACCCAGTCCGTGAAAAATGCAGATGATGTTGAGCGCGCCCGTGCACAGTGGTGGACCTCTGAATTGCCTTTCGTGACGGATGGTGTGGTGGTGCGAATGGGAAAAGAGCCGCAAGCGCGAAACTGGTTACCTGGACAAGGAGACTGGCTGGTGGCCTGGAAATACTCTCCGGTCTCCCGAGTGTCAGAGGTCACGGATATTCAGTTCTCTGTCGGGAAAAGTGGGAAAATTGCTGTGGTCGCCGTACTGGCACCCGTCATGCTGGATGATAAACGGGTGCAGCGCGTCAATGTTGGCTCTGTACGGCGCTGGAACGAATGGGATATTGCCCCTGGCGATCATCTTTTGATAAGCCTGGCCGGGCAGGGTATTCCTCGCATTGATGAGGTTGTCTGGCGTAGCACCCAGCGTACTAAACCCACGCCACCAAAGGGCCACTTCAATTCATTGACCTGTTTTTATGCCACGCCGGAGTGCCAGGAACAGTTTGTTGCCCGACTTGTCTGGCTGAGTGCAAAAGAGGTACTTGATCTTGAGGGGATCGGTGAAGCGGGATGGCGGGAACTTCATCAGGTGTATCGCTTTGAGCATATCTTTTCCTGGCTGGCATTAACCCCGGAACAATTACAGTCTGCACTTGGGATAAGCAGAGGGGAGAGGTTGTGGCATCAGTTCAACCTGTCACGCCAGCGTCCTTTTACTCGCTGGGTAAGCGCCATGGGCGTACCGCTAACACAGGCGGCGCTAAATGCCAGTCGCGATAATTCATGGCGGCAATTACACGCGCGCGACGAAAGCAGTTGGCGGCTGCTTCCATCAACGGGGGAACGTCGTGCCAGGCAGGTGATTCAGTGGCGGGATAATCGGGAAGTCAACGCGCTGAGCAACTGGTTAGCCGCTCAGCACATTACCGGCTTTATACCTTAATGACCTTCGTGATGATAATAAAATACCGGCAGCCCTAACTTCAGGCGCAGCGCCAGTAGTCGCGCGGTAAAACCGAAAAGCAGGGTAGAGATAACCACCACATCGTGGTTGGAAACATAATGTTGTAGCACGATGTACAGCACGGCAGCGGCAAATGATACACCGGCATACAGTTCTTTCTGGAACACGAGCGGAATGCGTTTGCAGAACATGTCGCGCAATACGCCACCAAAGACACCGGTCGTGACGGCGGCAACAACGGCAATGATCGGTCCGTGTCCCATATCCAGTGCAACCTGTGCGCCGATAATCGAGAAGACCACCAGACCCAGCGCGTCCAGTACGAGGAATATTTTGCGCAGATAGGGCATGACGGGAGCAATAATCGTAGTGAGCACCGCAGCGGTCGCCACGATAATGACGTACTCGGGGTGTTTCACCCAACCGAGAGGGTAATGACCGAGAAGAATGTCACGTACGGACCCGCCGCCAATGGCTGTCGCGGTGGCAATAATAATGACGCCAAATGTGTCCATACGACGACGACCCGCCGCCAGTGCACCCGTCATGGCTTCAGCTGTGATGCCAATTAAGTATAAAACGTGTAACAGCATGTATTCCCCCTGATTTTCTGGGGGCTAAGCTTAGCGATTTGTGCGTGTTGTCACGATTGAAATTTTCTAAGGTAAAACGATTTTAATAAGTCTGGTTTATGCGAATTTGATATAAATACAAGGTGGCATGCACTTTCAATTATAAATGCTGATAATAAAGGATGAGAAAATGTAATCCGATGTGGTGGTAAAAGAGGCTGGCAGCTGAAAAATACACGTAGCACCATCATTTATCGACGGGCTACGTGAGGAGATGACTTATTCGATGTTCTGAATCTGCTCGCGCATTTGCTCGATCAATACCTTGAGCTCAATGGCTGAGTTAGTGACTTCGGCATTGATGGATTTGGAGGCCAGGGTGTTCGACTCGCGGTTGAATTCCTGCATCATGAAGTCCAGACGGCGGCCAACAGCCTCTTTTTTCTTCAGGATGTTGTAGGTTTCTTTGACGTGGGCTTCCAGACGATCTAACTCTTCTGCGACATCGATGCGCTGTGCCATCAGCACCAGCTCTTGTTCAAGACGGTTATTTTCCAGCTGAACCTGGGCGTCTTCCAGTTTGGCAACCAGACGCTCGCGCTGCCACTGCAGGATTTCCGGCATATGCGCACGGACTTTCGCCACTTCAGTGCTGACGCCTTCCAGACGTTGTTCGATTAACGTTTTCAGCGCCTGGCCTTCGGTTTCACGTGCGACGATAAAATCATCCAATGCGCCGTCAAGCGCGGCAAGGATTTCAGCGGTAATGGCGTCCAGGTCTTGTTCCTGTGCTGCCATTACGCCTGGCCAACGCAGGATATCAACTGGATTAATTTCACCTTCATCGCTCTGCATCTTGACCCAGTTTGCGGCGGTGACGAGTTGTTTAGCGAGCTTTTCATTCAGGAGCAGCTCACCTTGTGCGCTGGCATCAGGCTCAAAGCGCAGTGTACATTCGATTTTACCGCGTGTCAGACGCGTGCGGATGCGTTCGCGTACAACAGGTTCAAGACTACGGAACTGTTCCGGCAGACGAAAATAGGTTTCCAGATAACGCTGGTTTACCGAGCGCATTTCCCAGGTAGCGCTACCCCATTCACCCTTGATTTCACGCCGGGCGTAGGCGGTCATGCTGCGGATCATAGACGTTCCTGTTTTAAAAATGAGATGGGGGGATTATAGCCATCCCTGTCTTGTCAGGATAGGAATAACAGTCGGAACTCCGTATAATGCGCAGCCACATTCGTTTCAAGCCGGAGATTTTATCATGCGTCCAGCAGGTCGTAGTGCCAACCAGGTGCGTCCCGTCACCCTGACCCGTAATTATACAAAACACGCTGAAGGCTCTGTGCTGGTCGAATTTGGTGATACCAAAGTGCTGTGTACCGCGTCTATTGATGAAGGCGTACCGCGATTTCTGAAAGGCCAGGGCCAGGGCTGGATCACCGCAGAATATGGCATGTTGCCACGCGCTACCCATACCCGTAACGCGCGTGAAGCGGCGAAAGGTAAGCAGGGCGGCCGTACCATGGAAATTCAGCGTCTGATCGCCCGTGCACTGCGTGCTGCTGTTGATCTGAAGACGCTCGGTGAATTCACCATTACCCTGGATTGCGATGTGATTCAGGCGGACGGCGGTACCCGTACAGCATCGATTACCGGGGCTTGCGTTGCACTGGCAGATGCGCTGAATAAACTTGTCGCCAGCGGTAAACTGAAAACCAACCCAATGAAAGGGATGGTCGCTGCGGTGTCTGTGGGTATTGTGAATGGCGAAGCGCTCTGCGATCTGGAGTACGTTGAAGACTCTGCGGCAGAAACCGACATGAACGTAGTGATGACCGAAGACGGTCGTATTATTGAAGTGCAGGGCACGGCGGAAGGCGAGCCGTTCACCCATGAAGAGCTTCTCACCCTACTGGCGCTGGCCCGAGGGGGAATCGAATCCATTGTAGCGACGCAGAAGGCGGCGTTAGAAAATTGATTTTAAAGGCGACCGATGAGTCGCCTTTTTTTTGTCTGTCATAAAGTGAGATGAGGAGCGAATCCATGAAACCGTATCAGCGCCAGTTTATTGAGTTTGCGCTTAGCAAGCAGGTACTAAAGTTTGGCGAATTTACGCTGAAATCCGGGCGCAAGAGCCCCTATTTCTTCAACGCCGGGCTGTTTAATACCGGGCGCGACTTGGCACAGTTAGGCCGTTTTTATGCCGAAGCGCTGGTGGATTCCGGCATTGATTTCGATTTGTTGTTTGGCCCGGCGTACAAAGGTATTCCCATTGCTACGACTACCGCCGTTGCGCTGGCAGAACACCACGATTTAGATTTGCCGTACTGCTTTAACCGTAAAGAGGCGAAGACCCACGGTGAAGGTGGCAACCTAGTTGGTAGCGCATTGCAGGGGCGTGTGATGCTGGTGGATGACGTGATCACTGCCGGTACTGCGATTCGTGAATCTATGGAGATAATCCAGGCAAATGGCGCGACGTTGGCGGGGGTTCTGATATCTCTCGATCGCCAGGAACGGGGCCGTGGTGAGATTTCCGCTATCCAGGAAGTAGAGTGTGATTATGGCTGCAAGGTCATTTCAATCATTACCCTGAAAGACCTGATTGCGTACCTGGAAGAAAAGCCAGAGATGGCAGCGCATTTGGCCGCAGTGCGGGCATACCGGGAAGAATTTGGGGTGTAAATCAATTGCCCGATAGGCGCACCGCTATCGGGCAACAATGTTACTGCAACTGAGCAGCCACTAACGGCCAGCGGATGTCAAAGTCGTCCGTTGGGCGGTATTTAAATTCGCTACGGACAAAACGAGACAGCATACCTTCACAGAAAGCCAGTAACTGGCTGGCCAGCAGCGTTTCATCCATCGCATAACCTTCGCCTTCACGCATTCTTTTTTCTCGTAAAACCTGGCGTAACTGGGCCTCGATGCGTTCAAACAGCTGGTTAATGCGTCCCTGCAGACGGTCTTGCTCAAACATCAGCGCGTGACCGGTCAGAATGCGCGTCAGGCCAGGATTACGTTCACCGAACCCTAAAATCAGCAATACGATCAGACGCAGGCGTGCGCTGGTGTCTTTTTCATCTTTTAAAATCAAATTGATACGGGTAATCAGGCTGTCTTCGATAAACTCAATCAGGCTATCGAACATGCGGGTCTTGCTGGGAAAATGGCGATACAATGCCGCTTCGGAGACGCCAACAGAGGCTGCCAGTTTTGCTGTCGTAATGCGTTGGCTTCCATCACTGGATTCCAGCATCAGCGCCAGAGACTGAAGTATTTCTTCGCGACGATTCCTTTTCGCAGTTTGTTTTTCTACCATGTTACAAAATACCCCTGAAAATAAGCACTTGCCAGGCAGGCATCCACACAGCGACCGCAAACAGGTGTTTGCGGTATGTTATTGCGTTATTACGCTGTGGGATGCTTCTCTACGGGTTACTTGCGCCCGGAATGGCCGAAGCCGCCTTCGCCACGATCGGTGGCTTCGAACTCTTCCACCAGATTAAATTCAGCCTGCACGACGGGTACAAAGACCATCTGTGCAATACGCTCGCCCGGTTCGATAGTGAAGCTGTCCTGGCCACGGTTCCAGACAGATACCATCAACTGACCCTGATAGTCGGAATCAATCAAACCGACCAGGTTGCCCAGTACGATACCGTGCTTATGGCCTAATCCGGAGCGCGGTAGCATCACTGCTGCCAGCGAGGGATCGGCGATATGAATGGCTAACCCGGTTGGCACCAACGTGGTTGCGCCAGGAGCCAGTTCTACGGCGTCATCAAGACAGGCGCGCAGGTCAAGTCCGGCAGAGCCAGAGGTGGCGTATGTCGGGAGTGGAAATTGTTGCCCTACGCGTGGGTCCAGAATCTTAACGTCGATTTTTTTCATCATAACGGGTCACGATCTCGTCGAGTAATAATTGGCCCAGGAGTTCTTTACGCTCAAGCGGTAAGACTTTATCTCCATCCTGCCAGAAAAGGTGTAATGCGTTGCTATCGCTATTAAATCCTTGAGTAGACAGCGAAACATCGTTTGCACAAATCACATCAAGGTTTTTGCGGATACGTTTTTGCTGGGCATATTCTTCCACATTATTCGTTTCGGCGGCAAACCCAACGACAAAGGGACGATTAGCATTCAGTGCGGCCACACCGGCGATAATATCCGGGTTTTTGACCATTTTTATTGTTAATTCATCACCCTGCGTCGCCTGCTTTTTGATTTTTTCATGGGCTACGGTTTCTGCGCGATAGTCAGCAACTGCGGCGCAGCCGATAAAAATATGCTGTTGTTGCACCGCAGATTGCACGGCGGCTTCCATTTCCAGCGCGGTCATCACATCAACGCGCTGAACAAATGGCGGTGTGGGTAACGAAACCGGACCTGACACCAGCGTAACGTTAGCGCCGCGCTTTGCTGCGGCAGCGGCGATGGCGAAACCCATCTTTCCGGAGCTGTGGTTGGAAATGTAGCGCACGGGATCGAGCGGTTCGCGTGTCGGACCGGCTGTAATCATGATGTTGAGATGTTGCAGATCGTTGACAGGCGAGAAATGTTCCGCCGCCAGATCTACAATGGTTAGCGGATCCAGCATACGACCAGGGCCAACATCACCACAGGCCTGGCTGCCGCTGTCTGGTCCCCAGATGAGCAAACCACGTGACGCGAGAACGCTCAGATTGTGCTGTGTCGCGGCGGCACGGTACATCTGCTGGTTCATAGCTGGCAGTACGGCAACAGGCGCTGGCGTTGCCAGGCAGATCGTTGAAACCAGATCGTTGGCCATGCCTGCAGCAATACGCGCAATCAGATCTGCCGTGGCGGGTGCAAGGATAACTAAATCGGCCCATTTCCCCAGTTCAATATGACCCATTGCGGCTTCTGCGGCGGGGTCAAGCAGGCTGTCAGACACGGGATAGCCCGAAACCGCCTGTAAGCTCAGGGGCGTAATAAACGCTTTTGCCGCTTCGGTCATCGTCACGCGAACGTCTGCGCCACGTTCCCGTAAACGGCGTACCAGTTCGGGTGTTTTGTATGCGGCGATGCCGCCACTGACGCCAAGTACGATTTTTTTACCGGCCAGGCTCATCATGATCTTTCCTGTTGGGTTTCACCAGAAGGCGGATATTTTATCACAATCCGCAATGAGTCGTGCTTTTGCCGGCGCTTCACTTTGCGAGGCATCACGAAGAAGTGAAAACCGTGCGTCGCTTCGTGGCTGGCGTTATGCAACCATCTGGGCACTAAAGGAGGGGAAGCATGGAAGAGATGGAATGTTTGATGCCCCGGGAAAAGATGATGGCGCTAGGGGTTGAATCGCTTACAGATGTTGAGCTATTGGCTCTTTTTTTACGTACCGGATCGCCGGGTACAGGTGTTCTTTCGCTGGCAAAAGAGATACTGCAACATTTTGGTTCTCTTTATGGCCTGTTGTCGGCTGATTACATGGATTTTAGCCAGGTTCAAGGCATGGGGGTGGCGAAGTATTCTCAGCTAAAAGGCATTGCTGAACTGGCAAAACGTTACTATAACGTGCGTGTGATGGAGGAGCGTTCGCTACTGAGTCCGGAAATGGTGCGTGAGTTTCTGCAAAGTCAGCTCTCGCAAGAGGAACGGGAGATCTTCCTGGTGATCTTTCTTGATGCTCAGCATCGCGTGATTAAACACAGTACGCTTTTTTCTGGCACCCTAAGTCACGTAGAGGTGCATCCACGAGAAATTGTCCGTGAGGCGATAAAAATGAATGCGTCAGCAGTGATCCTTGCGCATAATCACCCTTCGGGGTGTGCAGAGCCGAGCAAAGCAGATAAACTTATCACCGAGCGTGTTGTGAAATGCTGTCAGTTCATGGATGTCCGGGTGCTTGATCATCTAGTAATTGGGCGCGGAGAGTACGTTTCTTTTGCAGAACGTGGTTGGATTTAACGCACTTTACGCGATCCATCGGGATCTTTGTCTGTTCGGGACTTGAGCACATCGCTGACTCAGCGTATACTACGCCACCTTTGAGAATCTCGGGTTTGGCATTTGGGCCTGGCAATCGAGAGTTCGCGAATATACGGAATCATTCATTCGGTATCCAACGTTGATGCGGTATGACAGATTAAGTGTATTGAACTGCGATAACCGGGCTGAGAAGCCTGACGAGGCGCCAATACCCCATACGAAGCTCGAGCTAATTTGATTTTTGGAGAATAGACATGTCCCGAGTCTGCCAAGTTACTGGCAAGCGTCCGGTGACCGGTAACAACCGTTCCCACGCACTGAACGCGACTAAACGCCGTTTCCTGCCTAACCTGCACTCTCACCGTTTTTGGGTTGAGAGCGAGAAGCGTTTTGTCACCCTGCGTGTATCTGCTAAAGGTATGCGTGTAATTGATAAGAAAGGCATCGAAACAGTTCTGTCTGAACTGCGTGCCCGTGGCGAAAAGTACTAAGTACTAAGAGGAAATAAATCATGGCTAAAGGTATTCGTGAGAAAATCAAGCTGGTTTCTTCTGCTGGTACTGGTCACTTCTACACCACCACGAAGAACAAGCGTACTAAGCCGGAAAAACTGGAACTGAAAAAATTCGATCCAGTTGTCCGTCAGCACGTTTTATACAAAGAAGCGAAAATCAAATAATTTCCGCTTTGATGTAAAGAAAAACCCTGCCTCGGCGGGGTTTTTTGTTTTCTGGCCGTCCCCATATTAATGAGATCTGATACACCGCCGGAGATGCTATGCCTGAATTACCAGAAGTCGAAACCAGTCGCCGTGGTATTGAGCCGCATCTTGTTGGCGCAACGATTCTGCACGCCATTGTGCGTAATGGTCGTCTGCGCTGGCCAGTATCAGAAGAAATTTATCGCCTGAGTGATAAGCCTGTACTTAGCGTACAGCGTCGCGCGAAATATCTGCTGTTAGAGCTAACAGATGGCTGGATTATCATTCATCTGGGAATGTCGGGCAGTTTGCGTATTCTTCCTGAAGAACGTCCGGCAGAGAAGCATGACCATGTGGATTTGGTGATGAGCAATGGCAAAGTCTTGCGCTACACCGATCCCCGGCGTTTTGGCGCCTGGCTATGGACCAAAGAACTGGCAGGGCACAACGCTCTCGCGCATCTTGGCCCGGAGCCGCTGAGCGACGATTTTAATGCCAATTATCTCCAGCAGAAATGCACGAAGAAGAAAATAGCGATTAAACCCTGGCTGATGGATAACAAGCTGGTGGTGGGCGTGGGCAACATCTATGCCAGCGAGTCGCTGTTTGCGGCTGGTATCCATCCTGACCGTCTGGCTTCATCGCTGTCGATATCTGAGTGTGAACTGTTGGTGCGAGTCATCAAAGCGGTTTTACTGCGCTCCATTGAGCAGGGCGGGACAACGCTGAAGGATTTTCTGCAAAGTGACGGCAAGCCGGGCTATTTTGCACAAGAGTTACAGGTCTATGGGCGAGAAGGCGAGCCTTGCCGCGCATGCGGCGCGCCAATCGTTGCGACTAAGCACGCCCAGCGCACGACATTCTATTGTCGCCGCTGTCAGAAATAGGGCAGATAACGCGTTTACTTCAGCTTATCCATTAACGCCTGGTGAACGTTCGCCGGTAAGAAGTGGGTCACATCCCCCTGATGACGGGCGACTTCTTTAACCAGCGATGATGAGATGAATGACCACTCCTTAGATGGCATCAAAAAGACGCTTTCCAGCTGTGGCATCAGGTGGCGATTCATGTGCGCCAGTTGCATTTCATACTCAAAATCTGCCACTGCACGTAGGCCACGAATCAGAACGTTTGCCTGCTTATCGCGGGCAAAATTTGCCATTAAATCGCTAAATCCCAGAACTTCCACATTGCCGAGATGCGCCGTTGACCGTTGTGCCAGCGCAACGCGTTCTTCAAGCGTAAACATCGGTTTTTTGCTGGGACTTGCAGCAATAGCCAGGATAACGTGATCAAACATTTGCGTAGCGCGCGTCACGATATCAATGTGGCCGTTAGTAATAGGATCGAAGGTTCCTGGATAAATCGCCCGTTTTTGCATGACTTGCCTCAATGCGTTTTGGGTGGCAGATAAGGTTCCAGCAGCTGCAGCAGACGCTGTAGCGCGCCCTGATTTTGATACAGAACTTCAACTGCGTGACGGCCATAAAAATTACGATAATCTGCATCGGTCAGTAAAGAAGAAACCTCTTTCACCAGTGTGGTGGCGTCGGTGACGGTGATCAATCCACTTGCCTGCTCCAGCCGGGCGCAAATATCTTTAAAATTAAAAGTATGCGGCCCCATCAGCACAGGAATGGCATGCGCCGCGGCTTCTAATGGGTTATGACCCCCACGTTCAACCAGCGAACCCCCAACGAAAGCCAGGTCAGCAATACCGTACAGCAGCATCAGCTCACCCATCGTATCGCCGATAACTACCTGGGTACCGGCAGACGGGACTTCTCCCGAGGAGCGTGTGGTATAGCTTAGTCCAGCCTGGTGTACGAGGTTAATGGCATCCGGAAAACGTTCCGGATGTCTGGGAACCAGAATCAGTAACAGATTGGGGAACTGATTTAATAATGCCTGATGCGCGGCGATGATAATGCTTTCTTCACCGTCATGCGTACTGGTGGCAATCCATACCGGGCGATGTGGCGCCCACTGGCGACGTAGCGTGATCGCTTTAGCAGCCAGTTGCGGGGTAACGGAAATATCAAATTTCAGACTGCCGGTGACGGTTACCTGATTACTCTTTGCGCCAAGCGTAATAAAGCGTGCGCCATCTTCTTCATTTTGCGCAGCAATGAGCGTAATGCGACGTAGCAATCTGCCAACAAATTTACCCAGTTTCGCGTAGCCGGCAGCCGAGCGAGCTGAAAGACGGGCGTTGGCGATAACCAGAGGAATATGGCGTTTGTGTAGCGCTGCAATGAGATTCGGCCATAGCTCGGTTTCCATGATTAACACCAGCTTGGGGTCAACTTTATTCAGGAAACGGTTGAGTGCATCAGGTAAATCGTAAGGTAAATAGACGTGCTGAACGTCAGCACCAAACGCGGACTGGACGCGCTCTGAGCCAGTTGGCGTCATGGTGGTAACCGTGATTGGCAAGTCAGGGTAACGATGTCGCAGGGCGCGGACCAGAGGGATCGCCGCCAGCGTTTCGCCCACGGAAACAGAATGAAGCATGATACCGCCTGGTTTTAGCGGACGGCGGTAAAAACCGTAGCGTTCACCCCAGCGTTTACGGTAGGCCGGAGCCTTACGCCCGCGCACCCAAAGCCGTATCCAGATCAAGGGCTGAATAAGGTAGAAAAGGGCGGTGTAAAGCAATTCGAGCATAATAGTAGCTGACTTAGGGATGTGCTGGGGATTCTATGTATTTAGCTGTGGCTTTACCATCATTTTTATCCAGGTCGTATCAAAACGCTTGTGTTAGCAAGGCATTGCTTTAGCAAGTGGTCTTTTCAAAAAACCACTTACGTTTAATTCTAAGACTTAACCTCTCGTGCGATACGACTATTTCGTTGAAACTGGATTGATATTATCTGATTGTTTTTTATGTGTAATTTAAATTTTGCTCAAAAAATATTCAGTTCGGATTGAGTGATAATCAATGATATACTACTGCACAATTTCTGATAGCTGGCAGCCATCAACGCTTCGAAGCATGTGAAGTAATCTTTGAATAGCGCGATCAAGGATTACAGCACCCTTATGTATCAACTTGGCATGCCTGGCGACGCGATGCGGATATTAATGCATGATCATTGCTTTTTGTTTGTACAAATATTTTCCCTATGGTGGATTGCAGCGTGATTTTCTGCGGGTTGCGCAGACGGTCGCTGCACGTGGGCATCATGTTCAGATCTTCACCCAACAATGGCAGGGTGAGCGCCCTGAAGGCCTTGAAGTTATACTCGTTCCTGTCACATCCAGAACCAACCATGGGAAAAATGAGCAATATCATCAATGGGTTCAACAGTATCTGAGCCAACATCCTGTTGATCGTGTAGTTGGCTTTAATAAAATGCCTGGGCTGGATGTGTATTATGCCGCAGACGTCTGTTATGCCGAAAAAGTTGCCCGTGAAAAAGGTTTTTTTTACAAGCTGACGCGCCGATATCGGCATTACTCTTCTTTTGAAAAGGCGGTATTTCAGCAAGGTTCCCACACCACTTTACTGATGTTAACCAACAAACAAATTGGCGATTTTAAACATCATTATCATACAGAAAATCCACGTTTTCGTATTTTACCACCGGGTATTTACCCTGACCGAAAGTACACTCAGCAACCTGAAAACAGCAGGCAGATTGTCAGAGAAAAAAACGGTATTGGTCTCGATCAGGTCCTGCTCCTGCAGGTCGGTTCTGATTTCAAACGTAAAGGCGTGCCAAGAACATTACAGGCGTTGGCTTCTTTACCTGAGGCTATGCGTTACCGCACGCGATTGATGGTTATTGGTCAGGATAAAGCCGATCGTTACCGTGTTCAGGCTCGCCAATTAGGTATTGAGAAACACGTACAGTTTTTCTCCGGTCGAGATGATATTGCTGAATTGATGTCTGCTGCTGATTTATTGCTTCATCCGGCTGTTCAAGAAGCTGCTGGTATTGTCTTGTTGGAGGCTGTAGTTGCTGGGTTGCCAGTATTGACCACTGAGGTATGCGGGTATGCGGGCTATATTAACGCTGCCCAATGTGGCGTGGTTATTCCTGAACCGTTTGAGCAGAATACTTTGAACACGGTACTTTTGGATGCGTTACAAAACAGTGAACAAAGAAGCCGCTGGGCCGATAATGCGCGGCATTTTGCGGATACAGAAGATCTCTACAGTCTGGCTGACAAGGCTGCAGATATCATTTTAGGTTTTGAGAATGATTGAATTAAAAGAACCATTTGCCACACAGTGGCAAGGAAAAGACCCGTTTACAGAAGTCACTAAATTGGATGGTGAGGTCTTTCGCGCGTTGGAAACGCGGCGTACCCTGCGTTTTGAGATGATGGGTAAGGGATATTTTCTTAAATATCATCATGGGACTACGCTCAAAGAAGTGGTGAAAAACCTGATTTCTTTACGCATGCCCGTGCTGGGTGCCGATCGAGAGTGGTTAGCTATTCATCGTTTAAAAAAGCTGAATGTGGATACCATGACCGGTGTGGCATTTGGACAGAAAGGGTTTAATCCATTAGAGCGCACGTCATTTATCATCACTGAAGATCTCTCTCCAGCAATCAGCCTCGAAGATTATTGTGCCAGTTGGGCTGTGGAACGTCCTAATTTTGTATTAAAACGGACCATCATTACCCGTGTGGCAGAAATGGTGGGTAAAATGCATCGTGGTGGAGTGAATCATCGGGATTGTTATATCTGTCATTTCCTACTCCAACAGCCGATGCCTGCGGATATTGCGGATATCAAACTCTCGGTGATCGATCTGCATCGTGCGCAAATACGTCAGCATGTACCGCGCCGTTGGCGAGATAAGGATTTGATTGGGCTCTATTTTTCATCACTTGAGATCGGGCTGACATCGAGAGATATCTATCGGTTTTTACGCGTTTATTTCGCAATGCCACTACGCGAAATCTTCCGTCAGGAAGTTAAGTTGTTTGAACAAGCTGTAACGAAAGCGCAAAAAATAAAGCATAGAACAATAAGAAAAGCGCTATAGAATATATATAAATTTTGAGGCTATTTTATTATGAACATTGATTTCCAGAAAGTAATTATTCAAAAACACGTGATTGGTAGTTCTACGCATGAAAATAACAGAAAATTAAATATTGCGTATGGTGTCGATCGTAATTTTTTATTTGGTTCTGGTATCTCGATGACCTCAGTATTAGTGAATAATCCTGATATTGATATCCACTTCTATATAGCAACAGACTATATCGATGATGACTATCTGGAAAGCGTAAAGCGATTGACACAAATGTACAGCACAACAGTGACTGTTCTCGTATTCGACAATACGGCATTTCGCGAACTGCCGAGTACGAAAGCATGGACTTATGCAATGTACTATCGTTATTTTGCGTTTGAGTATTTAAGCGCAGAATTAAGCTCCGTACTGTATCTTGATGCCGATGTTATTTGTAAAGGTTCTCTACGAGAGCTTACCGATATTAATTTCCGCGGGGAATATGCAGCTGTCATCAATGATATCGATGAAGTGCGTATTAAATCCGGCAACAGACTCGGTATTCCTGAACTGAGTAATGGGTACTTTAACTCCGGTGTGGTGTTTGCAAACCTCGAAGTTTGGCGCGAGCAACAGCTTCTGACCAAGGCATTTTCAATATTAGAGGAGCGCCAGAAGGAACTTCTTTATTTCGATCAAGATGTTTTAAATATATTGTTTGTGGGTAATGTCATTTTCCTGAGAAGAGATTTTAACTGTATATACGGTGTGGATCAGGAGTTAAAAAATAAGAATGATAAAATTTATCAGGATTATATTACCGATGATACAGTATTAATACATTATGTTGGCGTCACAAAACCATGGCATACATGGGCTAGATATCCGGTGGCTAAATTCTTCATCGATGCTTATAAAAAATCCGCATGGGCGGAAAAAGCTTTGCTGAATGCAAATACTGCGAAATTGTATAAACGGAAATCACGACATGAGAAAGTACAACGAAAATATATCCGTTCAGTGCTGAGTCATGTTATGTATATAAAAAATAAATTACATAATGCACGGTCACACTAGATAGTTGTGCAACTCATTATCAGATAGCATATTAAAAAGGTGTAGTACATGAATTTTGATTGTCATCAGTCTATCAAAGATACCATTGAGATCTTTGGTGCTCCAACGAATCAAAACCCGCAACTCAATATCGCTTGGGGGGTTGATCAGAATTTTATGTTTGGGGCGGCGGTCTCTATGTCGTCCGTCTTACTGCATAATCAAGATATCAACATTCATTTTCACCTTTTTACTGACTATATTGATTCAGATTATCAGCAAAGACTAGAGAAACTAGCAAAGCAGTTTGCTACGAATATAACTGTTTATGTGATGAATGCCGAAGGATTAAAGGTCCTGCCATGTGGAAATGCCTGGTCTTATGCAACCTATTTTAGATTCATTGCATTTGAGTATCTTAGTGAAAAGATTGACAATCTTCTGTATATTGATGCCGACGTAGTATGTAAAGGATCACTGATTGAGCTAACAAAGATTCAGTTTGATCATCATGTTGCTGCAGTTATCCAGGATGTTGATGATAGTCGTTCATATGCGGTAACCCGACTTAACGTTCCTGAATTTAATGAACAATATTTTAATGCTGGTGTCATTTTTGCAAATTTAAGAGAGTGGAAAGATCAACAATTTTTCGCCAAAGCATTTTCTATCCTGTTAGATAAAACCAAGAAATTTGCGTTCCTTGATCAGGATGTTTTGAATATTATGTTTCTGGGTAAAACGATTTTTCTGCCTCGAATCTACGATGCAATATATGGTATTAAACAAGAATTAAAGAGTAAAAATCTTTCGCGATATAAAGATTTTATCACGCAAGATACTATTCTTATTCATTATGTTGGCGTGACTAAACCCTGGAATTCTTGGGCTAACTATCCTTCTGCACAATACTTTGTGGAGGCGTGGAAAGCGTCCCCTTGGGCGGATGTTCCATTGCTACCTGCCAGAACGCCAAAGCAGTATAAGAAGAAATCACGGCATGAAAGATTACAAGGGAAGTATTTCGCCTCGATAATCAGCTATATTGGTTATTTGCTGGAAAAGATAAAAAGTAAGTAAAAAAACTCCCGTCAGGGAGTTTTTTATTAACGCAGTTTTGTCTTCAGATACTTCACATACCATTTGATAGAAGCGCAGTAATTTCTTCTTTTGGCTTCCTGGCGCGAGTACACCCGATAATCAGTAGGCCTCATACGTGGAGCATAGGAACGCATTTCTGTGTTCCGCCATGGCGTGAAATGGTGGTAGAAGAGGTAAAGTTGCTGCGAAAGTCCAGTATGTTCTTTATACCAGGGTTTCCTTCCACCGGTGAAATGGATAATGCGCGGCAGGATATCTTTTTGATAGAAGAAATTATCTTTTTGCTGATCGTTAAACCAGTTAAACAAAAAATTCCATCGGTTATCGATAAATGTAACGTTGCCATCCATTGCAATATTCAGGGCATCTTGATCAAAATAAGGTAAGGATTTACCCTGTTCAAATAGTACCGTATTCGCTTTGTTTTCAATGTCGAACTTGATCCAATTCGCAATGTTTATATATAAGAAACCGGCATTGAAATAATGATTAGTACTGAGACCCAAGCGCTTAGCATTTTTTATATCATGAATATCGAGTGAGTCGTGACTGACTGCGCAAATGACGTTGCTGATATCAATTTGGTTAATATCATCGAGTTTATCAAAACATAGGGTGTCGGCATCTAAATAGATAAAGCGTTCTACTTTATCTTTCAGTAAGCGCGGTACGGCCAGACGCATATAGGTTGAGCGGTTCAGGTGTTTTATTGCAAAGTCATTGTTATATTTTTCAATTTCTTCCTTTTCGATATTGAAAACCTGAATTTTATCGCTGGTTGAACGCAGTTTATTGATTTCTTCTTCAGTAACGTCATAAACAAAAACGAAAAATGACAGGTTTTGCCCCGGGTTGTTCATTATGACAGACATAATGGACACTGCTACATATTCCAGATAATTGGCATCTGTACAGTAAGCAATATTAATAACGTTATTTTTGTTGTCCATTTATGCTTTCTCATTACCTTTAACATTGTCACTATCATGAAGTACCGTATCGATAGCGTCAATCACAGCTTGTTCCGGTATCCATGTCAGGTATTTTTTAGATCTGTCGAGTTCATCTCTGGAAGGCATCGGGTGGTAATTTCCAGCCCAAATCAATATGGCTTTATCAGACCATGGCTTCCACTGTTGATAATTGGTGGCACCAAACAGACAGACCTGGGGGATTCCTAATGCGGCAGCCATATGCATAGGCGCAGAATCAACACCAATGTAAAGCACAGCATGGTCAATCAACGCAGCCAACTGCAGGAAGGTCGTTTTACCTGCCAGCGTCAGGTCAGGGGAGGATTGACACAGCTCAGCAATGCGCTGAACCTGCTGCTGCTCACTGGATGCTGGTCCACAGGTAAGATAAACATGTAGACCACGCTGATGCAGGTGGTCTATCACATGGGCGAATTTGTCATCATCCCAGCATTTAAACGCTTGCCTTGCTGTGGGTTGAATAACAACATATTTTTGCGAAGGTAGTGCGGGCAGTTGGGATATTAAATGCTGATAGTCATCCTGACGATAACAAAGCGACATTTCTCTCTTTAGCTCAGCTTCACCAAAACCAATACCTTTTAAAATGGATAGATTTTGTTCAACAATATGTGTGCCCGTAAATGGTGTAACCCTTGAAAATAGGTTGTTCCATAGTTTCTTATCACGTTCAAATGCAATGGAAGGGCGTTGTAAGGACGCAATAAGTGCGCCGATCGGCCATTGTTCGGTTAAGTTAACGATAAGGTCATAGTGATTTTTTTTCAGCTGTTGGCGTACCGACAAGTAATTTTTTGCAGTTGCTAGCAGACCTTTCTTTTTCTCGATGAGATAAAAATTGTTGATATTTTTATTAGCCGCTAATATTGCTTTGGTATCTTTGTAAAGAAGCAGATCAATTTTAGCATTTGGATAGCGTGCCTGAATGCTGGCAATGACGGGAGTGATTAACAGCACGTCGCCATAAAATTTTAGCTTGCAAATAAGAACACTGCCGACTTTATCAAACATGTTAAAATCCCTTTCGAAGGAATAAGTTCTTGCAGGCAGTTACTATTTTATAGCGTAACTCAGAAATATAACGGTCAATATGCGGGTATTTCATTTTATAAACAACTTTTTTCTTGATAATTCGTGTGTCGCTACATTCCAGAGCGTTTTTAATATCATTTAACATACTGTCATTATAGCGATAATAGCCTTTTTTCTTACGTAAAAGTTTGCGTCCTTCCAAAAAACAATTGACGATCATCAACGTAGCAACAGTACGCTTTGCGCTATTTTCATTGATGTAATGGCACATTTTTCGCATGGCAAAGAAAATACTGTCAGCATCACTATCAATAATGTTCTCGGTAATGCTGTTATTATTTACTCGGTAGTAATAGAGTTTATGCTCAATCTTTAAAATCTTTTGGCATTTAAAGTATTGAAAGGGGCAGAAAATCATATCTTCATATCGACGATGTTCTTCAAACCGATCGCTGCCAATAACGTCACGGTGGAAGATCTTTGTCATAAGATGCCATTGGCCGGCACGAAATGTTGGCAATAGAGGGGTGTAGTTGCCGTCTGCTAAAATTATTTCATGCTGGACTACTGCAGTCTCCATATCAGAGATACCCTGATACAGATTGTTCATATCCCGGGTTAAATTGAATTCGACAATGTCATATTTTTCGTCCCTTAACTTCGGGAGGAGAATAGAGAAATAATCCTGACAGACAATATCGTCACTGTCGATAAAACCAATATACTTTCCTGTCGCATGGGCAAGCCCAACGTTGCGGGTAATTGCAACGCCCTGGTTTTTTTGGCTAATATATTTAATATTGCTGCAATTGTTATCATGATAAAACGAATTAATACGTTCTTCAGTTAAATCTGTTGAGCCATCATTAACGATTACTACCTCAACTTCTTCAGTGATACTCTGATGCATAGATGCCAGTGTACCCGTAATGAACTCAGCATTATTGTATACAGGTATAATAATGCTCAGTAAATAACCTGAAGCGTTAGTCATGGCATCTTTCTCTCGTTGTGCGTGGTACCAGCATTGCCGCTACGCATAATGCCAGCACGCTGCTCAAGGCTTCACCTTTAGCATATAATAATAAATCACTCAGGCCATAGATAGTGATAGCGCCTGAGATAACGAACAATAGAGGGCTACGTTGCCAATAAGCTCTTAAAAACATAGCACTATAGAGCAAGAGTAGCACAACAACCCCTGGGATGCCTTTCAGCGAAAAGGTATCAATGATTTCATTATGCAGATGGACGTCAATAAATATAAGCACTCCTTGCAACGAGGTGTCTTGCACAGCAAGCTGCTGGATTGCTTCACCCCGTAGTTCAAGTGGCTGCCCCCAAAGATGTTCTTTCCCTGCCTCAATGCCTGCTCGTTGCATCGCAAGTCGTGCGCCAATAGAGGTATTGCTATTGCTCTGATTATAAGAGTGCAAATCGACCAAAAAATGCTGATAGCGATTTTCGATAACTGATTTTAAGGGGATCGCGGCAATCCCTACCAGTATTACGAAAGCCAAAAGCGCCCTTAATAACACGGCGCGATTATGACGATAGTGCATCACAAATAGTCCAATACTGAGAAGCGGATAAACCAGAATAGCTGCTCGGGTTTGTGTGGTGATGATGACTGCCAGCGATATCAAAAAATGTAATAGATAGAGCGAAACGGTGTGTTTTAGCGTCAGGTTAGTAATGGCTTGTGATGCTAATAATGCAATGAGTGTCAGGGCGTAAGCTGTACCGGTTTGGTGTTCAAAACCGAGCGCCACACGGTAGGCAATGGGATCCGGTGCTCCGGCTAGCTGATAGCCAGCGAAGAGATAGAGACCAATTGCCGTAATAATAACCCAGATGCTGGTGAGACGGGTTTTAGTTGCGCAGGGGGCGCGAGAAGTTAACGCAGTGAGAACCAGCGCGGCAAAAATCATCACTTTGCCACCGTTTTGATACGAACGGTAGGCGCCGGTAAAGGCAGAACCGGGTTGTTTAAATATTTCTACCCAAATAATCTGGAGTAAACCGAAGAGCAGTAACATACAAGGCAAAACTAGATTTTGTTTGTTGCTGCATACATGCTTTATATTTTTGCCAATCAGCGGCAGAGACAGAGCTGCACATGCAATAAATACTTTCAGCGCTTCATCTGGATTGACGAGTACCATTGCAAGGGTGACAAGGAGTCCTGTGTAAAATAACTGATATATAAAATCATATGGACTATTTTTTGTATTATCGATAAAGCGAGAAAACATGTTTTGGCGAAGCATGGTTCATCTCTTAAAGTTAAAGCAAATTATTATCAAGCAATGATGCGTTGATGGTGCTGGCATCCAGATCCTGCAACTTCCCGGAATGGCTCTGCTGCGTGTATTGATTCTTCCCATACCCACCAATCAGCCCTGGGTCCGTTGGACCATACAACGTAATATTGGGGCGATCCAGTGCGGCAGTTAAGTGGCTGAGCCCTGTATCAACCGACACGACAAATTTTGCCCCCGCCAGTACACCGGCAACTTCTTCCAGACTCATCCGTGGCAGGACATCAACGTAGGAAAAGCCCTCTGCTAGCCTTTTGGCGCGTGCTTCTTCATGAGCGGCGCCCCAAGGCAGTTTAATACGTATGCCTGCATTATTTAACAGGCCAATCAGCTTCCGCCAGTTGGCTTCCGGCCAATGTTTATCGTCACGGGTTGTCGCGTGTAAAAATACCGCATATTGGCCTGCATCAGCATTAAGATCGTTCAAGAAATGCTGCGCGATAGCATAATCACCCTGCGACTGCGGTTTGGCATATCCCAGACTTTTCGCGAATAACTCCCGCGTACGTTCAACGGCATGCTGCTGTTTAGCAATGTGATGCTTACGGTTATAAAACAGGCTTGCCAGCGGCTCGCGGGCCGTGCTCCAGTCCATACCATGCTTGATGCCACGTGCGTGACGAGTGACCAGAGCTGCGCTTTTAACCAGACCCTGCGCATCAATTACCACGTCATACTGCTGTGAACGAACCGCATCACGAAAGGCTTTACGCTCGGCTTTAATCGGTGCGGAAAACCAGGCTTTACGCCAGCGGCGAATCGCGACTGGGATAACCCGATCAACGGCTGAATGCCAGGAGGGAATTTGAGAGAACCCTTCTTCCACCACCCAGTCAAACTGAATATCTGGAATCGCCAGCTGCGCATCAGTTAGCGCGGGTAACGTATGCAGTACATCGCCCATTGACGATGTTTTAACGATCAGAACCCGCATCCGTCAGGCTTCCTCTTGTAACAACAGGTCATTGAGTTCATCCAGTACGCGCTGGGGGGAGATGTCGATCAGGCTCTGGTGATAGCCTTCTGCCGCATCGCCCTTGCGCACTTTGTGATAACCCGTAATCAGACGAATGACTCGAGCCTTGTGCGACAACGGCGGGGTAAAATCCGGGCTGCTGGGGCCATATAAAGCGACCAGCGGACGGTTTAGCGCGGCGGCCACGTGCATTAATCCAGAGTCGTTGCTGACTACCGCTTTGCAGGCGGCGAGAAGAATAACCGCCTGCTCCAGCTGCGTTTCGCCCGCCAGATTACGGCACCAGGCTTGCTGCTCAACGCTTAGCGTTGCCAGGATCTCATTTCCGGCTTCATGATCTTTAGCCGAACCAAACAGTACAATCTGATGACCTTCGTCGATCAGCTGTTTTGCCAGTTCGGCATAGTGGTAATGCGGCCAGCGTTTCGCTGGGCCAAATTCTGCCCCAGGACAAAAACCGATGATCGGACGTTCAGCTGAGAGCGAGAACTGACTACAGGTCAGTGATTTTTCACCTTCACTGACCTGCAGTTGTGGCCATAACAGTGGCTGCGGTAAATCTTTCGCTGAAAGCATCACACCTTTATCGTAAGCCAGTGCCACGTAGCGCTCGACCATCAGCGGCCAGGCGTCTTTATCCAGCACGCGAGCATCATTAAGCAGGCCGTAGCGCATCTCGCCGCGCCATCCAGTTCGATGGGGAATACCCGCAAAGAACGGTACCAGCGCTGACTTGAATGAGTTAGGTAGCACATAAGCGCGGTCGTAGCGTTTATCACGCAGGCTGTGGCCCAGTTTACGGCGTTCGCCGATTTCCAGCGCACCGTGTCCCAGCGGCATGGCGATGGCTTCGTTGACTTCAGGCATGCGCGAGAGCAGCGGACGGCACCATGCCGGTGCCATCACATCAATTATTGCCTGGGGAAAGCGCGCCTTGAGCGTGCGATAGAGACTTTGCGACATCATCATGTCGCCCACCCAGGACGGGCCAACCACCAGTATCTTCATGTTTCTTCTTACGCGTCGCGGTTCAGCCAGGCCATATATTCCGTTACGCCTTCGGCAACGGTCTTAAACGGTTTGTCGTAGCCCGCTGCGCGCAGGTTAGTCAGATCCGCCTGAGTAAACGCCTGATAGCGGCCTTTCAGTTTTTCCGGGAACGGGATGTACTCAATGCTGCCTTTTTTATGATACGCAAGCGTTGCATCGGCAACGGCCTGGAAAGATTCCGCGCGACCGGTACCGAGGTTAAAGATGCCGGATACGCCGTTTTCCAGGAACCACAGATTTACCGCAGCGACATCGCCAACATAAACGAAATCACGTTTGAAGTTTTCACTGCCTTCAAACAGCTTCGGTGTTTCGCCATTGTTGAGCTGGGTGTTGAGGTGGAAAGCGACGCTCGCCATGCTGCCTTTGTGGCCTTCACGCGGTCCGTAGACGTTGAAATAGCGGAAGCCAACAATCTGTGAATTGGCTTCAGGCATGATTTGACGAACGTATTCGTCAAACAGGAATTTTGAGTAGCCGTAAACGTTCAGCGGTTTCTCATATTCACGGGATTCGATGAAATCAGAAGTACGACCGCCGTAAGTGGCTGCAGAAGAGGCGTACAGGAACGGAATTTCGCGCTCCAGACAGTAGTGCAGCAGCTCTTTGGAGTATTGATAGTTATTGTCCATCATATACTTGCCATCCCACTCGGTGGTGGAAGAGCATGCGCCTTCGTGGAAAATCGCCTCGATGTCGCCGAATTCTTCACCGGCCATAATCTGGATCAGGAAGTCTTCCTTGTCCATGTAGTCAGCAATATTCAGATCCACCAGGTTGACAAACTTGGTGCCGTCTTTCAGGTTGTCCACCACCAGAATATCGGTGATGCCTTTATCATTCAGGGCTTTAACGATGTTGCTGCCGATAAAGCCCGCGCCGCCGGTAACGATGATCATAAATGTAACCTTCGAATTATGGAGTCAGAGACAATCTCAGACACGAATACTTCTATCATATCACTACATGGCCCTGGCTTCAGCCATTCACCGATAAGCCGTGCGGGTACACGTGATTTATGCTTCATTTTGAAGAAGTGGTGATGCGTCATCTCGTATCAATGTATAGCTTTGGGTAATATGTGCTGAAATTTGCCCAGTCTGGAGAATTGCAATGCGTGGGAATTTTTACAAGCAGTTAACGAGCGATCTGGAAACCGCACGTGCGGAAGGGTTGTTTAAAGAAGAGCGCATTATTACGTCTGCGCAGCAGGCGGATATTACCGTGGCAGATGGAAGCCACGTTATTAACTTTTGTGCGAACAACTATCTGGGACTGGCTAACCACCCGGAACTGATTGCGGCGGCAAAAGCGGGCATGGATTCTCACGGGTTTGGTATGGCTTCGGTGCGCTTTATCTGCGGCACCCAGGACAGCCATAAGCAACTGGAGCAAAAACTGGCAGCGTTCCTCGGTATGGAAGATGCCATCCTTTACTCTTCCTGCTTTGACGCCAACGGCGGCCTGTTCGAAACGCTGCTGGGCGCAGAGGATGCGATTATCTCTGATGCCCTGAACCACGCCTCTATCATCGACGGCGTTCGTCTGTGTAAAGCGAAGCGTTTCCGCTACGCCAACAACGATATGCAGGAGCTGGAAGCGCGCCTGAAAGAAGCCCGTGAAGCGGGTGCCCGCCACGTGCTGATCGCCACCGATGGCGTGTTCTCGATGGATGGCGTGATCGCCAACCTGAAAGGCGTGTGCGATCTGGCAGACAAATATGATGCGCTGGTGATGGTTGATGATTCCCACGCGGTCGGTTTTGTCGGCGAAAACGGTCGTGGTTCTCATGAATACTGTGAAGTAATGGGTCGTGTTGACATCATTACCGGTACGCTGGGTAAAGCGCTGGGCGGCGCGTCAGGTGGCTACACTGCGGCGCGTAAGGAAGTCGTGGAATGGCTGCGTCAGCGTTCCCGCCCGTACCTGTTCTCCAACTCACTGGCCCCGGCGATTGTTGCTGCGTCCATTAAAGTGCTGGAGATGGTTGAATCCGGGGCTGAGCTGCGTGACCGCCTGTGGGCAAACGCACGTCAGTTTCGTGAGCAAATGTCTGCCGCTGGCTTTACGCTGGCCGGTGCCGATCACGCGATTATCCCGGTGATGTTGGGTGATGCGGTGATCGCGCAGGACTTTGCCCGTGAACTGCAAAAAGAAGGGATTTACGTTACCGGGTTCTTCTATCCGGTGGTTCCGAAAGGTCAGGCGCGTATCCGTACCCAGATGTCTGCGGCGCATACCCCTGAGCAGATTACGCGTGCTGTTGACGCGTTCACACGCATAGGTAAACAACTGGGCGTTATTGCCTGAGGATGTGAAATGAAAGCGTTATCCAAACTGAAAGCGGAAGAGGGCATTTGGATGACCGACGTTCCTGAACCGGAAGTCGGCCATAACGATTTGCTGATTAAAATCCGTAAAACAGCCATCTGCGGGACTGACGTTCACATTTATAACTGGGATGAGTGGTCGCAAAAAACCATCCCAGTACCGATGGTCGTTGGGCATGAATATGTCGGCGAAGTTGTTGGCATCGGCCAGGAAGTTAAAGGTTTTAAAATCGGCGATCGCGTTTCTGGCGAAGGTCATATCACCTGTGGGCATTGTCGTAACTGCCGCGGTGGGCGTACTCACCTGTGTCGCAATACGACCGGTGTTGGCGTAAACCGTCCGGGCTGCTTTGCACAATACCTGGTGATCCCGGCGTTTAATGCGTTCAAGATCCCTGACAATATCTCCGATGATTTGGCCTCAATCTTCGATCCGTTCGGTAATGCGGTGCATACGGCGCTGTCGTTCGATCTGGTGGGTGAAGACGTACTGGTTTCCGGTGCGGGCCCTATCGGGATTATGGCGGCTGCGGTCGCGAAACATGTTGGTGCACGCCATGTGGTGATTACTGACGTTAATGAGTATCGCCTTGAGTTGGCACGTAAAATGGGCATTACCCGCGCGGTCAACGTATCGAAAGAAAATCTGACCGACGTAATGGCTGAACTGGGCATGACCGAAGGGTTTGATGTGGGTCTGGAGATGTCCGGTGCACCACCCGCGTTCCGTGCCATGCTGGACACGATGAACCACGGTGGACGCATCGCCATGTTGGGTATTCCGCCGTCAGATATGTCCGTCGACTGGACGAAGGTTATCTTTAAGGGGCTGTTTATTAAAGGTATCTATGGTCGCGAAATGTTTGAAACCTGGTACAAAATGGCTGCGCTGATCCAGTCTGGTCTGGATTTGTCGCCAATCATCACCCATCGGTTCTCCATCGATGAGTTCCAGCAGGGCTTTGACGCGATGCGTTCAGGTCAGTCAGGGAAAGTGATTCTGAGCTGGGATTAACCGTTTCTGATTAATGGGTTCTGTATGCCGTCCCCGGATATTTATGTTCATTAAATACCCGGGGATTTTTTTCTGGCGAGATCCCGCTTGTCCGACGCATTTTAGGTCAAAGATAAGAATAACTTTCTCTGATCTTCTGCCGCGTAATATGCTAAAAATTGCCGTTAATTACATTGTTTGGCAGGATTTTATATGACCTATACTCCCGGCCTATTGAGCGTCATTATGCCGCTTTACAATACGGGTGAACCGTTCATTGCGTGTATGGATTCGCTGATCGCGCAAACCTGGAAAAATCTGGAGATCATCATCGTTAATGATGGCTCTACGGATAACTCGGCGGAGCTTGCTCAGGCGTATGCGGATCGTTATCCACACGTCCATCTGCTGCACCAGCGCAACGGGGGCGTCTCGGCGGCGCGAAATACCGGTATGGCGGTAGCAAAGGGCGAGTATATCGCTTACGTCGATGGTGACGACATTGCCTATCCAGAAATGTACGAAACGCTGATGAATATGGCGCTGCAGGACAATCTGGACGTTGCCCAGTGCAACGCCGACTGGTGTATTGCGGAAACGGGTCATACATGGGCATCCATTCCCACCGATCGTATTCGTTCTACCGGCGTCATGAGCGGACCGGACTGGCTGCGAAAAGCACTTGCCAGTCGTCGCTGGCGGCATGTGGTCTGGATGGGGGTTTACCGTCATCAAACCATTCGCGACGCTGGGCTAACCTTTCTGTCAGGCCTGCACCACCAGGATATTATCTGGACGACGGAGTTTATGTTTAACGCTAAACGCGCGCGTTACACGGAAGTCCCGCTGTACAAATACTTCCTGCACGGCGCGTCCGTCAGTCGCCTGCCGCGTACTGGAGAGAAGAACCTGGCCTATCAGCGGCACTACATCAAAATTACCCGCCTGCTGGATAAGATGAATCATGATTACGCCGGGCGTATTCCGATTTACCCTGAATTCAAACAGCAGGTGATTTACGAAGCGTTACGCGTATGCCATTGCATCCGCAAAGAGCCAGACGAAAAGATTCGCCAGCGCATGATTGCCGAGGTTTTCGTATCGGGTATGTTCAAGCGAATGGTGAGCAATATTTGCAGCGTTAAACTGGGTTATCAGGTGCTGTTGTGGGCCATCCGGTTTAGCAAGTGGCGCGATAAATCACTGACGCCACAACGTCTGGCCCATGTCACGCTGGGTTTGAAAGACTGATTACGACCAGCCCTGCCACTGCAGGCGCATATACTGCACCAGCGTGCTTTGGGTGATGCTCTCACCGAGCACGCTGAAGAATCGGTTGGCGTAGACCGGCTCTAACGGTTTCTTCGGTTTGCACAACTTCACACCGCGGAAAGGATTACGCGGTGCATCAGGTTGGCTGTTTTTTGGCGGCGTCAGATTTGGTGTAGAGGTATCCACCTGCGGTTCATTCAGCAGACTGCTTGGACGAACCAGCGTAATGTCGGCGGGCAAGTTATAAACCATCTGCTGTAATACGCGTACCGTCGAAGGATGAGGATGCCCAATTGCGATAGCGGAACCGTTGCGGCGCGCAAGTTCGACTGCGCGGTTGAACTGACGACGAATGTCCGCTTCGTTTTGCGTGTCGTCGAGGAAGACTTTACGTTTGATGACTTTCACGCCTGTTCCCCCTGCCGCACGCATAGCCTGACTGTTGCCGATGGTCATACTGTCCAGGAAGTAAAGATCGTAACGCTCCAGCGCCTGCATCACTTTCTGCATGCCAAACAGGCTGGAGGTCATCGCGCTGCCCATATGGTTATTCAGCCCTACGGCGTACGGTACTTTGCTCACTGCGTCGCGAATAATCCGCTCAATCTCGTCGCTGCTCATCTCCGGGCGCAGGGTATCTTTCTCTAGCGGCTGCTTGCTGAGAGGTGCCATCGGCAGATGGATTAACACTTCATGCCCGCTGTTATGCGCTTTGGTCGCCATCTCCCGTGCATGTGGTGCATTGGGCAGAACGGCAACGGAGATCGCTGGGGGCATCGCCAATACCTGATTTTCGTTGTGTGGACGATAACCGAAATCGTCGATCACGATGGCAAGCTTACCGGCAAAAACAGAGGGAGCGAATGCCAGCAGGCTGGCGAGTGAGAATATTATGCGGCGAAACTGAGGCAAAACTTATCTTCCCAACCACGGCTGTGGATTGACCGCCTGACCCTGGCGACGAATTTCGAAATAGAGTGCGGGTCTGCCCTGACCGCCACTGCTACCTACCAGGGCGATGGGTTGTCCGGCACGCACCTGCGTACCCACGCTGACCAGCGCGCTTTGGTTATAGCCGTACAGGCTCATATCGCCTTTACCGTGCTCAACCACGACCACCAGACCATAACCCTGCAGCCAGTCAGCCAGAATAACGCGACCATCGGCAATGGCTTTCACTTCGGTGCCTTCGGAAGCGCCAATAACCATCCCTTTCCAACGTAGCTCACCTTGTAGCTGTTCGCCATAGCGATGCAGCGTTGGACCTCGGACGGGCCAGAATGCCTGACCGCGCGGTGAACCCAGACCCCCGGTACGGGACATCAGGGACTTTTCGTTTTCGGTTGGCTTGTAGGTTGAGCCTTTGCGTGACGCATCTTTTTGCTTATCGCGTACCGCCTGTGCTTCGCGGGCTTCACGTTCAGCGCGTGCTTTGGCGGCGGCTTCAGCCCGTGCAAGACTGCTGCGCAGACGGGATTCGTTGGCGCGCAGTTCGCTTAGCTGTTGCTGGCCTTGCTGAATCGATGACTCCAGACCCGAGAGCGTTTTTTGACGTTCGTTGCGCGCCTGTTCCAGCTTGGCCTGCTGAGCGCGCTGTTCGTACAGCAGCGTTTGCTGCTCACTTTGCTTATCTTCCAGCTCAGCTTTTTGCGAATCGACCTCTTCGCGGGTTTGTTTCAACTGGGAGATGGTTTCCTGACGCGCCTGGTTCAGATAACCAAAATAGGCCTGCAGGCGCTGCCCGCGCTGGCTCTCTTCGCCACTGAGAATTAACTGAATGCCGGTATGTTCACCCTGACGAAACGCGGCGTCGAGCTGGGCGGCCAGGCTACGTTCTTGCGCTGCCCGCTGCTTTTCCAGCTTCGCGAGGGCGGCGTTCATTTCGGCGATTTGCGCATTCAGCTGCGCCAGTGAATTTTGCGTTTCGCGCAGCTGACGTGCAGCAACGGCGATAGCCTGTTCCTGAGCTTTAAGCTGGGCGAGGAGAGTGGCGCGTTGTTGTTGCTGTTGGCGTACCGCGCGTTCTTTTGCCGCGATATCGGCCTGAATAGATTTGAGCTGATCGCGTTCGTCCGCGTGGGCGGAAAAGGCGCACAACAATACGCCAGCGCTAATTACGCTGGCGTATAACAAGGGCCTGACTGAAAACCTGCGCGGTTTTGCGGCCCATGTGATGGTTTTAATCGCCTTTCCCCTCATGGGGAGGGATTATTCCACGATGAACAGCGGCTTACCAGTCATCTCTTGCGGGATTTCCATGCCCATCAGCGTCAACATGGTTGGTGCGATGTCGGAAAGTTTACCGCCATCTACTGCTTTGACGTTTTTGCCACCGACATAAATCAGCGGAACCGGCAGGTTGGTATGTGCGGTATGTGCTTGACCGGTAGACGGATCGCGCATTTGCTCAGCGTTACCGTGGTCTGCGGTGATCAGCAACTGGCCGCCAACGGACTCAACTGCCTTGGCCACTTGTTCAACGCAGTGATCCAGCGCTTCAACTGCTTTAACGGCAGCATCCATTACCCCGGTATGACCGACCATGTCGCCGTTCGGGTAGTTACAGATGATGGTGTCGTATTTCCCGCTCTCAATTGCGGCAACCAGTTTCTCGGTCAGCTCTGCGGAGCTCATTTCTGGCTGCAGATCGTAGGTGGCTACTTTTGGAGAGTTGATCAGGATACGATCTTCGCCCTTGAACGGCTCTTCTACGCCACCGTTGAAGAAGAAGGTTACGTGAGCATATTTTTCAGTTTCGGAAATGCGCAGCTGAGTTTTGTCGTGCTTCGCCATCCACTCACCAAGGGTATTAGCCAGAGAGGCTGGTGGGTAAGCGCATGGAGCTTTGATGTCGGCGGCGTATTCGGTCAACTGAATGAAGTTGAGGTTAACGACTTTCTTACGTGCAAAACCGTCGAAGTCAGTGTTCACGAATGCACGGGTGATTTCACGCGCACGGTCAGCACGGAAATTCATGAAAATCAGCGTATCGCCGTCTTCCATGGCGGCTTCAGCTTGGCCTTCAGCACGGATCACAGTGGCTTTCACGAATTCGTCGTTTTCATCACGAGCATAAGCAGCCTGCAGACCTTCAACAGCCGTAGCGAACTGGAACTCGCCTTTTGCCAGCGTCATCAGGTCATAAGCTTGTTCAACGCGATCCCAACGGTTGTCGCGGTCCATTGCGTAGTAACGACCAATGATGGACGCCACGCGGCCTTTGCCCAGCGCGGCAAATTTCTCTTCGAATTTTTGCAGAGACTTTTCAGCGCTGCGCGGCGGGGTGTCACGGCCATCGAGGAAGGCGTGCAGATAGATTTTTTCTGCGCCGCGTTCTGCCGCCAGCTCCACCATCGCCATGATGTGATCTTCGTGGCTGTGTACGCCGCCGGCAGACAGCAGACCCATGATGTGTACTGCTTTTCCGCTATTTTTGGCCTGGTCAACCGCGTCGGTCAGCACCGGGTTAGCGAAGAAAGTACGTTCTTTAATTTCAACATCCAGACGGGTCAGATCCTGATACACGATACGGCCCGCGCCCAGGTTGACGTGACCCACTTCGGAGTTGCCCATCTGGCGGTCAGGCAGACCGACTTCCAGACCAGACGCATCAATCAGGGTATGCGGACGTTTTGCCCACAGAGCATCCATCACCGGGGTTTTGGCATTAAAGATGGCGTTATCCTGGCTGTCTTCGCGATAGCCATAGCCATCAAGAATTACCAGTACCATAGGTTTTTTAGAAACCGACATTGCGACAACCTCACACTCAATAGACAAAAGTAATTGCGTAATTTTACTACAGCTGAATCGATAAAATAGCCCCAGAAGATCAAATAATGCACCAGAGCGTTCCGGGGATGGCGCTACTTTACGTTTTTTTTTCCGTAGCGCCCCGCAAAAATGCAATCCGATGCATGCTCTGGCTGTATTTGCGCCAACGCGCAGGTATACTCTTTCCCTGGTTTTTTTAATCACTGAGTCGGGAGTTGTTACCCCCCATGCAAGAAATTATGCAATTTGTTAGTCGCCACCCTGTCTTGAGTATCGCCTGGATTGCGTTACTGGCGGCTGTATTATTTACGACCTTTAAAAGCCTGACCTCGAAAGTGAAGGTGATTACACGCGGTGAGGCCACTCGTCTGCTCAATAAAGAAGATGCGGTGATTGTCGATTTACGTCAGCGCGACGACTTCCGTAAAGGCCATATTGCAGGTTCCACTAACCTGCTGCCGAGTGAAATCAAAGCCAACAATTTCGGCGAGCTTGAAAAACACAAAGCCAAACCGGTTATTGTGGTTGACGGCTCTGGCATGCAGTGCCAGGAATCTGCAACTGCGCTGATTAAGGCGGGTTTTGAGCAGGTATCCGTGCTGAAAGACGGCGTAGCAGGCTGGAGTGGTGAAAACCTCCCGCTGGTACGTGGCAAGTAATTTACCCGTCGTCTTTCATGCCGCAGGGGTGTTGACTGCAATGATTCACCCCAGTCACTTACTGATGTAAGCTCCTGGGATTCATAATTTTGCCGCCTACCTGCAACATGAAACCCATAGGGTAAAAAAGAATATCGGAGATAAGTCATGGCCAACATCGAGATCTACACCAAAGCAACCTGCCCGTTTTGCCATCGCGCAAAAGCGCTGTTGAACAGCAAGGGCGTGAGTTTCCAGGAACTTCCGATTGACGGCGACGCCGTGAAGCGTGAAGAGATGATCAAACGCAGTGGGCGTACGACGGTTCCGCAGATTTTTATTGATGCACAGCACATTGGTGGTTGTGACGACTTGTATGCGTTGGATGCGCGTGGTGGACTGGATCCCCTGCTGCGTTAAGGCGTACGGATAGTATTTAAAGGACAACACTAAAGGGTTTTCTAAACATGTCAGAACAAAATAACACTGAAATGGCTTTCCAGATCCAACGTATTTATACCAAGGATGTGTCTTTCGAAGCGCCAAATGCACCGCATGTTTTCCAGAAAGATTGGCAGCCAGAGGTTAAACTTGATCTTGATACCGCATCTACCCAACTGGCAGATGACGTGTATGAAGTAGTGCTGCGTGTCACCGTAACGGCTTCTCTGGGTGAAGAAACCGCCTTCCTGTGCGAAGTTCAGCAGGGCGGGATTTTCTCCATCAGCGGTATTGAAGGGACCCAGATGGCGCATTGCCTGGGTGCATACTGCCCGAACATCCTGTTCCCGTATGCCCGCGAATGCATCACCAGCTTGGTTTCACGCGGTACGTTCCCGCAACTGAACCTTGCGCCAGTCAACTTTGATGCGCTGTTCATGAACTATTTACAGCAGCAGACAGGCGAAGGTACTGAAGAACATCAGGATGCCTGATGAATCAAAGTAATGCTTCAATGACTGTGATTGGTGCCGGCTCGTACGGCACCGCTCTTGCTATCACCCTGGCAAGAAACGGACACCCGGTTGTCCTGTGGGGTCACGATCCTAAACATATCGCGACCCTTGAGCACGATCGCTGCAACGTCGCTTTCCTCCCTGATGTGCCTTTTCCCGAAACGCTGCGCCTGGAAAGTGATTTAGCCACTGCGCTGGCCGCCAGCCGCAATATTCTGGTGGTGGTGCCGAGCCACGTCTTTGGCGAAGTGCTGCGCAAGATCAAACCGTTGATGCGTTCTGATGCACGCCTGGTTTGGGCGACTAAAGGTCTGGAAGCGGAAACGGGGCGCCTGTTACAGGACGTCGCGCGTGAAGCGCTGGGGGACTCTATTCCACTGGCGGTCATCTCCGGTCCGACGTTCGCCAAAGAGCTGGCGGCGGGCATGCCGACGGCGATTTCGCTGGCGTCAACGGACGAGACTTTTGCAGACGATCTCCAGCAACTGCTGCACTGCGGCAAAAGTTTCCGCGTTTACAGCAACCCGGATTTCATTGGCGTGCAGCTTGGCGGCGCGGTGAAAAACGTGATTGCGATTGGCGCGGGGATGTCTGACGGTATTGGTTTCGGCGCGAATGCGCGTACCGCATTGATCACCCGTGGATTGACCGAAATGTCGCGCCTTGGTGCGGCGTTGGGTGCCGATCCGGCCACCTTTATGGGGATGGCGGGTTTAGGCGATCTGGTGCTGACATGTACCGATAACCAGTCACGTAACCGCCGTTTTGGCATGATGCTCGGTCAGGGCATGGATGTGCAGGGCGCGCAGGACAAGATTGGTCAGGTGGTTGAAGGCTACCGCAATACGAAAGAAGTTCGTGAGTTGGCGCACCGTTTTGGTGTCGAAATGCCAATAACCGAGGAAATTTATCAAGTATTGTATTGCGGAAAAAATGCGCGCGAGGCAGCATTGACTCTATTAGGTCGTGCGCGCAAGGACGAGCGAAGCAGCCACTAGCCGTAAGGAACCGTTTCAATCTAACGACCCGACCCGCGTAGAACGGGTTGGTCGTTTTGCTATCTTCTGGAGTACGCAATGCCGTGTGAAGAACTGGATATCGTCTGGAAAAACATTAAAGCAGAAGCCCGGGCACTGGCGGATTGTGAGCCAATGCTGGCCAGTTTTTACCACGCAACGCTGCTCAAGCATGAAAACCTCGGCAGTGCGCTGAGCTATATGCTGGCGAACAAACTCGCTTCTCCGATCATGCCTGCCATTGCGATTCGCGAAGTGGTGGAAGAAGCCTACGCCGCCGATCCGGAAATGATTGCCTCGGCGGCCTGCGATATCCAGGCGGTGCGCACCCGTGACCCGGCAGTCGACAAATACTCAACTCCGCTTTTGTACCTGAAAGGCTTCCATGCGCTACAGGCTTACCGCATTGGTCACTGGCTGTGGCATCAGGGACGTCAGGCGCTGGCAATCTTTCTGCAAAATCAGGTGTCCGTGACTTTCCAGGTCGATATTCATCCAGCGGCAAAAATTGGTCGTGGGATCATGCTCGATCACGCCACCGGGATTGTGGTGGGTGAAACCGCAGTGATCGAAAACGACGTCTCCATCCTGCAATCCGTCACCTTAGGCGGGACCGGCAAAGCAGGCGGGGATCGTCACCCAAAAATTCGTGAAGGCGTGATGATTGGCGCGGGCGCAAAAATTCTTGGGAATATCGAGGTTGGACGTGGTGCGAAGATTGGCGCAGGTTCCGTTGTTTTGCAGCCTGTTCCGCCGCACACCACTGCCGCAGGCGTTCCGGCACGGATTGTCGGCAAGCCTGACAGCGATAAGCCGTCCATGGATATGGATCAGCATTTTAACGGGATACATCATACTTTTGAGTATGGAGATGGAATCTGATTTCATGCCCGGTGGCGCTGTGCTTACCGGGCCTACAAACCCCGTAGGTCGGATAGGGCGTTAGCCGCATCCGACATAGATCAACTGCGTAGTATTGCGCCAGGATACCCCAACTGGCGCCAGGCTTCATACACCACCACCGACACCGCATTTGACAAGTTCATACTGCGGCTGTCCGGCATCATCGGAATACGAATTTTTTGTTCGGCTGGCAGAGCATCGAGAATGCTGGCAGGCAGACCGCGAGTTTCCGGGCCAAACATCAAATAATCTCCATCCTGATAGCTTACCGCGCTATGTGCTGGTGTACCTTTAGTGGTCAGGGCAAATAGACGTTGCGGATTTTCTGCGGCCGCAAAGGCGGCGTAATCAGGGTGGCGCAGCACGGCGGTAAATTCGTGATAATCCAGCCCTGCGCGACGCAGGCGCTTGTCATCCCAGGTAAAGCCCATTGGCTCAATAATATGCAGACGAAAGCCGGTATTGGCGCAAAGACGGATAATATTGCCGGTATTTGGCGGGATTTCTGGTTCGAATAAAACGATGTTAAGCATACTGCCCCCTTAATAACGGGGGGCAGGATAGCAGAAAGGGTGGTTACTATGCGACGGTCAG
Organism: Citrobacter tructae; assembly: GCF_004684345.1. Lineage (NCBI taxonomy): Bacteria > Pseudomonadati > Pseudomonadota > Gammaproteobacteria > Enterobacterales > Enterobacteriaceae > Citrobacter > Citrobacter tructae. The sequence goes on from NZ_CP038469.1 coordinate 3,544,472, forward strand.
ACGCTGCGGTTTATAGCGTTGCAACTTATAAAGCGTTGCCGCTGCAGCCAGCAGCGCGGGAACGCTGAGGAACATCAGTATGCTGTCAGCCTGCCATTGCATGGAAAGCAGTTGGGCGCTGGTCATTGTCCCGGCGACGCCGCCAAAACGTCCCACGCCCTGCATCCAGGCAATGCCTGTTGCGCGACAATGGGTCGGATAAAACGTGGCTGCCAGCGTCTGTAGCCCAGACTGTGCGCCGTTCATAGTGATCCCCATCAGGAAGATCAGTGCGCCAAACAAGACGATGTGGTTATGTTCAAACCCGAGCGCCAGCGCAAACAGCATTGTCAGGATAAAACCGATGGAGACCACTTTGTGCGCTTCCCAGCGGTCCATCAGCCAGCCGGCCAGCAGGATCCCTGCGGTACCGCCGAAAGTGAACAGAGACGTCAGCCAGGCTGATTCGGCCAGCGGATAGCCCATTCCCAGCATCAGCGTCGGCATCCAGCTCAGCAGTACGTAATAGATAACCAGCCCCATAAAATAGGTCATCCACAACATCAACGTACCCGGAAGCCAGGGCATGCTGAACAATTGCGCCACGCTTCCTTTTTTGACGTCGGTTCGTTCTTCATCCAGATAAAACTGGGTGACCTGGTCAACATCCCCTGACATAAAGCGGCGGACAATGCGTTTGATTTGGGCGATCTCTTTCCCGCGATGAACCAGATACTTGACCGATTCCGGCAGGAATAACACCAACAATACGGTCAGCGCCAGTGGGGCGATTGCACCGGTGAGCAGGACGCTGTGCCAGCCGTAGTTGGGAATCAGCCAGGAGGAGATCACTCCGCCGCCTGCCGCGCCGAGCGGAAAACCACAGTACATGGTGTTAATCGCCATTGAACGGCAACGTTTTGGCGCAAATTCTGAAACCAGGGTGATGGCGTTCGGCATTGCCGCCCCCAGCCCGAGCCCGGTGAGAAACCGCCAAAGTGTTAACATATTCAGCGTCTGGGCATAGGCCGTTCCCAAACTGGCGAGACCAAAGAACAGGCAGGAAAAGACCAGTACGCGCTTACGTCCCATGCGATCGGAAATCGGTCCGGCCAGCAGTGCGCCGAATGAAAGCCCCAGCAGCGCGGCGCTCAATACGGGCCCGAGATCCTGCTTCTTGATCCCCCAGTCGGCTGAAAGGGTAGGGGCAATATAGCCCATTGCCGCCGTGTCGAAGCCATCAATGGCCAGGACCAGAAATCCCAGGACGATTATCACCCAATGAAAGCGTGAAAAAGGACTGTCATCTATCGCCTGCTGGATATTCACTTTACCGGAATAAACCATGTCACCCTCGCCCGTTATGATGGTCGTTATACGTGTGAATTGTTGTTGTATTAGCTTGTATATACATTTGACAGGGGAATAAAAAGTTGTCAAATATATTGAGTGTAAATGTTAACTAGTCGTTACTTTTGAATAAAAAATGGTCGGACTGGGAACAGGCCGACCATTCATAAAGTGGGGTTTTATGGGGATGTTGTTACGCTGCGCTACCCTGGACCAGGGGAGCCAGCGCCGCAGGCAGACACTTACCCAGTTCCTGTACCAGCGAGTCACGGCTGATTTCGCTAATCGATCTAGCACCGGTCAGCGTCATCGCGACCTTCATCTCTTTCTCTATAAGGTTCAAAAGGTTGGCGACACCGGCCTGACCGTGGGTCGCCAGCGCGTACAGGTAAGCACGACCGAGCAGAACGGTATCGGCACCCAGCGCAATCATGCGCACCACGTCCAGGCCGTTACGAATGCCGCTGTCTGCCAGAATCGCGATATCGCCTTTCACCGCGTCGGCTATGGCAGGGAGTGCTCGCGCGGAAGACAGTACGCCATCCAACTGGCGGCCACCGTGGTTAGATACCACGATACCATCTGCACCAAAGCGCACGGCGTCGCGGGCATCTTCTGGATCGAGGATCCCTTTGATCACCATCGGGCCGTCCCAGAATTCGCGGATCCACTCGAGGTCTTTCCAGGAGATGGACGGATCGAAGTTATTCGCCAGCCAGCCGATGTAATCTTCAAGGCCGGTGGGTTTTCCAAGATAGGTCGAGATATTGCCTAAATCATGCGGGCGACCGTTCAGGCCGACGTCCCACGCCCATTGCGGATGGGTCGCTGCCTGCCAATAACGGCGCAGTGCGGCGTTCGGGCCGCTCATACCAGAATGGGCATCACGATAACGCGCGCCGGGCGTGGGCATATCGACGGTAAAGACCAGCGTTGAGCAACCCGCCGCTTTGGCGCGCTCCAGGGCGTTACGCATAAAACCACGATCGCGCAGGACGTACAGCTGGAACCACATCGGACGCTTGATGGTTGGGGCGACTTCTTCAATTGGGCAGACGGAAACCGTCGAAAGGGTAAATGGAATGCCCTTGGCATCGGCGGCAGCGGCGGCCTGAACTTCGCCCCGACGCGCATACATACCGCATAAACCGACCGGTGCCAGGGCCACTGGCATCGACAGTTTTTCGTTAAACAGGGTGGTTTCCAGGCTTAAGTCAGACATGTTTTTCAGTACACGCTGGCGAAGTGCCACCTCTGACAAATCTTCCACGTTGCGGCGCAGGGTATGTTCTGCATAAGCGCCACCGTCAATGTAGTGGAATAAGAAGGGGGGCAGAATGCGCTGGGCTGCGGCGCGATAATCGCTGGCTGCTGAAATAATCATGTATTGTTCTCCCTGCTAATTTCATTATGGTCACCGGGCAGACGGGTGATACGCGCCTGGCGGGCCTGGTCTTCATCAAAGCGTTTAATGGTGGTGTGGACAAAACTGAGGTGTGCCATCATCGCCTTACGCGCGCCATCGGCGTCCCCGGCAACAATGGCATCCAGCACTGCCAGATGTTGTTCCGTGAGCTGTGAAAATACCGGTGGCACCAGATACATACGCTGGCGGCTCTGTTTTACCGAAGACTGCAGCACATCGAAGAAACCCCGCATGGTCTGCAGCAGCACCACATTGTGTGAGGCTTCCGCGATGGCAAGATGAAAGCGAACGTCTGCTTGTGAGGCGAGATCCGGATCTTCACTTTGCGTCGCCTCGAAACAGAGCCTGATTTTGTCTTTGTCGGCGGCTGTGGCGCGTATGGCGGCGTGCCACGCGGTGCTGGCCTCGATGGCGTGGCGGGCTTCGAGAATATCGAAGCTGTAATCCGGGTCGTCTGCCATCAGGCTTTTCAGCGGCTGAACAATGTTTTGTTCAGACCAGGCTTCATGTTGCCAGCGGACAAACGTCCCGCCGCCGCGACGACTGAGCAGCACGCCTTCACTGACCAGCTTTGCCAGCGCTTCGCGCAATGAATTGCGTGACACGCCGAGCTGTACGGCTAGCTGGCGCTCGGCGGGCAACTTCATGCCCGCCTCCAGCTGTTGTTCTTCAATCAGTGCCCGCACGCGAGTAGCGACCTCGTCTGACAGGCGTCTGGGCATCACAATCATGGAATCATCCAGGTTAAGACATAGGCCTGAAGCGTGGTAATCACACCGACCATGCAGGTGAAAATCAGGCTGTGTTTCACGGTAAAGCGGAACAGGTCAGATTCTTTACCCACCAGACCCACAGCCGCACAGGCGATGGCGATAGACTGCGGGGAGATCATCTTGCCGGTCACGCCACCGGTGGTATTCGCCGCGACCAGCAGCACATCGGAGACGCCGATTTGCTGAGCTGCCGTTGCCTGCAAGGCTGCGAACAGTGCGTTTGACGAGGTATCTGACCCGGTCAGGAATACCCCCAACCAGCCAAGGAACGGCGAGAAGAAAGTAAAGGCGCTGCCGGTGTGCGCCAGTGCTAATGCCAGCGTTGAGGACAGCCCCGAGTAGTTAGAGATAAACGCGAATGCGAGCACCATCCCGATGGAATAGATGGGCAGCGACAGTTCTTTCAGCGTGCTGCCGAAGGTTTGCAGAGCGGCAGACGGTTTCATCTTCAACCAGACGATAGACAGCAGCGCGGCAAACAGAATGGCAGTGCCGGTCGCCGAGAACCAATCAAACTTGTACACCGCCGCATAGGCCGTGGCTTCGTGTACCACCGGCGGCATGCGGGCCACCAGTTTATCGAGGAACGGAACTGGAATATTGACGACCCAGTGGTACATGGCGCCGCCTGGCGCAAATAGCGCTTTAAACGGTGGGATGCTCCACAGCGTGACCGTTGCCGTCAGGAACAGGAACGGCGACCAGGCGCGAACCACCTGGGATGTGGTGTAGTGAGTGCGGGCCAGCGTTTGATCGACCTGTGAAGCGCCCATATCGCCAAAGCGGAAGATGCGCACCGGCTGCCAGCGTTTCAGGAACAGAGTCAAACACACCAGCGATACCAGAGAAGAGATAATGTCCGGTAGTTCCGGCCCGATAAAGTTAGAACTGAGGTACTGCGCGATGGCAAAGGAGCCGCCCGCGACCATCACCGCAGGCCAGGTCTCTTTCACGCCGCGCCAGCCGTCCATAATCGCCATGATCCAGAACAGGACGATAATCGTCAGGAACGGCAGCTGGCGACCCACCATCTGGCCGATTTCAAAACTGTCCAGCCCGGTGACCTGACCCGCGACCAGGATCGGGATGCCCATTGCACCAAACGCCACCGGCGCGGTGTTCACAATCAGGCATAACCCTGCCGCGTACAACGGGTTAAAGCCGAGGCCAACCAGCAGCGCGGCGGTAATCGCCACCGGAGCGCCAAATCCTGCTGCTCCCTCAAGGAATGCACCAAAGCAGAAGCCGACAATCAGCATTTGCAGACGCTGGTCAGGCGTAATCGACAAGATTGAGGAGCGGATAATGTCGAACTGCCCGGTCTTAACCGAGATTTTATAGACGAATACTGCTGCAATAATGATCCAGGCAATCGGCCACAGACCATAGAAGAAGCCGTACACCACGGAGGCCAGCGCGTGATCGACCGGCATTTTGTAGAACAACAAGGCGACCAACAGGGCGATCACCACCGTCCACGATGCTGCAACATAACCTTTCAGCTTGAGCTTAATCAGCGCGAAGAAAAAGAACAGGATAGGGAGTGAGGCAATCAGGCTTGAAAGCCAGATGTTACCGGCTGGGTCGTAGTTTTGTTGCCAGAGATTCATTGCAGGTCTCCTGGGGGCCACTGACATAATGCAATGAGTCTGTGCTCATCTCTTCGTCACATTATGTGTAAAAGTGGCCCTGCCAATATTGTTGTGTAGGGATAATGACAACGAATGGTTAATCAAATGTTATTTAATGGCAACGCTAATGTGAGTTTAATTTGATGAACTGTGAACCAGAAGCCAGATAAGCGAATAATTGGTAGGGCCAATTTTGGGTGAGGAAGATGTCTGGTAAAGAAAAGGGCAATCCTCATCAGAGAATTGCCCGCAGATTGTTGACCAGGTGCACCTTATTTTGCCGGATGCGGCGTGAACGCCTTATCCGGCCTACAGGAATGTGCTGATTCACCTTCCAGGTCTGATGAGCATAGCGCATCAGACAATTTGGCGTTTACCCTTAGTCATTCTAACTTAATGGATAATTACCACTGAATACCGGCACCGAGTGCGGCGGAGTATTCACCTTGGCTATTGGTACTACCTTGTAATTTGTAGACCCAACGACCATTGGCACTCACCATCGATACACCTAAAGCAACAGCCGATTCACCGTTGTAAGTACCGCCACCAATAGAGGTCATGCTGGCACCTGGCGTATAGGCTTGGGGCAAGGCAGTCATCGCCATTGCCGAAGCTACACCACCGCTCATTTTTTTCTCTACGCCCTTCACTTTGTTATCCATTTCAACCATTTTCTGGTCTGTGTAGCTATTGGTATCTTGGATACTTTGTTTCAGCTGTGCGTAGTTAACAGCATCGTGATCGTTCACAGCGGCTGACACATTACTGATTTGCGTCGTGCCACCCTTACCATCACCCAGGTTTAACGTACTGTAGTTAATCGTACCGTCTTCATTCGTACCGTAACGAACACCACCCTCAGTGGACGATTTCAACTGTGCGACGTTCACTGCATCAGTGTCATTTTTACCGGCAGCAACATTGGTGATGCGGCGCTGATTAGTTGATGACCCCACAGATATGGTATTAGTTTCATCGGCGATCGAACCTGTACCTAAGGCAACACTGTTATCTGCAGCAGCGATTGATCCTGAACCGATAGCGATGCTGTCCGCCCCCTGTGCATTGGCATCCGCACCGGTTGTATTCGTCTTGAAGTATTTCGTACTTCCGGTAGTAACAATATCGCCAATACCATTCTCGATGTTGGTAACACGGGTATCGAGATTGCTCACCTGGTTATTCAGGTTATTGATACTGGTCGTGTTGCTCTCAACGCGCGCATCCGTCACTTTCAACTGCCCAACATTAACCGCATCGGTATCCTGTGAGCCCGCTGCCACGTTAGTGATTTGCCTCTGACCATTGGTGCTGCCTACAGAGAATTCACCCACCGAGTTTTGCGGGGCATCCATATTGTAAGCGGTATAGTTGCTTTGAGCCCCAACGGTGGTTTGAGAACCGTTACCCATTGCAATGCTGTTAGCATGGTTCGCGTGAGCACTGGAACCGATAGCGATACCGTTAATTGCGTCCTGCACCACTAAGGAGCCATAACCAATACCAATTCCGGCATCACCATTGACCACTGTTTTTGCACCCACCGCCAGAGAGTCCGCGCCAACGGCCAGTGAATCCTCTTCTTTCGAGTTTGAGTGGAAGTACTTAGCAGGAGTGCTTGCAACTGAACCTATCGCATTTTGCAACTGACGGACAGTGACGACGTCATGAGCCTCTGAACCATCTGCGACGTTAATGATTTGGCGATAACTTTCACCATCTTTACCTACAGATAGCGCACCGAGTAATTCGCCATCAGTGGTGTCATAACCAATGACAACCCCGTTTTCCGTTACGCTGCCAGAACGGGAGCCCTTGACGATGACACGGTCAGAGGTTGAGCCACTGCCCAGTGCTATACCGGAGTCGATCGAGCTGACACTGTCTCGACCAATAGCGAGGCTGTTTTCACCCGATGCGGTCGCGTTATAACCCAACGCGGTAGAGCCGACGCCCGCTGCGCTGGCATCTATAAAGGTCAAGCCGGTATCGTTTGTACGGACGTAATTTACACCTGCACCATGCTCTTCAATATAGGTCGTACTGGTGTCGCCAGCGAGCTGGTTAATCAAATCGCTATTCTGGTTGATGAGCACATTTGTGGCATACAACTGAGAACCATTAACCGCATCGGTGCTATCAACCGCCACGTTTCCGGCTTTTACATTAGTGATTTTACTGGTGGTATCACTATCGTGGGCCGCACTAAAGGCACCTGCGTTATCATCCCAAATCATTGCATCATCAAGCGTCGAGTCTATCGCGCTCAGTGCATCACCTACATTATCGTAGTCAGTATTAGCGATAGTATAGGCTGGTGCGTTGATTGTGCCGTCAGCATTAACAGTGGAACCACCGCCAAGAATGTCACTAATAGAGTTGCTTACATCATAGAGCTGTCCACCGTTCACTGCGTCTGCGCTGTCTTTAGAAATTGAACCGGCGGCGACGTTAGTGATTTTACTGGCACTACCACCATGACTGGCTGTGAATGTGCCTGTTTTGGCATCCCAGGCAAGGGCATCACCGAGTGAGGCTACAACTGAGGAGTCAATAGCGGCTAATGCTTCACCTACGTTATCGTAATCAGTGCCCCCGATATTATAGGTTGGGCCAGTAAACACGCCGCTTGAATCAACAGAGGCATTTCCACCCAAATAGTTAGCGATAGAACTGCTCAAACCATACAGTTGTCCGCCATTTACGGCATCGGTACTTGACGACGATAGTGTACCCGCCGCCACATTAATGATTTTGTTGGTGGTGCTGGTGCCATGTTTGGCACTGAACGCAGTACCATTCCACTGCAGGGAATCATCTTCCAGGCCCGTGATCGTGGTGTTGATATCCGCGACATCATTAGTCAGGTTAGTGATGTTGGTGGTGTTGGTGGCAACGTTATCGTTGGTGGTTTTCAGCTGCGCGCCGTTGACGGCATCGGTGCTGGTGCCTGACAGGTCACCGGCCATGACGTTGGTGATTTTGTTGGTGGTGCTGGTGCCATGTTTGGCGCTGAACGCAGTACCATTCCACTGCAGGGAATCATCTTCCAGGCCCGTGATCGTGGTGTTGATATCCGCGACATCATTAGTCAGGTTAGTGATGTTGGTGGTGTTGGTGGCAACGTTATCGTTTGTCGTTTTCAGCTGCGCGCCGTTGACGGCATCGGTGCTGGTGCCTGACAGGTCACCGGCCATGACGTTGGTGATTTTGCTGGTGGTGTTGGTGCCATGTTTGGCGCTGAACGCAGTACCATTCCACTGCAGGGAATCATCTTCCAGGCCCGTGATCGTGGTGTTGATATCCGCGACATCATTGGTCAGGTTGGTGATGTTGGTGGTGTTGGTGGCAACGTTATCGTTTGTCGTTTTCAGCTGCGAGCCGTTGACGGCATCGGTGCTGGTGCCTGACAGGTCACCGGCCATGACGTTGGTGATTTTGTTGGTGGTGCTGGTGCCGTGTTTGGCACTGAATGCAGTACCATTCCACTGCAGGGCATCATCTTCCAGGCCCGTGATCGTGGTGTTGATATCCGCGACATCATTGGTCAGGTTGGTGATGTTGGTGGTGTTGGTGGCAACGTTATCGTTTGTCGTTTTCAGCTGCGCGCCGTTGACGGCATCGGTGCTGGTGCCTGACAGGTCACCGGCCATGACGTTGGTGATTTTGCTGGTGGTGTTGGTGCCGTGTTTGGCACTGAATGCAGTACCATTCCACTGCAGGGCATCATCTTCCAGGCCCGTGATCGTGGTGTTGATATCCGCGACATCATTGGTCAGGTTAGTGATGTTGGTGGTGTTGGTGGCAACGTTATCGTTTGTCGTTTTCAGCTGCGAGCCGTTGACGGCATCGGTGCTGGTGTCTGACAGGCTACCGGCCATGACGTTGGTGATTTTGTTGGTGGTGCTGGTGCCGTGTTTGGCACTGAATGCAGTGCCATCCCATAGCAGAGAATCGTCCTTCAGATCTGTCACCGCCGTATTGGTGGTGTTGATTGTCGAATTCACTGCATCAAGAGCATCACCTACATTGTTGTAGGTCCCTGAGGAAATAGTATAGGTTGGCGCATTAACGGTTCCGTCAGCAGCATTCACGCTGGCATTGCCGCCTAACCGGTTTGCTACCGATTGGCTAAGCGCAAAAATCTGCGAACCATTGACGGCATCGGTACTTGTTTTGTTGATGATGCCTTTATCAACAAATACAATTTTTCGCTGGTCCGTATTGTTACCGACAGAGATAACATTGTCTTCCGCTGCGAGAGAACCCGCACCAAGCGCGACGGAATTATTTCCTGATGTTCTGGCTCCATTACCCAGAGCGACGCTGTTGTTTCCGCTCACAAAGCTGTCCTGCCCTAGCGCGACAGCCCCTGTCCCGTTCGACTGGCTGTTATAGCCCATAGCAACAGAACCGGCTTTGGTCGCCTCACTTGCTTGGCCTATCGCGAGTGAATACAAGCCATTGGCTTCGCTGTCTTTGCCTATCGCGGTGGCATAATCACCGTTAGCATGAGCGCTATTCCCCAACGCAAGGGAATACTCTTTGGTTGCTTGAGCCGCACTTCCGAGTGCAATAGCCCGGCTGCCAGTAGCTACAGTTGCTTGCCCCAACGCTACCGCTCTTTCTCCTGACGCATTGCTACTGAAGCCTAATAAGGTACTCCCCACGCCAGAGAACGCATTTTGTCCTATTGCAACACTTGATGTATTGGAGCCTCCACTTGGCCCTGTTTGTGCTGATGTTGCGACTGCCCCTATACCAATGGCAATCCAGCCATTACTAAGAGGAGTAGCTTCAGCAGATTTACCGCCATCAAGCGCGACTTCTGCATGTGCTCCAGACGACAACAACCCACCCGCAACCAACGCAGAAACTAACAGCTTACTGCGCCCGCTCTTCTTCCCACAGCTTTTTGCCGTTTCGCTGGCAACGCTATAACTGCCCGTCGCCGGGTTCCAGATCACTTTAAATATTTTGTTCATTATTGATGCTCTCTATTCCTTTATATAAGCGCATAAGTTGCATTTATTTTTTGCTTTTTTTCTGTCGGGATTCCGCAGAGTGAAGGTCGTCGAACTGAAGGTTTGCCATATTGATGGCGAGTTTCAGGTATTTCAGATTTTTGGGAGATACGCCTTTCAGCGTCAGATTAATGTCTTGCCATTGACCTGGTAATAATTTCAGCGAGGAGTTCATTGAGGTGCTGAATAGTAATTGCTGCCATTTTGCTAAGTCTTTAGCATCGGCAGGTTTTTCATTGCCCCATGTAGCATGAAAGCCAATATTTGATACGGGAACGCTTAATAGGTTAACCAACGAAATACGAATAACGCTGCCATTTTCAACCGCATTGACAGATAGTATCCGACCTGCCAAACCGACAGAGCCATTATTTAAAATGAAGTATTGGGTTTGTGCTGGGTTAAATTCAGTGAAGACAAATTCGTCCTGTTTGTCTTTGACTGTCTTCACGATGCTGGCAAGTGTTTTGGTACTGCTTATGATGCTATTTTGTTGTTTTTCAATAATTTCAATTTTGTTTTTATATTGTTCTTGCTGCTTTTTTAGTGTGTCTATTTGACTTTGTTGCAACGCTTGCTGTTTGGCAAACTCATCGATTGAGTTTACTTTTTCAGTATAGTCACACCCCGTTAATGCGCAGAGTGACGATATTGTTAACACGTTTAGTAGTGCTTTTTTTATGCTCATAGGATGAATTCCTTTTCATAATCCTGATGCGTTGATAACTACGGCGTAGTTATTTTTTGTATGAATGATTTAATATTCCATATTCACAATAAAAATTTATGAGAGAGTTTTTTTGAATTAATGGCTATTGAGAATGCGTTATTAAATGTCAAATTGTTTTAGTTTGTAGATAGTAATGAGTTAATCTCGCGAATTTTAATGATCGGTGTCAATTCATGTCAAATGTTTAACGGAGTTAAGGCGAGGAGGGTAAGAAGTTAATATTTGTATGGTGGATGTTTTGTGACTAGAAATGTGACATTATCTGAAAAATATAAATAATTAATCATTGAGATGTAAATAATCATACCTATTATTTATATATAGCTCTTTTATTACGCAGCATATTTTCAGAATTTGACTTGCGACGCTCATGCAAGCAATCGGGCACATTGAACATGCAATGTTAATCATGTTTGGTATTTGAAAGAGGCTCCTGCATGTGCCAGCAGGAGCGAGTAGAAATGTGGAAACTGTGGTGACATGGACGAGAAAGGAACTTAAAACGCGGTCTTTGAGAACCCTGTCATCTCTTTCAGGCCCATTTCACGACCCAGTTCGGTCATTGGGTGTACGACCACCAGACCACGCACGCTTTTCTTCAGCTTGCCCATGTCTGCCTGCTCTTTTTTGGTGATGGCACGACGGAATGGGAGTTTGCTGAGCTTCTGTGCTTCTTTGCTCAGCTTCTGACCATGAACTTCACGCAGGCGCACGATCTCGGCTTCCAGCGTTTCTTTCTCTTTTTCCAGCTCGGCATATTTGTCGGCGGCTTCAACCAGTGACAGGTCTGCCTGCTGGTGGCGGATGGCGTCCAGGCGATCGCTCAGACGTTTAATTTCGTTTTTTTCGACTTCTTTCATAGGATAGCTTCTGATAAAAATAGGATGAATATCCTATAGTATGCGCGCAGAGGGGGATTATTCTCAACTAATCGACGATAAATAATCAAATGCCGCAAATATTATTTCACTAACGATAATGTTAGTTGATTGATTTAAAAGGAATTTTAAGAAATAAGATCGTTGGTGGTGCTTTTTGTCGGCGGCTGCCGAGTGAAGCACGTTTTCCTCAATATATTTACCCATCCGATCCTAAACTTAAATCATCAACCGCACAGGCTGGGCGCGGAAAATACATGGAGGATGAATCATCATGGCGAAAATAGGCGAGAACGTTTCAATTCTTATTGATAAGACCATCGATTTTATGGCGTCAAGCCAGGCTTTTCGCGAATACCTGAATAAAACACCGCCGCGTAACACGGTGCCTTCTGAGGTCCCACAGGAAAATGTGCCGCTGTATTTGCAGCGCCTGGAGTACTACCGGCAGCTGTATCGACCACAGCAGGAAGAAAAGTAACCTGGCATGGTGTTATTTCTGAAAGGCTTTTTTTAAGCTGATTTTAGAAATCAGCTCGGTCAGCGAGAGCACCATGGTTGAGCGCACCATTTGCTGGTAGCGCTGGATTTGCATGGCGTACAAACCCGAGTCTGAGGTATCAAACTGTGGTGGTGGGGGGAGTGCCGTCACGCAGTGCAGTTCACCAAACGGTCCGAGAATTTCGTCGTCGGTGAACGCATATTCGTTACCGTCATGATTTAACTCTTCACGCAGCGCCATCAGCAGCTCGGCATCTTCATACTCAGGGCGGCTGAGTACGCCCAGGCCGTAGATCAGCTTCAGACGGACCGACAGATCGCCCAGCGGTCCGTCGCCGTCGAGCAACGGTTCCACTGCATATTTCACCGCGTAGTCGTCTTTGCGAAATACCTGAAGCACCAAGATATTCACCGCCTCGGTGAGTAAATCTACGGCGGTGATGAGGAAGCTGCGTACGGTTTTGCCAGCATTCAGACGCTCAAGCACACGATTTTCAAAGGCCTGCGTTTGTTCCATTATTGCCTGCATATCTGACAATCTGCTATTCGGGCGCAGGTTGACCTGCGCCGCATTCTGTATCATTTGGTCGCGTTATATGCGTTAACCGCCTCCGCCACCACGTCGCTGTTGGCATCCAGTCCGGAAACCTGTGCCAGCGCGGCCTGTGGGCCTTTTTCGTCAATCAACGCCGCCAGTTCCTGCGCCTGCGGGTCTTCTTCACTGCGGTAATGCATCGCCGCAGCAATACCCTGAACCAGGTTAACGTGCGGCAGGCCGTACTCCAGCGTGCCGAGCAGCGGCTTGATTAAACGGTCGCCTGCGCTCAGTTTACGCAGCGGCTGACGGCCAACGCGCTCAACGTCATCTTTCAGGTACGGGTTTTCAAAACGACCGAGGATTTTCTGAATATATGCCGCATGTTTTGTCGCATCAAAGCCATAGCGTTTGATCAGTACCGCGCCGCTCTCTTCCATCGCACCTTTTACCACTGTGCGGATTTTCTCGTCGAGAATCGCGTCACGGATGGTCTGATGACCAGTCAATTTTCCGAGGTACGCGGTTATAGCATGCCCGGTGTTCAGCGTGAAGAGCTTACGTTCGACAAATGCCATTAGGTTATCAGTTAATTCCATTCCCGGGATATTCGGCAGTTCACCTTTGAACTGGGTTTTATCGACAATCCACTCGCTAAAGGTTTCTACGGTGACTTCCAGCGGATCGTGGGTTGCAGAAGCGGAAGGCGGGACAATACGGTCTACGGCGGAATCGACAAAACCAACGTGTTCTTCGACCCAGGCTTTATCCGCATCATCTAGCGCGTTCAGCACGTGGCCTTTCAGTTGGGTGGTGCCGCGCACCATGTTTTCACAGGCAATGATATTTAATGGGGTGGTGATACCCTGCGATTTACGTTTGACCAGCCCTTTGGCGATGGCCGGCGCGATACGTTCAAGCACGACCGGACCTACGGCAGTGGTGACTAAATCAACCTGGGCAATCAGTTCAACGACATCGTCGCCGATGCTGCTGACGGCATTGACGCCGGAAACGGTATCCACCTGCTCGTTTTCACCGACCACATGAACCTGATAGCTATGACGGGCATTCAGGGCATCAAGGACTACCTGATTTACATCCGCAAACGTCAGTTGTATCCCCGCGTCCGCCAGCAGTTTGCCGATAAAGCCACGACCGATATTACCTGCGCCAAAATGTAATGCTTTCATAGTATTAACCTTCATTAATGTTTTTACCCAAGAGGGCTGGGGTGAGGGACAGCAATACGTTCCCCCTCACCCCAACCTTCTCCTGCTATCGGAGAGAGTGGAACGTAGGCCCGATAAGCACTAGTGCCATCGGGCCACGGGACTTACTTACGACCAGCCAGCAGTGCCAGAACTTCATCCACGCTGGTGGTTTTTGCCAGACGTTCGATCACGGATTCATCATCCAGCGCGTTGGTCAGGCTGGTAATGACCTGAATGTGCTCGTTGTTACGTGCGGCGATACCAATCACCAGACGGGCAATGTCGTCTTCTTCTTCACCGAAGCGGACGCCTTCCGGATACTGGCAGAACACCACCCCGGTTTTCAGCACGCGGTCTTTGGCTTCAACCGTACCGTGCGGTACAGCGATGGACTCACCCAGGTAGGTCGGGGTCAGTTTTTCGCGGTCCAGCATGGCTTCAACGTACTCTGGTTCAACATAGCCGCCTTTCACCAGTTGCTCACCGGCAAAGCGAATCGCTTCTTCTTTGTTGGTGGCTTTACGGCCAAGGAAGATATTCTCCGCACCCAGTTTGAACAGGTTGTTATCGCCCTCATCAAAACTGTCTTTCAGGTGGTCACGAACTTTCTCTTCATTAACATTGTGGCGCTGTGCGGCAACCAGACGCTCAGTCAGGCTGGAATACAGGCCGCTGTCGAGGAAGTTGGTCAGCGAAATATGCTGCGCCTGCGGAACCTGGCGCATGGCACGTTCGGTCAGATCGCGGTGGGTAATGACCAGATCCACATCCGGTGGCAGGTTGTTAATCGCGCTGTTGGTCACGGAAATCTGCGACAGACCCGCATCCTGTACTTTCTTACGCAGCACGCCTGCACCCATTGCGCTGGACCCCATCCCCGCATCACAGGCTACGATGATTTTGCGCACGTGGCTGAGGTCGTTGGTGACATCGCCAGCAGACAGCGGAGATGTGCCTTTTGATTCAGACTTCATATCCTGCATACGACGCGTTGCTGCTTCAATGTCGTCTTCTTCTTTCACTTTGCTGGTTTTCAGCAGAACCGCCGAGACCACAAAGGAGACTGCCATTGCGGCACAGATTGCAGCGATGTTCGCGAAATAAGCCCCTTTCGGTGTCATTGCCAGTACGGCCAGGATAGACCCCGGAGATGCCGGAGAAACCAGACCGCCACCCAGGATAGTCAGGGTGAACACGCCGGTCATACCACCAAGGATAACGGCCAGAATCAGACGTGGGTTCATCAGTACGTACGGGAAGTAAATTTCGTGGATACCGCCCAGGAAGTGGATGATAGCCGCACCGCCCGCAGACTGTTTAGCGCTACCGCGACCAAAGAACATGTACGCCAGCAGGACGCCCATACCTGGGCCAGGGTTTGCTTCAATCAGGAAGAAGATGGATTTGCCCATCTCATGAGACTGCTGAATACCCAGAGGTGAGAAAATACCGTGGTTGATGGCGTTGTTGAGGAACAGGATTTTCGCCGGTTCTACAAAGATAGACGCCAGCGGCAGCATGTCATGGACAACCATGAAGTTAACGCCCGCCGCGAGAATTTTTGACAGAACTTCAACCGCCGGACCAATGCCGAGGAATGCCAGAATCGCGAGGATCATACCGATAATGCCGGCGGAGAAGTTGTTCACCAGCATTTCAAAACCGGATTTGATCTTACCGTCAACCCAGCTATCAAAGTGTTTAATTGCCCAGCCACCCAGTGGACCTGCGATCATCGCACCGAGGAACATCGGCATATCTGCACCGACGATAACACCCATGGTGGTGATGGCACCGACCACGCCGCCACGATCGCCGCCAACCAGTTTACCGCCGGTATAACCAATCAGCAGTGGCAGGAGGTAGGTGATCATCGGTCCGACGAGCTTCGCCAGCGTTTCGCTCGGCAACCACCCTGTCGGAATGAATAATGCGGTGATAATACCCCATGCGATAAACGCGCCGATATTTGGCATCACCATGTTGCTGAGGAATCGACCAAAGCTTTGCACTTTGATCTTAAAATCGGATGACATAAAAACACCCCTTCTTATGTTTGCTATCGCGCAGGCTGAAAGCCCGAGGTTTGTTAATGTAGCGGCAGGAGGTAGCCGGACCCTGTAGATACTGCGAAATCTGGCACTGAATCGTTCAACTGTCCAGTCGACGCCTTTTTGTGTGATCTTAATCACGTAAATATAGGGTGTATGGCGGTAGTTAATGTGATCTTAATCACAAAACATCGGTACAAAAAAACATCTTCGGGTGAGAATTCACCCAAAATGGCAAGTAAATGTGAAATGGTTCACGTTTTTCGTTGCGTTGTTTGTTGAATTTTTGTGATGTGAATCACAAGATATTTTCATCTGGTTTTAGCCCAACGTGATCTGTAGCAGATTCTACCCCGCGCAATTTTTGTGAAAAATAAAGCAATTTTTACACAGAAAATATATTTTTTTTGTGGTATGGCAAAAATCGCTAACTCCAGTTATGTTCAAGACATCAGCCAGGGTGCATACGGCTGCCAGCACAAAAAAACTCTTATTAGTGTGAATTCGAGGCAGGTATGTTTCTAAATTATTTTGCGTTGGGCGTGCTCATTTTCGTTTTCCTGGTTCTGTTTTACGGAATCATCGCCATCCATGATATTCCCTACAACATGGCTAAAAAGCGTAACCATCCTCATGCCGATGCTATTCATACGGCGGGTTGGATTAGCCTGTTTACGCTCCATGCCATTTGGCCGTTCCTGTGGATTTGGGCCACGCTCTACCAACCCGAACGCGGCTGGGGGATGCAAAATCACATTCAGCCGTCAGTTGGAAACCCTGACGTTGACGCTCTTGCGAAACGCGTAGCCGACCTGGAACAAAAACTGGCTGCGGTGCAACCCTCTGCTGATAAGAACACGCTGGAGCGCTGATCATGGATCTGTTGATTGTTTTGACCTATGTGGCATTTGCCTGGGCCATCTTTAAAATATTCCGTATCCCGGTAAACCAATGGACACTTGCTACTGCGGCATTAGGTGGGGTGTTTATTGTTGCGGGCCTCATTTTATTAATGAACTACAACCACCCGTATACCTACACCGCGCAAAAAGCGGTTATCTCCATTCCGATTACCCCGCAGGTCACGGGGATTGTGAGCGAGGTTACCGATAAAAATAACCAGCTGATTAAAAAAGGCGAGGTGCTGTTTAAACTCGATCCAGGCCGCTACCAGGCGCGTGTCGACAGACTACAGGCCGATCTGGTCACCGCCACGCACAATATCGACAATCTGAAAGCACAACTTTCGGAAGCAGTAGCCAACACCACGCGTGTGTCCGCTGAGCGCGATCGTCTGTATAAAGACTATCAGCGTTACCTGAAAGGCAGCCAGGCTAAGGTTAACCCGTTTTCTGAAAGCGATATCGACAACGCACGGCAGAACTATCTGGCACAGGATGCGCTGGTGAAAGGCTCCGTTGCTGAACAAACCCAGATCCAAACTCAGTTAGACAGTATGGTCAACGGTGAACAGTCGCAGGTTGCCTCTCTGCGCGCTCAGCTTGCCGAAGCGAAATACAATCTGGATCAGACTGTCGTACGTGCGCCAAGCAATGGCTATATCACGCAGGTGCTGATCCGTCCGGGAACCTATGCTGCTGCGCTGCCTCTGCGTCCAGTGATGGTCTTTATTCCTGAACAGAAACGCCAGATTGTGGCCCAGTTCCGCCAGAACTCATTGCTGCGTCTTAAACCGGGCGATGAAGCGGAAGTGGTGTTTAATGCGCTGCCAGGCCAGGTTTTCTCCGGTAAGTTGACCAGCATTCTGCCGGTTGTGCCGGGAGGCTCTTATCAGGCCCAGGGAGCGTTGCAGTCCTTAACCGTGGTGCCGGGTACCGATGGCGTGCTGGCAACGATTGAACTGGATCCGAATGCTGAAGTAGACGCCTTACCGGACGGCATTTATGCGCAGGTAGCGGTTTACTCCGACCACTTCGCCCACGTGTCGGTGATGCGTAAGGTATTGCTGCGTATGACCAGCTGGATGCACTACCTTTATTTAGATCATTGAGACCGCCGTCACCTGCCATTTGCCGTGGCCTGAGCCATACTGATACCTTTGTTGGCAAAAAGGACACGGCATGAAACTCATAGGTAGCTACACCAGCCCTTTTGTGCGAAAAATTTCCATTCTGTTGCTGGAAAAGGGCATCACTTTCGAATTTGTTAATGAACTCCCCTACAACGCGGAAAACGGCGTGGCACGATATAACCCGTTAGGGAAAGTGCCTGCGCTGGTCACCGATCAAGGAGAGTACTGGTACGACTCCCCGATCATTGCGGAATACATTGAACTGCTGGATATCGCGCCAGCTATGTTACCGCGTGAACCGCTGGCGTCACTGAAAGTACGACAACTTGAAGCACTGGCAGATGGCATTATGGATGCCGGACTGGTTTCTGTACGCGAACAGGCCCGGCCCGCCGCACAGCAGTCAGAAATCGAACTGCTGCGCCAGCGCGAGAAAATTACCCGCAGTCTGGATGTGCTGGAAGGCTATCTGGCAGACGGTACGCTGAAAACAGATACAGTGAATCTGGCAACCATCGCCATTGCTTGCGCGGTGGGCTATCTCAATTTCCGTCGGGTCTCACCCGGTTGGTGCGTTGACCGACCAAGGTTGGTCAAGCTGGTGGAAACGCTCTTTCAGCGTGAGAGTTTTGCCCGCACGGAACCGCCAAAGGCTTGATGCGCGTTATGTCCGCCTGAGCAAAGTCACGGTACAATCCCCCCATATTGATATCCCTCTCCCCGGCGGAGAGGGCCACCAACAGCCAGGCCCTTTCATGACAACCGACATGCGTTCACTCTACAGCCAGCTTCCTGCGATCGATCGTTTATTGCGCGACAGCGCCTTTCTTGTCTTACGTGAGTCTCACGGCCATACCCGGGTGGTGGATCTGCTTCGCCTAATGCTCGACGAAGCCAGGGAAACGATTCGTGATGCGCAAGCGCTCCCGGCGTGGAGTAACGACTGGGCACAAGAAGCCAGCGCCCGGCTGGAACGTGAGTCGCAAAGCGCGCTGCGTCCGGTTATCAACCTTACGGGCACGGTACTGCATACCAATCTTGGCCGTGCGCTGCAGGCGGTTGAGGCGATTGAGGCGGTTATGCAGGTAATGCATTCGCCAGTGACACTGGAATACGACCTCGACGGTGCCGGCCGCGGGCATCGCGATCGTGCTCTGGCGGATCTGCTATGCCGTATCACCGGGGCCGAGGATGCCTGTATCGTCAATAACAACGCCGCAGCGGTGTTGCTGATGCTGGCTGCAACGGCAAATGGCAAAGAGGTAGTGGTGTCACGCGGTGAGCTGGTGGAAATTGGCGGTGCGTTTCGTATTCCGGATGTTATGGCCCAGGCTGGGTGTGTGTTGCGCGAAGTTGGCACGACCAACCGGACCCACGCCAGCGATTACCGTCAGGCGGTCACTGAAAACACCGCGCTGCTGATGAAGGTCCATACCAGCAATTACAGTATTGAAGGCTTTACCAAAACGGTGGATGAGGCAGAGCTGGCGGTCATTGGTCAAGAACTGGGTATTCCGGTGGTAGCGGATCTGGGCAGCGGCTCGCTGGTGGATCTCAGCCTGTACGGTTTGCCGAAGGAGCCGATGCCGCAGCAGTTGATTGCCGCTGGCGTGAGCATGGTCAGCTTCTCTGGTGACAAGCTGCTTGGGGGGCCGCAGGCCGGGATTATCGTCGGTAAGAAAGAGATGATTGCCCGGTTGCAGCGCCATCCGCTGAAACGTGCGTTGCGGGCCGATAAAATGACTCTGGCGGCACTGGAAGCGACGCTAAGGCTCTATTTACACCCCGAAGCGCTGGCGGAAAAGCTACCGACGCTGCGCCTGCTGACTCGCACGGAAGAGGCGATCCGCGAGCAGGCACAACGATTACAGGCACAGCTCGAACATCGTTACGGCGATGAGTTCGCACTGAATGTGACGCCTTGCCTGTCGCAGATTGGCAGCGGCTCGCTGCCGGTTGAAAGGCTGCCCAGCGCGGCATTAACCTTTACCCCGCATGACGGGCGCGGCAGTCGCCTTGAGGCCCTGGCAGCCAGCTGGCGCACGCTACCGGTGCCGGTCATTGGGCGAATTTATGATGGCCGCTTATGGCTGGATCTGCGCTGTCTTGAAGACGAGACCCGGTTTATGGAGATGATGCTGAAATGATTATTGCAACCGCCGGACACGTTGACCACGGAAAAACGACGTTATTACAGGCGATTACCGGTGTGAATGCCGATCGTCTGCCGGAAGAAAAAAAGCGCGGCATGACCATCGATCTGGGTTATGCCTACTGGCCGCAACCGGATGGTCGTGTGCTGGGTTTTATCGACGTTCCCGGGCATGAAAAGTTTCTGTCCAATATGTTGGCGGGCGTGGGGGGGATCGATCACGCGCTGCTGGTCGTGGCCTGTGATGACGGCGTGATGGCACAAACGCGGGAGCATTTGCAGATCCTGCAACTGACGGGTAATCCACAGCTCACTGTGGCACTGACCAAAGCCGATCGTGTGGATGATACGCGTATTAACGAAGTACGTGCGGAGGTGCAGTCAACGCTGGCGAACTATGGTTTTGCCGGGGCAGTACTCTTCGTGACCGCCGCCAGTGAAGGGCTGGGGATTGACGCACTACGTGAACATCTGCTGCAACTACCTGCACGCGAGCTGGCCCGCGATCACACTTTCCGCCTGGCAATTGACCGCGCCTTTACCGTAAAGGGGGCGGGCCTGGTGGTTACCGGTACAGCGCTCAGCGGTGAGGTGAATGTTGGCGACACGCTGTGGTTGACCGGCGTGAATAAACCGATGCGTGTGCGTAGCCTGCATGCACAAAATCAGGCCACCGAGCACGCCCATGCCGGGCAGCGTATTGCCCTGAATATTGCCGGTGATGCTGAAAAAGAACAGCTCACTCGCGGTGACTGGCTGCTGTCCGATGCACCGCCGGATGCCTTCACCCGCGTCATTGTCTCTTTAGAGCACGCAGCCACGCTTACACAGTGGCAACCACTGCACATTCATCACGCGGCCAGCCACGTGACCGGGCGCATTTCACTGCTTGAAGGGACGCTAGCGGAACTGGTGTTTGATACGCCGCTGTGGTTGGCCGATAACGACAAGCTGGTGCTGCGTGATATTTCTGCCCGCACGACGCTGGCTGGTGCGCGCGTGGTGACGCTGAACCCGCCGCGTCGTGGAAAGCGCAAACCGGAGTACCTGCAGTGGCTGGCTGCACTGGAAAGCGCGCAAAACGACGGTGAAGCATTGGCAGTCCATCTGACGCGTGGCGCGGTGAATATTCCCGACTTCGCATGGGCGCGCCAGCTAAACGGCGACGGTATACGCCCGTTAATTGAGCAGCATGGCTTTATTCAAGCCGGATACAGTTTGTTGAATGCCTCTGTTGCCGCCCGCTGGCAGCGTAAAATCCTGGATACACTGGCGACATACCACGAGCAGCATCGCGATGAGCCGGGACCGGGGCGCGAGCGTCTGCGCCGCATGGCATTGCCGATGGAAGATGAAGCGCTGGTTCTGCTGCTGATTGAAAAGATGCGCGACAGCGGGGCTATCCATAGCCACCATGGCTGGCTGCATTTGCCGGACCATAAGGCCGGTTTTAGCGATGAGCAGCAGGCCATCTGGCAAAAAGTTGAGCCTCTCTTTGGCGATGAACCGTGGTGGGTGCGGGACCTGGCGAAAGAAACAGGGACGGATGAGCAGGCAATGCGCCTGGCGCTACGACAGGCAGCGCAGCAGGGCATCATTACCGCGATCGTCAAAGATCGCTATTACCGTAACGATCGCATAGTGGCCTTCGCTAGTATGATCCGCGAACTGGATCAGGAGAGGGGATCAACCTGCGCCGCCGATTTTCGCGACAGGCTTAATGTAGGACGTAAACTCGCGATCCAAATTTTAGAATATTTTGACCGTATCGGTTTTACCCGTCGTCGGGGAAATGATCATTTATTACGCGATGCTTTACTGTTTCCCGAAAAGTAATGAAACAATTAATTTATGATAAAAATGAATTAATACAAAATAGCGGTTGATTTAAATAAGCACATTAGATTCTAAACCTAATGTGCTTTTTTTATTCCGAATGTTATTAAAATAACAATCACGATCATATTTTGATGGGAAATCCACACGTATGCTCCTACCTCTTTAGAGTAAATAAGGATCGTACAATGGCTGCTTCAACATTTTTTATTCCTTCTGTGAATGTAATTGGTGCTGATTCATTAAAAGATGCAATGAATACAATGGCGGAATATGGGTTTCGTCGCACGTTAATCGTGACGGATGCCATGCTGACCAAATTGGGTATGGCGGGTGATATTCAAGCAGCCTTACAGGAACGTGATATTTTCAGCGTAATTTATGATGGTACGCATCCAAATCCGACAACCAGCAACGTTGCAGCTGGCCTGAAACTTCTGCAAGAACACCAGTGCGATAGCGTTATTTCTCTGGGCGGTGGCTCTCCGCACGACTGTGCGAAAGGCATTGCGCTGGTGGCGGCTAACGGTGGTGATATTCGTGACTACGAAGGCGTTGACCGCTCTGCAAAACCGCAGTTGCCAATGATTGCCATCAACACCACGGCGGGTACGGCATCTGAGATGACCCGTTTCTGCATCATCACTGATGAAGCGCGCCACATTAAAATGGCGATTGTTGATAAACACGTGACCCCTCTGTTATCGGTGAATGACTCCTCGCTGATGGTCGGTATGCCGAAGTCTCTGACGGCAGCCACTGGTATGGATGCGCTGACCCACGCCATTGAAGCTTATGTCTCTACCGCAGCAACGCCGATTACCGATGCGTGCGCACTGAAAGCGATGACGATGATTGCAGAAAACCTGACGATTGCTGTTGAAGACGGCAGCAACGCGCAGGCGCGCGAAGCAATGGCCTACGCACAGTTCCTCGCCGGTATGGCATTTAACAACGCTTCTCTGGGTTACGTTCACGCAATGGCGCACCAGTTGGGGGGCTTCTACAACCTGCCACATGGTGTGTGCAACGCCGTACTGCTGCCGCATGTACAGGTGTTCAACAGTAAGGTAGCCGCTGCTCGTCTGCGTGACTGTGCGGCGGCAATGGGTGTAAATGTAGCGGGTATGAGTGAAGCGCAAGGCGCTGATAGCTGCATCGAGGCGATTCGTGAACTGGCTAAGAAAGTGGCAATCCCGGCTGGCCTGCGTGACCTGAATGTGAAGGAAGAGGATTTTGCCGTTCTGGCTACCAACGCCCTGAAAGATGCCTGTGGTTTTACCAACCCAATTCAGGCGACCCATGAGGAAATCATGGCGATCTATCGTGCAGCGATGTAATTCGTGATATCTGTCGTAAAGCAGTAAAAGGCTGGCGAATAATTCGCCAGCCCCGTCTACCTTTGTAGTACCCCTACAGCAAGGAGACGGTCATGACCAATAACCCCCCTTCAACGCGTATTTATCCCGGCGAGTATGGTTATCCCCTGAAATTAAAAGCCCGTTACGATAACTTTATCGGCGGCGACTGGGTTGCACCTGTGGACGGTGAGTATTACCAGAACCTGACGCCGGTCACCGGGCAATTACTGTGCGAAGTGGCCTCTTCCGGCAAAAAAGATATCGATCTGGCACTGGATGCCGCGCACAAAGTGAAAGATAAATGGGCGCATACCTCCATACAGGATCGTGCGGCGATCCTGTTTAAGATTGCCGATCGAATGGAACAAAACCTGGAGCTGCTGGCCACGGCAGAAACCTGGGATAACGGTAAGCCGATCCGCGAAACCAGCGCGGCGGATGTGCCGCTAGCCATTGACCATTTCCGCTATTTCGCTTCCTGTATTCGCGCCCAGGAAGGGGGGATCAGCGAAGTCGATAGCGATACGGTGGCATATCACTTCCATGAACCGCTCGGCGTGGTTGGGCAAATTATCCCGTGGAACTTCCCGCTGCTGATGGCGAGCTGGAAAATGGCGCCAGCACTGGCGGCAGGCAACTGCGTGGTGCTGAAGCCTGCTCGCCTGACGCCGCTGTCGGTCCTGCTGCTGATGGAAGTCATCGGTGATTTGCTCCCACCGGGTGTAGTGAACGTGGTCAACGGTGCGGGTGGGGAAATCGGCGAGTATCTGGCAACGTCAAAACGCATTGCGAAAGTGGCGTTTACCGGATCGACGGAAGTTGGCCAGCAGATTATGCAGTACGCCACGCAGAATATTATTCCTGTCACTCTGGAGCTCGGCGGCAAGTCGCCCAATATCTTCTTTGCCGACGTTATGGATGAAGAAGACGCGTTCTTTGATAAGGCGCTGGAAGGTTTTGCGCTGTTCGCCTTCAACCAGGGCGAAGTTTGTACCTGCCCAAGCCGTGCGCTGGTGCAGGAATCAATTTACGAACGTTTTATGGAGCGAGCCATTCGCCGCGTGGAGAGTATCCGCAGCGGTAACCCACTTGATAGCATAACGCAGATGGGCGCGCAGGTATCTCATGGCCAGTTGGAAACTATTCTGAACTATATCGATATTGGTAAGAAAGAAGGGGCGGATGTCCTTACCGGCGGGCGACGTAAGCTGTTGGATGGGGAGTTGAAAGAGGGCTACTACCTCGAACCGACCATTCTGTACGGCAAGAACAACATGCGTGTCTTCCAGGAAGAGATCTTCGGCCCGGTGCTGGCGGTCACGACTTTTAAAACCATGGCGGAAGCGCTGGAAATCGCTAACGATACCCAATACGGGCTTGGTGCCGGCGTCTGGAGCCGTAATGGTAATCTGGCGTACAAGATGGGGCGCGGTATTCAGGCGGGGCGTGTATGGACCAACTGTTACCATGCCTATCCGGCACATGCGGCGTTCGGCGGCTATAAGCAGTCGGGCATTGGGCGAGAGACGCATAAGATGATGCTGGATCACTACCAGCAGACCAAGTGCCTGCTGGTGAGCTACTCTGATAAACCGCTGGGACTGTTTTAATCTCACGTCATATTATTGCCCGGTATCGCAAAGCGAGCCGGGCCTTCCGTATTTCTACGGGTATATATAAACCCATATATCGTTATATAAATAAGATAATTGCATCCAGCCTGGTCATTCCACTATTATTCTCAAATCTATTATTTAAAACTAATAGCATACAAATTCTATATTTTTAATCTCTGAGGCAAATATGTTTCTTGATTATTTTGCATTAGGAGTGCTTATTTTTGTATTCCTGGTCATTTTTTATGGGGTTATTATTCTGCATGATATTCCCTATCTCATTGCAAAAAAACGTAACCATCCTCATGCCGATGCAATACATGTTGCGGGGTGGGTGAGCCTGTTTACGTTGCATGTTATTTGGCCCTTTTTATGGATTTGGGCAACGCTTTACCGCCCGGAACGCGGCTGGGGCATGCAGAGCGCTGATTCTTCCCTGATCCAACTTCAGGAGCGGGTAGCCGATCTGGAAAAGAAACTGGCCGAGGTTAAGACCTCCCCGGCGGAGTAATATCGATGGATTTACTGATTGTTTTGACCTATGTGGCTTGTGCATGGTCGGTATTTAAAATTTTTAAAATTCCTGTCAATAAATGGACAGTACCTACCGCTGCATTGGGTGGTATTTTTATTGTTTGCGGGCTTATATTACTGATGAACTATAACCATCCGTATACCTTTAAGGCGCAAAAGGCGGTCATTTCTATTCCTGTTGTGCCACAGGTGACTGGGGTGGTGGCGGAAGTCACAGATAAGAAGAACACGCTGATCAAAAAAGGTGAGGTCCTGTTCAAGCTTAATCCGGGGCGTTATCAGGCGAGGGTTGATCGTCTGAAAGCCGATGTTGTCACGGCGCAGCATAAAGAGCAGGCGCTGGCTGCGCAGTTAGATGAAATGAAAGCGAACACGCAACAGGCAAAGGCCACGCGTGACAAGCTGGCTAAAGATTATCAGCGTTATGCGCAGGGTAGCCAGGCGAAGGTGAACCCTTTTTCTGAACGCGATATCGATGCAGCACGACAAAACTATCTGGCGCAGGAAGCGTCGGTGAAATCTTCCATTGCCGAGCAGCAGCAAATTCAAAGCCAGTTAGATAGTTTGGTGATGGGTGAAAATTCACAAATTGCCAGCCTGAAAGCGCAACTGGCTGAAGCAGAATTTAACCTTGATCAAACCGTGGTTCGTGCGCCCAGCGATGGCTACATTACCCAGGTGCTGATTCGACCGGGCACCTACGCCGCCGCACTGCCTATGCGCCCGGTAATGGTGTTTATTCCTGACCAAAAACGGCAGATTATTGCCCAGTTCCGTCAGAACTCGCTGCTGCGACTGGAACCTGGCGATGAAGCTGAAGTGGTATTTAACGCGCTGCCGGGGAAAGTTTTTAGCGGTAAGCTGGCGGCCATTAGCCCGGCCGTTCCGGGCGGTACGTATCAGTCGAATGGCGCGCTGCAATCCTTAAACTCTACACCGGGTTCGGAAGGGGTGATCGCCACAATTGAACTGAATGAGAATGCGGATGTGAACGCTTTGCCTGATGGTATTTACGCCCAGGTCGCGGTCTATTCTGACCATTTCTCCCATGTGTCAGTGATGCGTAAGGTCTTGTTACGTATGACCAGTTGGGTACATTACCTGTATCTCGACCACTAAGAGCGCTCTATTTTCTTACTCAGGTGGCTGTTGCAGCCCCTGAGTAATCTGTTCACGTATCTCAGTCAACATTTCATCAAGAATAAACTGAACTCGCCAGGGCTGGTATTCGCGCTTGCGGAAAATCGCCACCAGGTCCAGCCACCACTCATGCTGTTCAGAGAAGCATGGAACCAGCGCCCCGGTTTCAAGATCGCGTTGAACACTTTTATTGGGCGCAAAAACAATGCCCAGATGATTACGTGCCAGTGCTAGCGCTGACTGTGTATTGTCGCAGACATAATTTCCCGTCACCCGATAATCATGCATCTCTTTGCCACCGGCCGAATTGAATCGCCAAATATTGGCGTCATCAATCATCATGGAATCAATTAAAATACAGGAATGCTGCTCCAGTTCTTCAGGACCACTGATAGGATGTTTATCGAGATACTCCTGGCTGGCAAAAGCAGTTACCGCATATTTAGTAATGAAACTAGCGACCAGTGATTCATCTTTGGGATGTGCGTAGGAAATTAAAACATCACAATCATCAGGGAATTCGACACCCTCATAAAATGCTTTACGCTCCAGATTATATGTTTTTAGAGAAAGAGTAATGCCACCGATATTCTGTATTTTTGCAATAACATGCTGCGATAAGTAAGCAATAATCCCCGTAGGCGCATATACTGTTACCCGACCACGTTTTTCATGCTTATAATCAGCAATGAAATTGTTCAACTGCTCGTTTCTGTCCAGCATGTCATTGATGTAGGGAAGCAACGCGGTGCCAAAGGGCGTAAGGGTCAGTTGTCGGGTGGTTCTGTCAAATACCTTTAGACCAACTTTTGATTCAAAATCAGCAAGATACTTGCTGACGTTGGCCTGCGCGATGCCGAGAACGGTGGCGGCATGGCTGATATTTTCACTGGCAGCAATGACCGAAATAATCTTCAGCTCCCGGTGTTTGAGTTGTAATTTATTCATTGCTGAACCCAATATATATATGATTTTATATATTACTATATAAATATGAATCTTGCACTGATGAAATTGTAAGCATTATTATGCGTCTGCTTTGTAGCTTATTTTAAAATGGAAAGTTGGCATGTTAATTAAACGCAATATTGTGGCGCTAATTGCTTTTTCTTTTATGGCGAGTGCATCAGCCGCAGAATTTTCTCTTGGCGGTGGGGCAGTATATAACGAATCTCCTTATCGTGGATACAATGAAAATGTCCATGCAGTGCCGCTTATCAGTTATGAAGGTGAATCATTTTATTTTAGGCAAACAACGTTAGGTTATATTCTGTCGAAGAGTGAAAGTAATGAATTTAGTATTACTGCCTCGTGGATGCCGCTTGAGTTTGATCCAGGTGATAACGACGATCATGCAATGAAGCAACTCGACAAGCGTGATGCGACCGCGATGGCGGGTGCCGCATGGTATCACCATGAGAAATGGGGCAGCGTGAAAGTCTCAGCCGCAGCAGATGTGATGGACAACAGCAGTGGCTGGGCAGGCGAAGTTTCGCTGTTCCGTCCAATGCCGATGGGCAAGCTGACGCTGACGCCATCCATTGGTGTGCTCTACTATGATGAAAAATTCAACGAATACTACTACGGCGTTTCTGGCAATGAATCTCGCCGCAGTGGGTTATCAAGCTATTCCCCTGGCGATAGCTGGACGCCGTATGTTGGCCTGTCCGCTAAATATGCGTTAACCGCTAACCTGACATTGCTGGCCAGTGCCAACTATACCGTGCTGCCGGATGATATAAAGAATAGCCCAATGGTTGATCGCGATGACAGCTTCACCTTCCTGTCAGGGGTGAGCTGGCGTTTCTGATTCTCACCCGTTTGTCCTCATGGAAGAGGGCGATTTTTTCGTGATACGTTGACGGATGGCGCTAACTGTCGCCATCCGTCATAGCACTACAGCCATATGATTGCTGTGTGGTGTCAGTTTTGCCCGTAATAAGCATTCGCGCCGTGTTTGCGCAGGTAATGTTTGTCGAGCAGTTCGGGCTGCATATCCGGCAACTGTGGTGCAAGCTGGCGTGAGAACAACCCCATGTAGGCACACTCTTCGAGCACCACGGCGTTGTGTACGGCGTCGGCGGCATCTTTACCCCAAGCGAACGGGCCGTGCGAATGGACTAATATCGCCGGGATCTGCATTGGGTTCAGGTTACGTTCTTCAAAGGTGCTAATAATCACCTCACCGGTTTGATACTCATACTCACCGTTAATTTCTCCGACAGTCATTCGTCGGGTGCAAGGGATCGCGCCATAGAAGTAATCGGCATGCGTGGTGCCCCAGGCGGGGAGATCGAGACCCGCCTGCGACCAGATCGTGGCGTGGCGAGAATGGGTATGCACGATCCCGCCGATCTGTGGATACCGACGATACAGCGCCAGATGGGTTGGCGTGTCAGACGAGGGCTTTTTACTGCCTTCCACCACCTTGCCGCTGGCGATATCCACCACCACCATGTCGTCGGCGGTCATTACGTCATATTCAACGCCAGAAGGCTTGATCACCATCAGCGTGCGCGTTTCATCGACCGCGCTGACGTTGCCCCAGGTAAAGGTCACTAAACCATGTGCCGGGAGCGCCAGATTTGCCGCCAGCACCTCGGCTTTCAGTTGTTCTAACATGTGAATCCTCCTTCCTGCATCCGCGCTTCTATCCAGCGTCGCGCCTGGATAATTTCCAGTACCGGCTCACTGGCTTTTTCGGTCCACATTTCAATCAGAAACGATCCGCGATAGTTCAGTTCATGCAGCGTTTTGAAAATGCTAACAAAGTCCACACAGCCTTCGCCAAACGGTACATCGCGAAACTGGCCCGGGTGCGTTTCGGTCACCGGCAGTGTGTCTTTCAGGTGAATAGCGGCAATACGGTCGATGCCCAGCGTCAATTCGGCGGTGACGTCGTTACCCCAGGCGCTGAGGTTGCCGACATCCGGGTAGACGGTGAACCACGGCGATGACAGCATTTCATCCCACTTTTTCCACTTGCTGATCGAGTTCATAAACGCGGTGTCCATGATTTCTACCGCCAGCATGACCTGCGCGGCGGCGGCCTGCTCCACTGCCCATGCCAGTCCTTCGGCAAAGCGCTGCTGCGTGCCTGCGTCATGTTCTTCGTAAT
Organism: Citrobacter tructae; assembly: GCF_004684345.1. NCBI lineage: Bacteria > Pseudomonadati > Pseudomonadota > Gammaproteobacteria > Enterobacterales > Enterobacteriaceae > Citrobacter > Citrobacter tructae. The sequence continues at coordinate 3,574,356 of NZ_CP038469.1, forward strand.
AGACATCGTAACCCGCGAGTTGAATGGTTCGAATGCCTAAATCGCGCGCCAGGCGAATGGCTTTGCTCATGATGTCGCGCGCCCGCTCTCGGACGGATTCATCGCGGCTACCAAAGGGAAAACGTCGGTGGGCTGACAGGCACATTGACGGGATCGCCACGCCGGTTTCCAGCATCGCGCTGACTAACGATGCGCGCTGTGTTGCGCTCCAGTCGAGGCGTGACAGGCGCTCATCGGTTTCATCCACCGACATTTCGACGAAATCAAAACCGCAGCTTTTCGCCAGCACCAGCCGTTCCGGCCAACTGAGATCTTTCGCCAGCGCTTTCTCATAGATACCTAACGGATGATTACGCATGCTGTGTTCCCCAGATGGCGTCGATTTGCGCATGAAATTCGCCAGCGATCTGCGCCGGATGTTGTGCGCCTGCCAGCGCGCGCCCGGCAATAAAGGCTTTAACGTTAATGTCGCGGAACAGCGGCAGATCGGCGGGCGTAATGCCGCCGGTAATTGATAGCTCAAGGCCGATGTCGGACAACGCTTTCATGCGCGCCAGATCCGCTTCGCCCCACTGTTGACCGCTGGCCTGTGCGTCGCGCCCGCGATGGTAAATCGCCTGGCGAACCCCGACGCGATACCAGTCGCGGGCATCGTTCAGCGTCCAGTTACCGAACAGCTCCATCTGAATCTCACCACCGCAGGCGAGTGCAACGGCGTGGCCCTTTTCCACCGTAGCGAGCGGTGCGGCACAGATAATGGTCATCCAGTTGGCACCAGCCCCAAAAGCTTGCTGTGCGAGGGTTTCTCCGGCATCGGCCACCTTCCAGTCGGCGACGATAAGTTTATCCGGGCATTGGGCGCGCAGGGCTTTGACCGCGCTCAGGCCTTCGGTTAAACAGAGGATGGTCCCAGCTTCAACGATATCGACATGATCTTGTAGCAGGGCGACATCACGTTGTGCTGCCTGAAGGCTGGTGTGATCGAGCGCCAGTTGCAGTAATGGTCGGCTCATAATGCGTGCTCCTTAATGCGGGCGTGATAGCCCTGTAGTGCGGTAATCAAATCCTGGTATTGACGGTATTTACGCTGGTAATGCGCATGTGCGGTCATGTCCGGCTGCAGCGTGCGTATCGGGTGCTGTAAGCTGCGCTGGGCGTCGCTAAAGTTGGGGTAAACACTGGTGCCGACGCGGGCGGCGAGCGCCGCGCCAAAGCAGCCGGTCTCTTCCACCTGCGGCAATTCGATACGTAAACCGCTGACGTCTGCCAGCATTTGCATCCAGATGTCGGAATGCGCCGGGCCGCCGGTGACGCGCAGGGTATGTACTTCAGTAAAGCGTTCGCGCATGCGATTGAGATGGGTCATGTGGCTGAACACCACGCCTTCATAAACCGCCTGCAACAGGTGCGCGCGGGTGTGCAGCGCCTGCATACCGTAAAAGCCGCTGGTCATTTCCAGTCCGGCGTTGCTGCCGTATAAAAAGGGCAGAAAGAACAGATCGCTGGCCGCTTTCGGCAAACTGGCAACGGCCTGATTGATCTCAGCAAAAGAGAGTTCGCCCCATTGGGCGGTAAACCATTCCAGATTGCCGGAAGAGGTCGGGCTGGCTTCGTGAACGATGTATTGCCCGTCGTTCACATAGCGACCATAGACATAGGGATGTGCCTCGTGGTCGCGCAGGCCGTGAGCGATCCCGCTGGTGACCGCCCAGGTCCCCATTACCGCGTTGAGGGTGTGTTCATCTTCAATACCGGTACAGAGTGCGGTGGAAACCACATCAAACAGACCGCCGACGACGGGCGTACCCGCAGCCAGACCGGTTATGGCGGCTGCCTGAGCGGTGATTTCCCCGCAAATTTCTGCTGAGCCGATGACGGGGGGCAGCGCATTATCGATTTCGCTGATGCCCAGCCACTGGGTCAAGCGTGCGTCGTACTGGCCCGTACTCATGTTGTAGAGGTTGGATTCTGAGATGTTGCTCTCTTCGCAGCCTTTGACGCCGGTTAAGCACCAGCGCAAAAAATCATGCCCCATCATCACGCAGCCAATTTGCGCGTAGCGTTGGGGGTCATGCTCTTTTACCCAGCGCAGCAGAGACGCGGGGTGCCCGGTCCACAACGTCTGGCGGGTAATCGGATAGAGTTGTTCGGGGATCCCGTCCTGTTGCCAGCGCTGGACGATATCCATCGCCCGGCGGTCAGAAGAGAGGATGGCGTTGCCCAGCGGCTTATCTTGCTTATCGAGAAGAAACAGCCCTTTGCCCTGTGCGGAAATACCGACGCCTTTGATTTGCTCGCCGGATACGCCTGTACATTGTAGTAATCCAGCGATGGTGGCTGCGCAGTGCTGCCAGAGTTGCGGCATGTCACGTTCGGCGTAACCCGGCAGTGGCGACACTGTCTGCAATGATTGCCGGTGAATTCCATGTTCATGACCTTTGACGTCATATAAACCGGCTTTCAGATACGTACCGCCACAATCGATACCCAGCCAGAAGGTCTCTTTTTCACTCATCTTTGATGTCTCAGCTTTGCCGGACGGCGCTCGCTTATCCGGCCTACAACGGTTGCAGCTTGTAAGCCCGGTAAGCTCAGCGCCACCGGGCATCGTTTTATGCGGTGCGTTTATGTGGGTTCAGGGTTTTTTGCGGGGCAGCCCCGGCACCGGCATCGCATTTTGCGGGTAACAGCAGCGCCATCAGCGCGGCCAGCGCCAGTGAGATAGCCAGGCAATACACGCCCGCATCTTTGCTGTACAGAGTGATAAGCACGCCAACCGCGTAAGGGCCGCAGAAGCCGCCGAGGTTACCCAGTGCGTTGATCACGCCGCGTGCCCCGCCCGCCATTTCAGCGCTGAACAGACGCGCCGGAATGGTCCAGAACACGCCCGCTGCCGATTGCAGGAAGAACCCGCAGCCAACTAGCGCGGAGTAGGCCAGCCAGACGTTATTTTTCAGCACCACGGAGAGGAACATGCACAGTGCGAAGCCAATTAGCGGCAGGCAAACAAACACTTTACGTTTGCCGGTACGGTCAGAGAGGGTGGAGAACAGGAACATCCCGGCAATGGCCCCGACGTAGGGCAGAATGGCGAGCATGCCGACCTGCCCCATAGTGCTATGGGTTAGTTCTTTGAGGATGGTCGGTAGCCACAGGGTGTAGCCGTAAATCCCGGTCTGATAAAAGAAGTTCAGCGCGATAAGCTGCCACATGGTTTTATCGGAAAGCACCGCGCCGAGAGAGGCATTTTTGACTTCGGTACCGGCAATGGCCTTTTGCTCGGCGGCCAGCGTTTCGACCAGATAATTTTTCTCGGCGTCAGAAATCCAGCGCGCTTCCTGCGGACGGTCATAGACGGTATAGGCCCACAGCACCAGCACAGCCACAGAGAGCAGACCTTCAATAATGAACAGCCAGCGCCAGTCGAGAACGGTGATTATCCAACCGGAGAGCGGGGCGGTGATAATCCCGGCAATCGGCACAAACATGATCACAATCGCGTTAGCACGACCGCGTTCGGCATCGGGGAACCAGTTACTGATCATCGTCAGCACCACCGGCAGCATGCCGCCTTCGGCTACACCGAGCAAGAAGCGCAGAACCAGCAACTGGTACTGATTGGTGATTAGCCCTGTGAGGACGGAAATAACCGCCCAGGCGACCAGCGACCAGCCGATAAATTTCTTACCGCTGCCGTGAACGGCAATTTTGCCGCCGGGAACTTGTAAAAACAGATAGCCGATAAAGAAAATACCGCCAGCCAGTCCCGCCATGGTGGCGGAAATACCTAACTCAGCATCCATGCCGCCGGGCATCGCAAAAGCGATATTGACGCGGTCCATATAAGAAATAATGCAGGCGATCAGAATTGGAGGAATAATTCTCAACCAACGCTGGCGTGGTATATCGTTTTGTGTAGAGCGAGAGGTCATGTTCATATTAATGTTCTCGTAGAGTAGTTTTTATTTTTATAATTTTGATTTATTTAATGCAGCGATCCCGTCGCGTAATATTGCTACGCGATGATTCACATCTGCATTGGCGTTTATTTCCAGCAATTTAATGCCTGCAAATTGCAAGGGTTCACTTCCGGCACAGGCGAATAACTCGCGGACATGATCTGTGGTCATCAGGCTTTGTGGGCAGAACGGGGAAAACGGTGCATGCAGGTCCTGCCACTCGCCGTACTCGCCGGTGAGCGTGGTGCCGGAAAACATCAGCGCACCGAGCTTTCCGGCCTGTTTAGCCTGCTGTGTGTGGGTCAGCGGTAGGGCGGTATTTTGTCCTTCAATGGCCGAACGCGCCCAGTTGATGCACACGCTGATGTCGTAGTCGGCAATCACTTCCAGCACGTTGTCTAATGGCAGAAATCCTTTGCGCGGCGCGGTACCGGTCATGGCGTCGCAATGTTCCAGTACCAGATCGCAAGACCAGTCCCAGTTGGCTATCTCTTTAAGCGAACGGGCAAACGCATCGGTGGCCTGAGTGACGTTCGGATTACCTGCCAGCGGGGCGGCATGTAGCTCGAGCGCGATCACTTTCCCGGCGTTGACGGCATTGATGCTGTTGATTTTCTGCTGAAGATGGCGGTAGTACACCACGCAGGATTTGCGCTGTTCTTCGTCGCTGGAGGCCAACCCAAAACCGCTGTTTCCGCCACGGCGGCGCATGGTTTCCATAATGGCGGTGACCACAATTTGCCAGTCGCCCGGAGTATGGCGCAATAACCATTCGTCACCTAACGGGTGAAGATGCTCGAGGCAGGGCTGCTCCAGACCGCGAATGTTCGGGGTATCCGCGAGTTGTCGCCAGAATTCCTTCTCTTCCTCTTCACTCTTTTGGTGAAATGAGGGTGCACAGGGGTACGCACCGATAATATAACCGGCATTATTAACGCTCATGTTGTGCTCCTTTTTATAAAACTGAAATAGCGACCTTCACGACTATTTTGCGGATCGGTGTGGCGACAGTTTTATGACATCCTGGGCGGTGAACATCCTGCGGGAAAAATATGGCGTAGCTTCCGGGAATCATTTCAAAGAATGATTCATGTTCACTGTCGTGATAAAAAATAATATCGCGCTGTTCTAATAAAGATTCGCTAATTTCGTTATGGCCGGTATCAATCGCGATACCAATTTTCTCTTCGCCCGAGGCCAGAAACTGAATATCCAGATAGCGACGATGAACTTCCGGGCGGTTTTCGGCAGCGTCACGGGTGGTTAAATCGATAACCTGTGCGAAGATATTTTTTCCGTCGATCTCCACCACGCCCGGTTCCAGCGTGCTGAAGTCTGTGCTGCGCAGAAAGTCGAGCGCCCTTTCAATGGCTGCGGGCAAACGACACGGATTAGGCTGAGCGATATGTCCAAAGATCATAGTATTGCTCCTTACAGCGCCTGAATTTTGGCCCATACGCTGTCATCAACGGTGATACCGTTGCGGCGATTTTCTTCCAGCAGCTTTGTAAACTCGTGACCTGGCAGGCGGACTGGCGTCTCCTCATCCGCGCGTTCAGCGGTGGTGATGAAGTCCATAATCCGCTGTAATTTGGCATCGCGAGTGGCGCCGTCGATCAGTTTGTCGACCTCAATGGCAATGAAAATCTGCGAAACGCCGTATTCATCGCTGTTATCCTGGGTGACTTCCGCAACTGAGGAGCCATCAGAAAGTAGGGTGGCAATCATATCCAGCACAATCGACAGGCCTGAGCCCTTCCAGTAGCCCATTGGCAAAATACGGCGATTTTTCTCGATAACGCCAGGTTCTCTGGTGAGATTACCTTCATCGTCGAACCCGCCGTCCACCGGTAGTTCACGACCCGCCAGACGGTTAACTTCCAGCATGCCGTAGGAGAACATCGACATCGACATATCCACCATGGTGATCGGCGTTGATGGGATGGCAACAATCAGCGGGTTAGTGCCGATACAGCACTCTTTAGAACCCCATGCAGGCATCACGGCGATGGAGTTGGTCCAGCAGATGCCGATGTAACCTTTCTCTGCGGCCTGCCAGCCATAGCTACCGCCGCGCATCCAGTGATTTGCATTACGCAGCGCCACCAGGCCAATGCCGTGATCGGAGGCCAGTTCGATGGCTCTGTCCATCATCTTTTTCGCGGTCAAGTTGCCGATTGAGCGTTGGGCATCCCACTGCTCAATTGCTCCGAGGCTGGTAATGCGCTGCGGTTTGGCCTCAGGAATGATGTCGCCGTTGTCCAACTGCTGAATGAAGCGAGGAAAACGGTTCACGCCATGCGAATAGACTCCGGATTCGGTGGTGCGTGCAAACATTTCAGCACAGGCATCTGCGGTTTCAACGGCAAGACCGCGCGCCAGCAGTACCCGATTGAACGCTTCTTTCAACTGCTCAAAAGTGACTTTCATTCCTGTTTCCTTAATTAAATTTGATCGCTTTTTTATCTCTAAATTTCACTATGCGAAATCTGATTTCAAATATAGCGATCAAATTTTGACAGATCAACGGGTCGGCCTGTTTTTTAAAATTATCAAAATCAAATGGTTATGTTTTTTCGGTTCAGATCGTGAACTGAAACACACTTTGCGCTACCATCAGAGCGCGACGAAAAGGGGAGCGAAAGCGATGGGCACAAAAGAGAATGAGATGACGCAAGAAAAAGAGAGGCCAGCCGGAAGTCAGAGCCTGTTTCGTGGTTTGATGTTGATTGAGATCCTGAGCAACTATCCGAATGGCTGCCCGTTGGCCCATCTGTCTGAACTGGCGGGGCTGAACAAAAGTACCGTGCATCGACTGCTGCAAGGGCTGCAATCTTGTGGATATGTCACGCCCGCGCCCGCAGCGGGAAGCTATCGCCTGACCACCAAATTCATCGCCGTTGGGCAGAAGGCGCTGTCGTCACTGAATATTATCCATGTCGCCGCGCCGCACCTTGAAGCTCTGAATATTGCCACCGGTGAAACGATTAACTTTTCCAGTCGTGAAGATGACCACGCGATTCTGATTTATAAGCTGGAACCCACCACCGGTATGCTGCGCACCCGCGCCTATATTGGTCAGCATATGCCGCTGTATTGCTCGGCGATGGGCAAAATTTATATGGCGTTTGGTCATCCGGACTATGTGGCGTCTTACTGGGAAAGCCACCAGGATATGATTCAGCCACTGACCCGCAATACCATTACCGGTTTACCGGCGATGTACGATGAACTGGCACAGATCCGTGAAAGCAGCATGGCGATGGACCGGGAAGAGAATGAGCTGGGCGTATCCTGCATTGCGGTGCCGGTGTTTGATATTCATGGCCGCGTGCCGTACTCGGTTTCAATTTCACTCTCCACTTCTCGCCTGAAGCAGGTTGGGGAGAAGAATTTACTCAAGCCGCTGCGGGAGACTGCTCAGGCAATTTCGAATGAACTGGGCTTTACCGTTCGCGATTAGGCGAAACGCCAGAGTTGCTCACATACCTGACAAAATTTAACCGTTTCCCCTGTCCGATCAAAGCGACAGGGACAGCCTCTCTGGCACTCTGTGGTTTTTAACGGCGACGGAGAAGGCAATGAACGGATTTATTATGGCGGATGCGGCGAAATGCATTGGATGTCGTACCTGCGAAGTGGCCTGCGTCGTCGCGCATCAGGAAAACCAGGATTGCGCAGCGGTCTCTTCCAGCGCCTTTACCCCGCGCATTCGGGTTATTAAAGACGATGCGTTTACCACGGCGGTTACCTGTCATCAATGTGAAGACGCACCTTGTGCGAACGCATGCCCAACCAGCGCCATTCGCCGCGAAAGTGGGCATATCTTCGTTGAACAGGCGCGTTGCATTGGCTGTAAGAGCTGTATGCTGGTTTGCCCGTTTGGGGCCATGAATGTGGTTGTACATCGCTCGCGGGTGCAGGCGGTTAAATGCGATTTGTGCTGGCATCGTGATGCGGGGCCGGCGTGTGTAGAAGCCTGCCCAACCAGCGCGTTGCAGTGTGTTGACGCAGCCAATATTCAGCAGCAGCGTCTGCGTTCACAGCCGTTATGAAATTAGCCCGACCCGAGCTTGGGTCGAGCTAATCATCAGCCTTCCAGCCAGGCGCGTTCTATCTCTTCAGCCAGAATCTTCACGCCAGCCTCGATTTTCTCCGGTTCTGGCACGTAGTTCATGCGCATGCACTGATGGGTATGCGGCCACGGCTTATCCAGCCCCGGGAAGAAGTAGTCGCCTGGAACCATCAACACGCCACGCGCTTTCAGGCGCTGATACAGCAGTTCGGTAGTGATGGGCAAGTCCTTGAACCACAGCCACAGGAAAATCGCGCCCTCTGGTTTATGGATCAGGCAGCGTTCTTCAGACAGGTAACGGCGAATGATCGCCACGGTCTCCTGAACGCGCTGATAATAAAATGGTTTGATCACGGTCTCTGACAGGCGCAGCAGGTCGTTGCGCTTAATCATCTCGCACATGATCGCCGGACCCATGCCGCCAGGCGCAAGACTGATAATGCCGTTCATATTGGTGATAGCGGTGATGATTTTTTCATTGGCGATAATAATGCCGCAGCGCGAACCCGGCAGCCCGAGCTTGGAAAGGCTCATGCACAGCACAATGTTGGGGTTCCACAGCGGGCGTGCTTCGCTAAAGATAATGCCGGGAAACGGGACGCCGTAGGCGTTATCAATAATCAGCGGTATACCGTGCTGATTGGCAAGGCGATCCAGCTTCAGTAGTTCTTCGTCAGTGATCACATTGCCTGTCGGGTTGGTGGGACGCGACACGCAAATCATGCCGGTCTCTTCACCAATATGCAGGTGTTCAAAGTCAACGTGATACTTAAACTGGCCTTCCGGTAACAGTTCGATGTTTGGTCGTGCGGAAACGAAGAGATCCTCTTCCAGCCCGGAATCGGCATAGCCAATGTATTCCGGTGCCAGCGGGAACAGGACTTTTCGGGTGGTCCCGTCGGCGCGATGTCCGGCGAAGAGATTGAATAAGTAGAAAAACGCGCTCTGACTGCCATTTGTCAGTGCAATATTTTGTGGTTCGATATCCCAGCCCAGTTTCTCGCGTAGCAGTGTGGCCAGCTCAGCCAGTAGCTCGGTTTTACCTTGTGGACCATCATAATTACAAAGCGCATCAGTGACTTTGCCGTTTTCCAGCATCTCTGCCAGCAGAGACTGGAAATAATCCTGCATCTGTGGAATTTGCGCCGGATTACCGCCGCCAAGCATGATCGCGCCGGGCGTACGTAAACCGTCGTTGAGGTCCTCCATCAGGCGGGTGATGCCTGAATGGCGGGTAAATTTGTCGCCAAAAAGTGAGAATGTCATAGCAGGTGGTCTGTCGAGCTGAGTAATAAAGTGGCTAACCATAACGCTACCTATGGCAGGGTGCAAATCAGGCCTGCAAGGCTGGATTGACGTATTGTGCTGCAGATTTGTGACGGGCTGGTTTTTTATTTTGCATCAGGCTTCTCGTGGCATCCGGTACGAGAAGCCTGGCGGGATCAGGGCTGGCCTGCCCAGATAACTATCACTTTGTCGTCACCGTGCTCGCGGGTAAATCCGTAGCCTTGCTTTAACGTCAGTGTGGTTTGCTTACCCGCGCCGATGGCGGAATGTCTGGCCCGGAACTGGCTGATTTTCTGCCAGTGCGTGACGCTGGCGGCTGATTTGCCGCTGACGTCCAGCCAGTTCATATCGGAGCGTGTGCCCTGTAAAGGGTCTGAGCCAGTCGGGCCAAAAGGACGTGCGGACTCGTCGCCGTAAAACAGCTGCACTGCGCCGGGTGCCAGCAGCAACAGTTCGGCTGCTTTATCTCCACCTTCACGGAACAGGCGCGTATCATGCGATGAGAGATAGCTCAGGACGTTAAAATCCTGCAATTTATCTGCCATCTGTTGCCAGGTGAGATCCATATTTGCCAGACAGTCGACGGCCTTTGCCGCCTGCTCCTGATAATCAAAATTGATCATCGCATCAAAGCCGTGGCGGTAATAATCGCTACGCATGACGCCGTGGCCCCACGCTTCTCCGGTCATCCAGAAGGGTTTATCATCCAGCGCTTTGTCCGGGTTGGCTTTCTTCCATTCGGCCAACGCTGCGCTGGCCTGGGTTTTCAGTTGCTGCCAGGCGGGAAGCTCGACGTGTTTGGCGGTATCGACCCGAAATCCGTCAATCCCGTAATCACGTACCCACTGACTGAGCCAGTGCGTCAGATAATCCCGAGGCGTGTAACCGGCGATAGCTTTGGCGTGGGTATCCGGCTTGTGCTGATAAAAGTTTGGCAGCCCGGAAGGTGTGGTGGATTCAGTTTTCAGGTCGGGCAGGAAGGCCAGCGACATTGTCAGGTCGTCAAAACCGGGACTGTTGTAGTCGCCGATGTCGGTACGGATCCAGTTTTTTCCCCACCATTTTTCCCAGGCGGTTTTATCGCTGAAGTTGATGTAATCATTAAAGCTGTGCCAGCTCTGTCCGGCGGCGGGCTTCCAGTCCGTCCAGCGTTCACCGAGCGTATTTTTCAGTTCATCACCCGATAAGTACAACGCACCAAACTGATACGCCTGCATATCGGCCAGCGTCGCGTAACCCGCATGGTTCATCACCACATCGAACAGAATACGGATACCGCGCTGGTGAGCGCCGTCGACCAACGCACGCAGATCGGCCTCGTTGCCCATATTGGCGTCAAGCGTAGTCCAGTCTTGCGTGTAATAGCCGTGGTAGGCGTAGTGAGGAAAATCTCCTTTGGTACCACCACCAACCCAGCCGTGAATCTGCTCAAACGGGGCGCTGATCCACAGAGCGTTAACCCCCAATCGTTGCAGATAGTCGAGCTTGCTGGCGAGGCCGCGTAAGTCACCGCCGTGAAACGTACCAATCTCCTGCATGCCGTCGTTGTGACGATCATAGCTGTGGTCATTGGTAGGATCGCCATTCTGAAAACGGTCCGTCAACACGAAGTACACCGTGGCGTTGTGCCAGTCAAAGGGGGCGGGGGCGTCCGTTTCTGCGCGTTCAAGCAGTAACAACCCGTTGCTGGTTGCGGCAGGCTGCATTGCGATCTGACCGTTCTTCACCGTTGCCGTTTGCTGGCTGTAGTAATCGCGTACCACTGTCCCTTCCGGGAAGGTCTGGCTCACGTCCAGTGTTAACGGAGAACCATCCCATTTTGGACACTGACGAACCTGGGCCGTGACGGGATCGGTGGTGCTTTTAACCGAGAGCATCAGCGTCGGTGTGCCGGAGCGGGTATCGACTTCCAGCGTATAGCGACCGTCTTTGAATAAACGCCACTGCGGTGGCTCGCCTTCGCAAGGTTTGAGCGACAGCATCTGATTGAGTTTAATGGCATCGGCAGGCTGCCAGCACTGTTGGTCAAAATTTAGAATTAAAGGGCGGGTACCCTTCGTCAACGCTGCATGGCTGACAAACTTACCCGTACCTTCCACTTCGAAGGCGGGGAACCCTTGAGAAGTCCATGATGAGGCGATGGCGATGCCGGGCATAAGCGCCAGCGCAAAGGCGGCAAGTTTCATAACGCTGTCCTTGATGCTGCGGTTTTAGCCAGTTTGCCAGCGAATTACGGTCGGAGACTCATCCTTTGGGTGGATTCCACCAGGATGAGACGTGAGGGTGAGCGATCGTGCGCAAAAAACGATGTTATTTTGCGATAACCCCCACATTTTCTTCGAATTAATGCCAATTTTAACCGTTAGCGCGTGACATAGTTTCAGAATTGGACTATTCCTTTGGGTGCTCTTGACGGCTATTTTTGCTATGATTTGAGATTCATCTCTCATTTTTGTGAAAAATATAAGGTGTTGGAATGTATAAATCCGACCAGGAGACCTAATGATATTGACTCCCATTCGACGATATGGGGCAATGATTCTTATGTTACTCACCATGGCATTTTCGGGTGAGGTGCTGGCAAAGACACACACGGCAACAACGAGTCAGAAGCCCCAGGCAACCAAGACAAGTAATACACAGGTAAGCAGTAAACAAGAGTATTCTCGCAATAGTGCAAAGAGTAGTTCACTTCCTGATTTGCGAAAATACCCTTCCGGAACACCAAGGAAAAAAGCGTTTCTCCGGACGGTTATGCCTTACATTACCAGTCAAAATGCGGCCATTACTGCTGAACGTAACTGGCTGATTTCGAAGCAGTACCAGAATCGCTGGTCGCCAAGCGAGCGTGCGCGTATGAAAGATATCGCCAAACGCTATAAGGTGAACTGGTCTGGCAACACGCGTAAAATTCCGTGGAACACGCTGCTCGAGCGCGTGGACATTATCCCGACCAGTATGGTAGCGACCATGGCTGCTGCTGAAAGCGGATGGGGTACGTCAAAGCTGGCGCGTAGCAACAACAACCTGTTTGGCATGAAATGTGTCAAAGGGCGCTGCACCAATGCGCCGGGTAAGGTGAAAGGTTACTCTCAGTTTGACTCGGTGAAAGAGTCGGTGACGGCCTACGTCATCAACCTGAATACGCATCCGGCATACTCTTCTTTCCGTAAGTCTCGTGCCCAACTGCGTAAAACGGATCAAGAAGTCACCGCCACGGCGATGATTCACAAGCTGAAGGGTTATTCCACCAAAGGACAGAGCTACAACAACTATCTGTTCGCGATGTATCAGGATAATCAGCGCTTAATTGCCGCGCATATGTAATCCCAGCATGCTGAACAGGCCTACATGATGATGTGTAGGCCTGATAGCACTGCGCCATCAGGCAACGCTCTTCACAGCAGCACTTCACTGTTCACATCGCGATACTCTTTGGGCGTCGTGTCGTACTCTTTTTTGAAGACAGAATAGAAATACTGCAGAGATGGATAGCCGCACATCTGCGAAATCTCATTGATCGACAGCGTGGTTGAAATCAACAGGCTGCGCGCTTTTTCCAGCTTTTCGGCATGGATCACCGCGTGGATGGTCTCCCCGACCTCTTCTTTAAAACGTTTTTCCAGATTCGAACGCGAAATCCCCACTGAGTCCAACACTTGATCAACCTTGATACCTTTGCAGGCGTGGTTGCGAATGTAATGCATAGCCTGAATAACGGCAGGATCGGTAAGCGAACGATAATCCGTAGACTGACGCTCAACAACGCGTACAGGAGAAACCAGAATGCGCTGTAAGGGTATCTCTTCGTGAGCCAGCAGGCGGTGGAGTAGTTTGGCTGCCTGATACCCCATTTGTCTGGCTCCCTGAGCGACGGAGGACAAGGCGACTCGTGACAGGTAGCGGGTGAGTTCTTCGTTATCAATCCCAATGACGCACAGCTTTTCCGGTACCGGAATATGCAGATGTTCACAGGCCTGCAAAATATGCCGTGCACGTGCGTCGGTGACGGCGATAATCCCGGTTTGTGGCGGTAAGGTTTGCAGCCAGTCGGCCAGCCGATTTTGTGCGTGCTGCCAATTTTCTGGTGCGGTTTCCAGACCCTGATACACCACGCCACGGTATTTTTCTTTTGCGACCAACTGACAAAAGGCGTACTCGCGCTCCTCGGCCCAGCGTTTGCCGCTTGAAGCCGGAAGACCATAAAATGCAAACCGGTTAATGCCTTTTTCTTTTAAATGCAAAAAGGCGCTTTCAACCAAAGCATGGTTGTCGGTGGCAATGTAATGGACCGGTGGATAATGTTCGGCAATATGGTAGGAGCCACCGATGCCGATGATAGGAACATCTACATCGGCAAGTAATTGCGCAATATCATCATCGTCATAATCGGCAATAACGCCGTCGCCTAACCACTCTTTAATGTTATCAATGCGAGCACGAAAATCTTCTTCTATGAAGATATCCCACTCTGATTGCGACGCTTGCAGATACTCACCAACCCCTTCAACCACCTGACGGTCGTAGGCTTTATTGGCATTAAATAACAACGTAATACGATGACGTTTATGAAACATGGTTCTTTTCCCGCTGAATCATGTAGAAAAGACAATGCCGGTTGCATTAACCGGCATTGAGATACACCCACTTCTTAAATTCAGGAACGACGTTTGGTTGCCGAGTCCATCCATACTGCCAACAACAATATCGCCCCTTTCACTATGTATTGCCAGAAGGTGGGAACGTCCATCATACTCATTCCATTATCGAGAGAAGCCATAATAAATGCGCCCATGACGGCGCCGGCAACACTCCCGACCCCTCCCGCCAGGCTGGTTCCCCCGATGACACATGCGGCAATGGCATCCAGTTCTGCAATGTTCCCTGCGGAAGGGGAACCTGCGCCAAGTCGAGAGCTAAGAATGAGTCCAGCAATGGCGACCATCAAACCATTAATAGCGAAGACGGCAAGTTTGGTGCGTTCAACGTTGATGCCGGAAAGACGGGCGGCTTCCAGGTTCCCGCCAATGGCGTAAATCCTCCGACCGAATGCGGTACGCGTGGCCATAAACATCCCAGCGAGCAACAGCAGCGTCAGCAGCAAGACGGGCGTTGGGACGCCACGATAATCGTTTAATAGCCAGATTGCCCCTAAGACGACAATGGCAGTGAATGCCTGGCGACCCACGGCCGATGTTGATGCGGGAGTGGCAAGGCCTAACGCCTGTCGACGCATACGGCCGCGCCATTGCCAGCCAACAAACGCCATTAAGCCAAGAGCACCGATGACAAAGCCTGTGCCATCGGACAAGTAGCTCTGACCAATCTGAGACATTGCTGCGCTGGTGGGAGATACGGTGGTGCCGTTGGTGATGCCAATCAGAATACCGCGGAAAGCCAGCATTCCCGCAAGGGTGACGATAAACGACGGAACCTTACGGTAAGCAACCCACCATCCATTCCATGCCCCGAGGAGCAAGCCCAGCACGAGGGTGACGATCACCGTCAACGGTAATGGCCAGCCTAACCAGACATCACAGATTGCCGCTACACCGCCCAATAACCCCATCATGGAACCGACTGACAAGTCGATTTCCGCGGAAATGATCACGAATACCATACCTACGGCAAGAATACCGGTAATCGCAGTCTGTCGAAGCAGGTTCGAGACGTTACGCGCGCTCAGGTAGGCACCATCGGTGGTCCACGTGAAAAACAGCATAATCACGATGATCGCCGCAATCATGACGAAGACTTGTAAGTTAAGCGATTTTATTGCTGGGAAACCACCTGCGACAGAGGGTGAAAGTTTCGCTTCAGACGGATTGTTTTTCGACATGATGTTCGCTCCTTAATGCGGCTTCCATCACCTGCTCCTGAGTCAGGTTATGATTTACCAGGTTAGCTTTCAGTTTTCCTTCATGCATCACGAGGATGCGATCGCTTAGTCCGAGCACTTCAGGTAATTCAGAGGAGATGACAATCACGGCAATGCCTTCCTGAACGAGCTGGTTGATGAGTTTGTAGATTTCATATTTGGCACCGATATCAATGCCTCTGGTGGGTTCATCAAGAATGAGGATTCGGGGATTTAACAGGAGGCAACGCGCGAGAATCGCTTTTTGCTGATTCCCTCCACTCAGACGCCCGATCGCAAGGTCGGGAGACGATGTTTTCACTTTGAGCTGTTGAAGCGATTCCAGAATGCATTTCTGTTCTGCGGCATCATCAAGATGGCTCATGCCCCCGGTAAATTTATCGAGCGCGGCCAGGGTGATATTTTTCCCCACCGCCATCACCGGAACAATGCCATCTTTTTTTCTGTCTTCAGGCACCATGGCGATGCCATGAGCAATAGCTTGCTGGCAGTTATGAATATGTACCTGAGTGCCTTCAATAAAAATCTTTCCCTCCCAACGCCCAGGCCAGACGCCAAACAGACACTGTACGGCTTCGGTACGTCCTGCACCGACGAGTCCGGCAATGCCGAGAATTTCGCCCTGCTTGAGTGAGAAAGAAATGTTGTTGACGCGTTTTATATGGCGATTGACGGGATGCCAGGCTGTCAGATTCTCAACCCGTAAAATCTCTTCTCCCGTGGTATGAGGTTCACTGGGGTAAAGTGCGGTGAGCTCACGACCAACCATCATGGTGATAATATCGTCTTCAGTCATATTGGTCGCATCGCGTGTGCCGATGTGTTTACCGTCGCGAATGACACAAATAGTATTCGAGATGGCTTTAACTTCGTTCAATTTGTGTGAAATATAAATGCAGGCAATATCATGCTGTTGCAGGTCACGTATAATATTCAGCAGTATTGCGGTTTCCTGCTCGGTAAGGGAGGCGGTCGGTTCATCCAGAATAAGCAAGCGGACCTGTTTATTCAGTGCCTTCGCAATTTCTACCAGCTGTTGTTGTCCTAAGCCTAAATCGCCCACGCGCGTATCTGGAGAAATAGACAAACTGACCTGATCGAGTAATTTTTGGCAGCGTAACGTCATCATCTCGTAATCAAGAACGCCGTTACGGGTCATTTCGCTACCGAGGAAAATATTTTCCAGTATTGTCAACTCTTTCACCAGGGCTAATTCCTGATGGATGATCGCAATACCCTTACGTTCGGTATCACGAATATGACTGGCACGGATGGCTTCGCCAGCAAAAATGATCTCGCCTTCGTAGGTTCCATGCGGGTAAATTCCGCACAGAACTTTCATTAGCGTCGATTTACCCGAACCATTTTCACCGCATAATGAAACGATTTCGCCAGCATTGACCCTGAGGCTAACGTTATCAACAGCTTTCACTACGCCGAATGTCTTGGTAATGTTTTTCATTTCAAGAAGATATGGCATAACTGCTCCACATAAGCCAATAAGAGAACCCTTCGTGGACGTTCACGTATACCCGTGGCGAATTTGACACCACGTTTTATTGCCCTCTGTTTTTTGCAGAGGGCACATGACTTACAAATCGCTTTTCTTGTGGAATCCGTCTTTAATAACGGTCTCGTTAATATTGTCTTTGTTGACATCAATTGGTGTGAGCAGTCGGGAAGGGACATCTTTTAGACCATTATTCAGTGTGGTATCTGCTTTAGGCTGTTGATCATTTCCCAGTTCGACGGCGATTTCCGCAGCGGTATTTGCGAGCAATGTAATGGGTTTATAAACCGTCATGGTTTGAGTCCCAGCGACAATGCGCTTGATGCCCGCAAGGTCCGCATCCTGTCCGGAAATAGCAACTTTTCCTGATAATCCTTGCGCACTCAGCGCCTGAATCGCACCGCCAGTTGTGGCGTCATTTGAGGCAACTACCGCGTCGATTTTGTTATTGTTGGCGGTTAGCGCATTTTCCATAATCTTTAACGCATTTTCTGGTAACCAACCGTCAACCCATTGATCACCCACCACCTTAATTTTTCCGCTGTCGATATACGGTTTTAATACTTTCATTTGTCCGGCGCGGAACAGCTTCGCGTTGTTATCAACGGGTGAGCCGCCCATCAGGAAATAATTCCCTTCGGGGACAATATTGACTAATGATTGAGCCTGTAATTCACCCACTTTTTCATTATCGAAAGAGATATAAAAATCGATGTCAGCATCATTGATCATGCGATCGTAAGCCAGCACCTTAATCCCTTCTTGTTTTGCTTCTTTGATAACATTGCTTAATACCTGGCCGTTGTAAGGGATTATCACAAGGACATCCACGCCCCGGTTTATCATGTTTTCAATCTGCGACATTTGGGTTTCTTCATTACCATTCGCCGATTGTACAAATACTTTCGCACCAAGCGATTCAGCTTTGCTGACGAAAATATCGCGATCTTTCTGCCAGCGTTCCAGACGGAGATCATCAATCGCCATACCGATTTTCACTTCTTTGGCATGACCTGTAACGCTGGTGAGTAAAAGGGATGTGCAAACAGTCAGTAAAATATTCTTCATCTTCATAATCGTGATGCCTTTTGTAGGGGAGAGACAGCAGAAAAGTAACAATCACAGCGTAAGACGTAGCAGAGTTTTAACAGGTAATGCCTGGAAGGCAATTATAGATTTTTATCTTCCAATTACGTTTTTTGGTTTATTTCTTGATTTATGACCGGGATCGTATTTTAAATGATTCGTTGCCTGGGTTGCATTTAAGTTTGATAAGTAACGATTTTTAAATGGGTCGAACTTTATTTTGCGAAGTGGCGCACACTTGTGAATTATCTCAATAGCAGTGTGAAATAACATAATTGAGCAATAGGTGGGGAGTGCCCAATATTACGACATTATTCATCACCCGCCGCATTACCTGATTATGGAGTTCATTATGCAAGCCTATTTTGACCAGCTTGAGCGTGTTCGTTATGAAGGCACCAAATCAACGAATCCATTAGCATTTCGCCACTACAACCCTGATGAGTTAGTGTTAGGCAAGCGTATGGAGGATCACCTGCGGTTTGCCGCCTGCTACTGGCACACTTTCTGCTGGAATGGTGCAGATATGTTTGGTGTTGGTGCATTTAATCGCCCGTGGCAGCAACCCGGTGAAGCGCTGGAATTAGCGAAGCGCAAGGCGGACGTGGCGTTCGAGTTTTTCCACAAGCTGAATGTGCCTTACTACTGCTTCCATGATGTGGATGTCTCGCCTGAAGGCGCGTCACTGAAAGAATACAAAAATAACTTTGCACAAATGGTTGATGTGCTGGCCGCAAAACAGGAACAGAGCGGCGTGAAGCTGCTGTGGGGAACGGCAAACTGCTTTACTAACCCACGTTACGGCGCAGGTGCGGCTACCAACCCGGACCCGGAAGTGTTCAGTTGGGCGGCCACTCAGGTGGTGACTGCCATGGATGCCACGCATAAATTAGGCGGTGAAAACTATGTCCTGTGGGGGGGACGTGAAGGCTATGAAACGCTGCTGAATACCGATCTGCGTCAGGAACGTGAGCAAATTGGTCGTTTCATGCAACTGGTGGTTGAGCACAAACACAAAACCGGTTTCCAGGGTACTTTGCTGATCGAACCGAAGCCGCAGGAACCGACCAAACATCAGTACGACTACGATGCGGCGACCGTCTACGGGTTCCTCAAGCAGTTCGGTCTGGAAAAAGAGATCAAACTGAATATCGAAGCCAACCACGCCACGCTGGCGGGCCACTCCTTCCACCATGAAATCGCCACCGCGATCGCACTCGGCCTGTTTGGCTCTGTCGATGCAAACCGTGGTGACGCACAGTTAGGCTGGGATACCGACCAGTTCCCGAACAGCGTAGAAGAGAATGCGCTGGTGATGTACGAAATCCTGAAAGCAGGCGGTTTCACCACTGGCGGTCTGAACTTTGATGCCAAAGTTCGTCGCCAGAGCACAGATAAATACGATCTGTTCTATGGTCATATTGGGGCGATGGACACCATGGCGCTGTCGCTGAAAGTGGCGGCTCGCATGATTGAAGACGGTGGCCTGGATCAGCGGGTTGCAAAACGTTATGCCGGTTGGAATGGTGAGCTGGGCCAGCAAATTCTGAAAGGTCAGATGACGTTGACGGAAATTGCGCAGTACGCTGAACAACATAACCTGGCACCGGTACATCAGAGCGGCCATCAGGAACAACTGGAAAATCTGGTAAACCATTATTTGTTCGACAAATAACGGATCGTTGAGAACGTTCGTAAGCCCGGTTAGCGACGCGCTGCCGGGCCTTTCTTTAAGGAACGATACCTTATGTATATCGGGATAGATCTTGGCACATCAGGCGTAAAGGCCATACTGCTGAATGAGCAGGGGGATGTCGTGGCCTCGCAGACGGAGACGCTCACGGTCTCGCGTCCTCATCCGTTATGGTCGGAGCAGGATCCTGAACAGTGGTGGCTGGCAACGGATCGCGCCGTCAAAGGGCTGGCCCTGCAGCATTCACTCAGCGAGGTGAAGGCGCTGGGTATTGCCGGTCAAATGCACGGTGCGACGCTACTTGATAAGCAACAGAAGGTATTGCGCCCGGCGATTCTGTGGAATGACGGACGCTGCGCGCAAGAGTGCGCGATACTGGAAAACCAGGTTCCGCAGTCTCGCAGGATCACCGGCAATCTGATGATGCCGGGTTTTACGGCACCAAAATTGCTGTGGGTTCAGCACCATGAGCCGGATATTTTCAGTCAGGTTGATAAAGTCCTGCTGCCGAAAGATTACCTGCGTTTGCGAATGACCGGGGAATTCGCCAGCGATATGTCTGATGCCGCTGGTACGATGTGGCTGGACGTGGCGAAGCGTGACTGGAGTGATGTCATGCTGGAAGCATGTGGCCTGACCCGTGCGCATATGCCCGCGTTGTTTGAAGGCAGCGAGATTACCGGAACGTTGCTGCCAGCTGTCGCTCAATCCTGGGGCATGTCAGAGATTCCAGTGGTGGCGGGCGGCGGCGATAACGCGGCGGGTGCGGTTGGCGTCGGCATGATGAATGCCGGTCAGGCGATGCTTTCGCTGGGCACGTCTGGTGTTTACTTTGCGGTAAGCGACGGGTTCCTCAGTAAACCGGAAAGCGCGGTACACAGCTTTTGTCATGCCTTACCTGATAGATGGCACCTGATGTCCGTCATGCTCAGTGCGGCATCCTGCCTTGACTGGGCGGCAAAATTAACCGGGATGACCAGCGTTCCTGCGCTGATCGCTGCGGCGCAACAGGTGGATGAGCAGACTGAACCCGTCTGGTTTTTGCCGTATCTGTCGGGTGAACGCACACCGCATAACAACCCGCAGGCGAAAGGTGTATTTTTTGGTCTGACGCATCAGCACGGCCCGGCAGAACTGGCGCGAGCGGTGCTGGAAGGCGTGGGATTCGCGCTAGCGGATGGCATGGATGTGGTGCATGCCTGCGGCGTTAAACCGACCAGCATTACGCTCATTGGTGGCGGGGCACGTAGCGAGTACTGGCGCCAGATGCTGTCTGATATCAGCGGGTTGCAGCTGGATTACCGTACCGGTGGTGATGTTGGCCCCGCATTGGGTGCGGCGCGTCTGGCACAAATTGCCATGAATCCGCAGCAGCCATTATCAGACCTACTGCCTCAGCTGATGCTGGAACAGGCACATTATCCTGATGCTGAACGCCACGCGCTTTATCAGCAACGTCGCGAAACTTTCCGTCGTATCTACCAGCAATTGCTGCCGCTCATGTTCTGACTCTATTTCCCCTCTGGTAAGCAGAGGGGATTTATCAAATGTATATTTCAATCTAATAAATCATTAGCGCGCATGAATTTATTCTGAAAGTCCAGTCTGATGCCATGTTTCTGTGTTGTCTTTAGCGGGTTATTCATATTGTATCCATGATGGATAAGGAGACCCGAATGAAGACGACAAGGCTGTTGCCATGGATAATTTTCCTCTCTGGCGCACTGATGTACGTTATTGGCTTATGGCAGGCATGCCCGTTATTGAGCGGAAAAGGGTATTTTTTCGGCGTGCTGATGACGGGAATGTTCGTGGGGTACGTTTATCAGTGGGCTGAAAATCTTAATCTAAACGACGAACGCTTCGCCTCCGTGTGTCAGATGGTGGCACTCATCACGGTAGGACTGCTGCTGGTGGGAGTTTGGAATGCCCCGTTATCTCCCCTCGAAAAGGGACTGTACCCGGTGGCATTCTTCATGTGTTTACTGGGGCAAGTTTTGCTAATGCGTTCAACAGAAAATTTATCTAAAGGACAGGAACTCTAAATGCATAACAAAGCATCAACCTTTTCTCCCGCATTTAATATCGTGTCATAGATAGCGCTTATTGGCGGCATCGTGACTTATCTGCTGGGGTTGTGGAATGCGGATATGCAGTTGAATGAAAAGGGGTATTACTTTGCTGTTTTGGTGCTTGGTTTGTTTTCTGCTGCGTCGTATCAAAAGACAGTACGGGATAAATATGAAGGGATCCTGACCACACCTATTTACTATGTAACCTGCCTTGCAGTTTTTGTTATCGCGGTAGTATTGCTGGTGGTTGGTTTATGGAATGCCACATTGTTGCTCAGTGAGAAAGGGTTTTACGGTTTGGCCTTCTTTTTGAGCTTGTTTGGTGCAGTTGCTGTGCAGAAAAATATTCGTGATGGTGGTTTTGAACGTCTAAAAGATACCGCGGTGGCTACAGAAGAATTTACTGAATAATCAAGGGTACCCGATCATTACCGATCGAGTACTTCTTGTATTAACTCACCAGTCTGCGCGTATCGATTCGCTGTAATAGCGCGGAAAGCAGCAGACTTCCTGCCAGCGTGGCGCTAAAAATCCATAACATATCCAGCGGTGGCCAGCTCTTTAGTTCAATACCGTTGGTGCGTAGCGCATGAATGATCAGCGCATGGAAGCCGTAGATGCCCAGCGAGTGGCGGGAAATCAGGCCCAGTACGGGAATAGTGCGTGCGTAGAGAGTATTTTTGACCAACGTCAACAGCGAGACTGCGCAAATGAACACCGCAGGGCCGCAGTAAAGATACCAGGTGTCGGCGAAATTTCCTCGCCAGCGGAGTTCATATAACGTGCCGCGAGAGATAACAAACACGGCGGTGATGCACAGCGCTGCACTGATCCAGGTGAGCGCGCGTTTTTGCGTGTTCATCATGCCAATTGCCCGGCCCAGCATGCCGTACAGGATGTAATAGACCGTATCGCCGCTGATGTACAGGTTGATGGGCAGCCACTCAATGCCCCCGATTCTTTGCGATACGGTGTTGGGATTGGCAAGGATGCCAAGTACCACCATCAGCGCCAGCAGCATTTTTCCGCCGACATTTTTCACCTGAATCAACGGCGATACCAGGTAGATGACGGCAATCGCGAAGAAAAACCACAGGTGATAGAACACCGGTTTTTGCAGCAGATTTTTCAACGACAACCCGGCATTGATCGAAGTAAACAGTGAGATGTAGGCCAGTGCGACGGTACTGTAAAACAGAATGCAGAGCGCAATACGGAGAAAATGCCGTGGCTGGGCGCTGCGTTCGCCAAAGAACAGATAGCCTGAAATCATGAAAAACAGCGGTACGCTAACGCGTGAAGCAGAATTAAGCACATTGGCAAGATCCCAGGTTAACGGGCTGACGCTTTGCGCATTGGTGATGTACCAAGTGGTGGTATGGATCATGACGACCATTAAACAGGCAATCCCACGCGCGTTATCAATCCAGAAAATTTTGGGCTGCATCAGTTCCTCTGTTTCCATTTTAAAAAAAGTCTGACTGGCATTTCGTGGGCGTATCTCACTGGAATAATCTGAGTTTTTACGCTAAAGCTTGTGATGGTCCGATGAGATTCTCAAGATAGGATCCGTTTCCAGACAGTAATAATAAGACTGACCCGCAAATCAGGGGGTAATAAAATGATGATGAAGTATTTCTTTCCCGCAATGATTACCCTCCTGCTGGCAGGATGCGCAGATCCACAACCGCCAGCACCAGCGCAGAAGGCGCAAAAGGCCAAAGTGAGTCCTTCGCGTTCGCTGGACATGGAAGCATTGTGCAAAAATGAAGCGGCGGAGCGCTATAACACCGGTACGCAGAAAATTGATGTTACCGGCTTCGAACAGTTCCGGGGCAGCTATGAGATGCGGGGTTCTACCTTCCGTAAAGAGAGTTTTGTCTGCTCATTTGACGCAGACGGGCAGTTTTTACACCTTTCCATGCGCTAAGTTCCTCCTTTTTCCCGTTTCGTACTGTATATCTTGCAGCCAGCGGGTATACTGACCGCTTCCTTTAAATCCACACGTATCCAGCACGAAATAATATGCAAAAGTTTGATACCAGGACCTTCCAGGGCTTGATCCTGACCTTACAGGATTACTGGGCTCGCCAGGGCTGCACCATCGTTCAACCATTGGACATGGAAGTCGGCGCGGGCACTTCTCACCCAATGACCTGCCTGCGCGCGCTGGGGCCGGAGCCGATGGCGACTGCTTATGTGCAGCCTTCTCGTCGTCCTACCGACGGTCGCTATGGCGAAAACCCGAACCGCTTACAGCACTACTATCAGTTCCAGGTCGTCATTAAACCGTCCCCGGACAATATTCAGGAGCTGTACCTCGGTTCGCTGAAAGAGCTGGGTATGGATCCGACCATTCACGATATCCGTTTCGTGGAAGATAACTGGGAAAACCCAACGCTGGGTGCCTGGGGTCTGGGTTGGGAAGTGTGGTTGAACGGCATGGAAGTGACGCAGTTCACCTACTTCCAGCAGGTGGGTGGTCTGGAATGTAAGCCTGTGACCGGCGAAATCACCTACGGTCTGGAACGTCTGGCGATGTACATTCAGGGCGTAGACAGCGTTTACGACCTGGTCTGGAGCGACGGCCCGCTGGGTAAAACCACCTACGGTGACGTATTCCATCAGAACGAAGTTGAGCAATCGACTTACAACTTTGAATACGCCGATGTGGACTTCCTGTTCACCTGCTTCGAGCAGTACGAGAAAGAAGCTCAGCAGCTGCTGGCGCTGGAAAACCCGCTGCCGCTACCTGCTTACGAACGTATTCTGAAAGCCGCCCATAGCTTCAACCTGCTGGATGCGCGTAAAGCCATCTCCGTCACCGAGCGTCAGCGCTATATTCTGCGCATTCGCACCCTGACCAAAGCAGTCGCAGAAGCTTACTACGCTTCCCGTGAGGCCCTTGGCTTCCCGATGTGCAACAAAGACAAATAAGAGGCGGCCATGTCTGAGAAAACTTTTCTGGTGGAAATTGGCACTGAAGAGCTGCCACCAAAAGCACTGCGCAGCCTGGCTGAGTCCTTTGCTGCGAACTTCACTGCGGAGCTGGACAACGCTGGCCTCGCACACGGCAACGTAGAGTGGTTTGCCGCCCCACGTCGTCTGGCGCTGAAAGTGGCTGCCCTTGCTGAATCTCAACCGGACCGTGAAGTTGAAAAACGCGGCCCGGCAATTGCTCAGGCGTTTGACGCGGAAGGCAAACCGAGCAAAGCGGCAGAAGGTTGGGCGCGCGGTTGCGGCATCACTGTCGATCAGGCTGAACGTCTGACCACTGACAAAGGTGAATGGCTGCTGTACCGTGCACATGTGAAAGGCGAAAGCGCAGAAACGCTGCTGCCAAACATGATTGCCACTTCGCTTGCGAAGCTGCCGATCCCGAAACTGATGCGCTGGGGCGCGTCTGACGTCCACTTTGTGCGTCCGGTTCATACCGTAACGCTGTTGCTGGGTGACAAAGTCATCCCGGCAACAATTCTGGGTATTCAGTCCGATCGCGTGATTCGCGGCCACCGCTTTATGGGCGAGCCGGAATTTACCATCGACAATGCCGACCAGTATCCTGAAATCCTGCGCCAGCGCGGTAAAGTCATTGCCGATTACGCCGAGCGTAAGGCAAAAATCAAGGCTGATGCCGAGGAAGCTGCGCGTAAGATTGGCGGCAACGCCGACCTGAGTGAAAGCTTGCTGGAAGAAGTGGCTTCTCTGGTTGAATGGCCGGTGGTACTGACTGCGAAATTCGAAGAAAAATTCCTCGCGGTGCCGTCTGAAGCGCTGGTTCACACCATGAAAGGTGACCAGAAGTACTTCCCGGTGTACGCGAACGACGGCAAACTGCTGCCAAACTTTATCTTCGTCGCCAACATCGAATCGAAAGATCCAATTCAGATTATTTCCGGTAACGAGAAAGTCGTGCGTCCGCGTCTGGCAGATGCCGAATTCTTCTTCAATACCGACCGTAAAAAACGTCTGGAAGATCATCTGCCACGTCTGCAAACCGTGCTGTTCCAACAGCAACTGGGTACGTTGCGTGACAAGACCGATCGTATTCAGGCGCTGGCGGGCTGGATTGCCGAACAGATTGGCGCTGACGTTAACCATGCTACCCGTGCGGGCCTGCTGTCCAAGTGTGACCTGATGACCAACATGGTCTTCGAGTTCACCGACACTCAGGGCGTGATGGGCATGCACTATGCGCGTCATGATGGTGAAGCGGAAGATGTGGCCGTGGCGTTGAATGAGCAGTATCAGCCGCGCTTTGCCGGCGATGACCTGCCGTCCAACCCGGTTGCCTGTGCCGTAGCCATTGCCGACAAGATGGACACCCTGGCGGGTATCTTCGGTATTGGTCAGCATCCGAAAGGCGACAAAGACCCGTTTGCGCTGCGTCGTGCTGCGCTGGGCGTGCTGCGTATCATCGTTGAGAAGAATCTGAACCTGGATCTGCAAACGCTGACCGAAGAAGCGACTCGTCTGTATGGCGACAAGCTGACTAACGCCAACGTAGTGGATGATGTCATCGACTTTATGCTGGGTCGTTTCCGCGCCTGGTATCAGGACGAAGGTTACACTGTCGATACCATTCAGGCCGTACTGGCGCGTCGTCCTACTCGTCCGGCTGATTTCGACGCACGTATGAAGGCGGTTTCGCACTTCCGTACGCTGGAAGCGGCGTCCGCGCTGGCTGCCGCCAACAAGCGCGTATCGAATATTCTGGCGAAGTCTGAAGAAACGCTGAATGACCGCGTAAATGCGGCCACGCTGAAAGAACCGGAAGAAATTGCGCTGGCGATGCAGGTTGTGGTGCTGCGCGATAAGCTGGAGCCTGTCTTCGCTGCTGGTCGTTACCAGGAAGCGCTGGTTGAGTTAGCTGAACTGCGTGAACCGGTTGATGCGTTCTTTGAGAAAGTGATGGTGAACGTAGAGGATAAAGACCTGCGTATTAACCGTCTGTCTATGCTCGAAAAACTGCGCGAGCTGTTCCTGCGCGTGGCGGATATTTCGCTACTGCAGTAACGGTTTGCTGAGAATAAAAAACCTGCCGCCTGGCAGGTTTTTTTATCTCTACGGTTAGCGCAACTGCAATTCGGTCAGACAGGTCTGGCTGTCATTCATCGTCTTAATGGCATGAGTGGCTTTTTTGCCGTTGTAGCTGACTTCAATCGTACCTTCCATATTGCGCGGCAGCCATACGCCGATAAAACCGTTGCGATAGCTTGTCATCTCTTTTTGCACCACAACGTTACCCTTGTTATCCGTAACTTTGACATCAAAGGTCTTCTCGGGCATTTCTCCCTTGCAGCCAGAAAGACTGTGGTTGAAGCAGGGGTGGGTTTGCCATTCATACGGGGCAAAGGAGAGATAGAATTTCTCACCGAGCGGCAGCGTATAAACCTGCTCCCCGGAAGAGAGTTTCAGCTCGGTACTGGTGATGGCTGCGGAATAAGGCAGCGGTCGGCTCTGTGGCGACTGGTCAATGGCGTCGACGATTTGCTCAACGGATTTCCCGCTCAGCCCGTGTTGCGCCAGAAAGGTGGATTCCGGGGTAGCAGCGAATACGCTACTTGTGGTGAGTAAACCTAATAACAGCAGCAGCGAGGATTTCGACATAGCTTCAATTCCTTGTGAAAATTGTGGAATATATGTCGGCGTACTATAAAGCCTCCCCTTAGGGAAAGGTCAAAGGTGCGGTGGGTAAAGTAATGCAAAGAAGCCTGCTGGTGGGATTTATCGCGAAAAATAGATAAAAAAAATCCCCGCCGTTTGGCAGGGATCTTGAATTTTTAGCTTTTTAAGCTTACAGGCTGGTTACGTTGCCAGCTGCCGGGCCTTTAGCGCCGCTTTCGATGGTGAAGGAAACTTTCTGACCTTCATCCAGAGATTTGTAGCCTTCGTTCTGGATAGCAGAGAAGTGTACGAACACGTCTTTTGAGCCATCGTCAGGAGTGATGAAACCGAAGCCTTTATCAGCGTTGAACCATTTTACGATACCAGTCATTTTACCGGACATAGTGTATTACCTTTTAAAAAATAAGTGTGCCTTTCGGCGATATGGCGTGCTTTACAGATTTTTTAACAGTAAAGGAAAATGCTCACTACGAAGGGTATCAATGATAACTCTTGAAGGGACTTGCCTTACTAAACTGCTGTAATGGTCTGTACGTCAAACCGTTGAGCGCATTAACTCATTTTATGCCTGAGGATGCAACTACTATTTTCTTTTTTGTTGCTGGAGCGGGTGGCAGAACGGTCCTTTAGCAGGACCATTCTGAAGAAAAACCAGAAAATATCTCAATCCATCAATTGTTTACTTAGTCTTGGGTCGGCCTGAATCAGGCGCATCAATTTCAATTCGGTGCTGGAAGGCTTTACGCGTTTAGACTCCCACTCATGAACCATCGCGACCGTTACACCCATTACTCGGGCAAAATCATCTGTTTTTAAACCCGTCCCTCGTCGTAGCTGTTCAAATTCAGTAAAAGGGTTGGCTTTTTGCTTCAGGGTAACCGTCTGCGATACATCTTTAAAAACAATCTGTTCCAGACTGCTAAGCAGTTCAAGCATAGGATCTTTATATTCCATTGAGGACTCCTAAAATCACACAGCGGGATCGTGAATTTCATCGAAGCTCATTAAGAATAGTCGCAAAAAATGAAGCTGGGCGTCAGGTTTGCGCAGGGGATGCGTTTCAGCGGAACGTGGGGGCAACCTGTCGTTTGCTAACGACCTGATAAAGGTCGGGATCTCCGATCGCCTAAACGCAATTGTAAAGATGACGAAAATATTACGTCGCTCGGCTTATGGCGCATTGTTTAGCAAAACACAGAGTCGCAGAAACAGTTATTTTCCCCTACAAGATTACGCGGAAAGGGTATCTTGCGGGGCTGACCTGGACTATCCTTGTCATCGTCAGGCACGCGGGTGTCGTTGTGCGCATTTTTGGGTGAAGGAGTATTAAAATGGCGACAGGTAAGTCCTGCTCTCGCTGGTTTGCGCCTGTTTTGGCGCTCTTAATGGTAGTTGGCCTGAGTGGGTGTTTTGATAAAGAAGGCGATCAACGCAAAGCGTTTGTCGATTTCCTGCAGAATACTGCAATGCGTAGCGGGGAGCGTTTACCGACGCTGACCGCCGATCAGAAAAAACAGTTTGGCCCGTTTGTCTCCGATTACGCGATTCTTTATGGCTATTCACAGCAGGTAAATCAGGCGATGGACTCCGGTCTGCGCCCGGTTGTTGATAGTGTAAATGCCATCCGTGTTCCTCAGGATTATGTGACTCAGCGTGAACCGCTGCGTCAGGCAAATGGTGCGCTGGGCGTGTTAGGACAACAACTGCAGAATGCGAAGCTGCAGGCAGATGCCGCACATGGTGCGCTGAAGCAAAGCGAAGATCTGAAGCCTGTCTTTGATCAGGTTTACAGCAAAGTCGTGACCGCACCTTCAGAGGCGTTACTGCCGCTGATTCCTGCCGCGCAAATCTTCACGCAGCAGCTGGTACAGGTGGGTGATTTTATCGCACAGCAGGATACGCAGGTGAGCTTTGTGGCGAACGGTATTCAGTTCCCGACATCACAACAGGCAAGTCAGTACAATACGCTGATTGGCCCGCTGGCAGCCCAGCATCAGGCATTTAATCAGGCCTGGACTGCTGCGGTAAACGCAGCCCAGTAATCCACGCAATAACGCTATACAGAATGCCGGGTACGCATTAGCGCCACCCGGCATTTTTTTATCCTGCCACCTGCGGGTTCACGCAGTTCTTCTCGACGTTCCCTTGCAGCGCATCAATTAAGTTATCCACCGCACAGGCCGCCATATTGTAGCGCGTTTCATGGGTTGCTGAACCAATATGCGGTACTGCCACCACGTTTGGCAGCGACAACAGCGGTGAGTCCACTGGCAGCGGTTCCTGTTCAAACACATCCAGACCGGCGGCATGAATTTCCCCGCTTTGCAGCGCGGTAATCAGCGCGGTTTCATCCACGACCGGGCCACGTCCGGCGTTAATGAAAATGGCGGAGGACTTCATTTTGGCAAACTGCTCGGTACTAAACAGATGATGAGTCTCTTCCGTTAACGGCAGGATCAGACAGACAAAATCCGATTCCTGCAACAGCGTATCCAGATTGCAGTAGCGCGCGTTGAAGCGCTCTTCCGCTTCCTTATGCTGGCGGCGTGCATTGTAGAGAATAGGCATGCCAAAGCCGAAATGGGCGCGTTGTGCTAACGCCAGACCGATGCGGCCCATGCCGACTATTCCCAGCGTTTTGTGGTGCACATCCGTACCAAACCAATCCGGTCCGATGCTTTTGGTCCATTCTCCCACTTTCACACGTTCAGCCACTTCAACCACGCGGCGAGCGGTGCTTAACACCAGCGCCATCACCGTATCAGCCACGGTTTCGGTCAGCACGGTTGGCGTGTGCATCAGCAGGACGTTGCGTGCGTTAAGCGCATCGACATCGAAATTGTCATAGCCTACAGAGATCGTTGAGGTCGCACGCAATCTGGGCATTTTCTCCAGCAGGGCGCTATTGACGGTTTCGCTGGAACCCAGCAGACCTTCCGCACTGGCGAAGGCCTGCGAGTGCTGTGCGACCGTTTCCGGTCGCAGGTTAGGTACTTGAGTCACAGAAAAATGCTCTTCCAGGCGATGCAGTAAATCGTCAGGTAACGCTTTGTAGAGAATAATGGACGGCTTCATGCGAATCTCCGTAAGTTAATGTTTAAGCGGGGCGTGCGCCAACCGGAATTTGGGTATTATTAGCAGGCTTAACAATTAAAGTTAGCCACACTGAGACAAAAAGCGCTACCCCCATAAAAATGTACGAGGCGGACGGGCTGCCGGTGGTGCCATTGAGGTAGCCGACAAACCAGGAACCAAAGAATGAGCCTAGCGCGCCCATACTGTTGATTAGCGCCATGGCGCCCCCAGCGACGTTACGCGGCAGCATTTCAGGAATGATGGCAAAGAAAGGACCATAAGGGGCGTACATTGCCGCACCCGCAATCACCAACAAGGTGTAAGAAACCCAGAAGTGGTCTGCGCCAACGGCCCAGGAGCCGATAAAGGCGCAAGCGGCGATCAGTAACAGCGGCCAGACAAACAGTTTACGGTTTTGCAGCTTATCGGAAGCCCAAGAGGCCAGGATCATAGCTACAGTCGCAGCCAGATACGGGACCGAGGAAAGCCAGCCCACTTCCACCATACCCAGATTTTCGCCGCCGCTGCGGATGATGGACGGTAGCCACAACACAAAACCGTAGACGCCAATACTCCAGGCAAAGTACTGCATACATAACAGGATCACATTGCGTGAGCGGAAAGCCTCACCGTAGTTACGTACAGCCTTAATGCCCTGCTGCTCCTTTTCCAGTTGTGCCTGCAGCGCGCTTTTTTCGGCTTCCGTCAGCCAGCCCACCTGGGACGGTTTATCTTTGACCAGTACCCACCAGCAGAACGCCCAGATGACAGCCGGAAAGCCCTCAATGATGAACATTTCACGCCAGCCAAGCGCCTGAATCAGATAACCGGAAACGACTGACATCCACAGCACGGTGACCGGGTTGCCAAGGATCAGGAAGGTGTTGGCGCGTGAACGCTCAGATTTGGTAAACCAGTTGCTGATATAAATCAGCATTGCGGGCATGACGGCAGCTTCTACGACACCGAGAATAAAGCGAATGGCGGCGAGCATGGGAATATTACTGACCATGCCAGTCAATGATGCGCAACCGCCCCACAGAATCAAGCAGATAAAAATCAGTTTTCGTACGCTGCGACGCTCAGCGTAAATCGCACCGGGGATCTGGAAGAAGAAATAGCCGAGGAAAAACAGTGCGCCCAGCAGGGAAGAGATCCCTTTTGTAATGCCGAGATCCTCGTTAATGCCTGCGGCGGAGGCGAAACTGAAGTTCGCACGGTCGAGGTACGCCAGACTATACGTGATAAACACGATCGGCATGATGTACCACCAGCGTTTTGCTGCATTGGTTGAGCTATTCATAGACTGCCCTCTGATTATGCTGTTACGCCGCTTCTGTATGTAGGGTACAGAGCGGCCTGGGTTTATTCCCCTAGTTGTTCACGTGTGGGTAATCCTTCGCTGTCGCCCTGAACCTGAATGGCTAGTGCGCCAATTTTGTTGCCTCGGGTCACCGCCTGATGCAGAGAGCAACCTTCCAGCAGGGCGCTGATGATGCCAACGGCAAAGCCGTCGCCTGCGCCGACCGTGTCGACCACGTTGTCGACTTTCACCGGTGCAACGCAACCCTGCTCACCGCTGTTGCTTTTATACCAGGCACCATCAGCCCCGGTTTTGATGATCACCGCCTTCACGCCGTGGCGCAGATAAAAGTCTGCGATGGCTTCTGGTGTTTGCTGTCCGGTTAAAATCATGCCTTCTTTTAACCCTGGTAATACCCAATCAGCCTGGAATGCCAGCCGGTTGAGTTTCTCCACCATCTCGGCTTCGCTTTTCCACAACACCGGTCGCAAATTTGGATCGAACGAGATAGTCTTGCCCTGGGCTTTCATGGTGCGGGCGGCATGTGCCAGTAGTTCATATGAACTGGCAGACAGCGCGGCGGCAACGCCGCTCAGGTGCAGATGGCGCGCGCTGGAAAAGTATCCGTCGTGATAATCCTCAACGCTGAGATGGCTGGCGGCAGAGCCTTTGCGAAAATACTCCACAATGGGATCGGTTCCATTTTCGACTTTAGATTTAAGCTGAAAGCCCGTAGCGTAGCGCCCGTCCCGGGTAACTCCCTGCGCATCAATCCCTTCTTTTTCCAGCGACTTAACGATAAAACGGCCAAAGCTGTCGTTACCTACGCGGCTCACCCAGCCGACCTTCAGGCCCAGACGAGCAAGGCCGGTCGCCACGTTGAGTTCCGCGCCCGCGACGCGTTTGATAAACGGCTCCACATCTGCCAGCTCGCCGGTTTGCGTGGCGACAAACATCGCCATCGCCTCACCAATGGTGACGACATCCAGTGAATTTTTCATGCATTACTCCTTCCGTAACAGATCGACGTAGTGACGGGTCACCGCCGTCAAATCTTGCCCTTCCAGGGGGAACTCAATGCCACGTGGAACATCTGCGGGCAGTTTGTCTAACAGCGCCAGCCAGCGTGGCTCCGCTTGATCAGGAGGCACGGCACGGTAACTGTCGCGATGCGGTGCGGTGGCTTTTACATGAATATATCCAACGGCTGGGGCCAGGTGCTGTGCTGCCTCTTCCGGAGAGTCTCCAACCCACAGCCAGTTACCCATATCGAAGGTCAGGGATATTGGCAGGTTCTGTGTCTGACAGGCCTCGTTAAAGCGCTGCATCAGTTGCAGACGGCCGCAGGGCGTTTGATCGTTTTCGACAACCAGTTCCATTCCGCTGTTGTCCAACCATTCACGCAAAACGTCAAACTGTCCGCTATGGGAAAAATGGCCGAGGGAGACTTTTAACCACAGCGCCTGCAGGGCTTGCGCTTCCAGGAGTAACTCTGGGAGGCGAGGATTAAGATTGCCATCTTCGAGGAACAGTGGTTCCGGGGCTGAGTAGCAGGCCAGCAGACCGAAAATTTCAATGGCGGAGGCCATCGTTGGCAGCGTTTTTAACTCGGCGTTGGTCAGCATCTCGCGGCGAATTTCGACGCCGTCTGCACCAGCTTCAGCAATGACGGGCAGCATGGCGGTTTGCCCACCAGCAGCACGTACCTGGTCGTAGCCATAGGCGGCGGTGACCACCATAATTTTTCTTTTCATGGAAACTCCAAAACTTACGTTCTTGCTATAACGCTAGATGGAACCGGTTCCAAAGAAAAGCCAATGATGTCGAATTTATGATCACCATCACGAAGGAAATTTAGCGGGCGGTAGAGCCGCGAACGATCAATTCGCCAGAGAAAACCTGTTCCTGAATGGCATCTGAGCCGCCATCGATCCGGCGTACAACCTGCTCAACGGCGGTGTAGCCAATCTGCCATGTGGGTTGCTTTAATGTGGTGATACCGACGCCTGCCAGCTCGGCCCATTCCAGCTCGTCAAAACCGAGCAGGCCGATGTCACTGCCCCAGTTGAGGCCAATACGTTTCAGTGAGCGGGCTACCTGCAGCGTGAGCGCACCGTTGGCAGAAATAATGGCTTTACGCATTCCCCGATGCTGCTGATGAAACTGGCGCAGGGTGGCGTCCAGTTGCGTATTGTCCGTCAGTGGAACCTCAGCATTTTCGGCGATAACGCCAGGATATTGCGCCAGCGTGGCGCGAAAAGCACTCAGACGCTCGCGGCGGGTATTTACCATACCCAACGGCTCGCTGAGGAACAGAATAGCTTCAAACCCTTGTTCAAGCAGGTGTTCAGTGGCAACCGTCGCTGCCTGAGTATTATCCAGACCGACCATATCACAGGCGAAATCCGGGATCTTACGGTCAATCAGTACCATCGGCAGTGCAGACTGTTGCAGGCGGTTCAGCCCTTCTTCGCGCATGCCAACGGCGTTCACCACAATCCCCTCCACCTGGTAGCTGCGCAGCAGGTCGAGATAATGCTGCTCCTGGTCCACCTCGTTGTTGGTGTTACAAACCAGTGGGGTAAAGCCTTTTTCTCGACAGGCGGCTTCGATACCGCTTAGCACATTGACGGAGTAAGGATTGGTAATATCGGCGATTATCAGGCCAATCAGGCGGGTGCGACCGTGTTTCAGGCCTCGCGCCATCAGGCTGGGGCGATAGTCGAGATCGGCAATGGCGTGTTCAATGCGGGCCAGCAGCGCGTCGGAGAGCAGATGCTTTTCACCGTTGAGGTAGCGTGAAATGCTGGTCTTACCCGTTTTTGCGGCTTTTGCCACGTCGCTGATGGTGGCACGTGTTGATTTGCTCATCGCTGATTTCCCTGGATTTAGTGTGAACACCTTAGCGTGAAAATCAACGATGGCAAGCGCTTCATACCGGATGTTGGCCGGGTGGGGGGAATGCCACCACCCGGCACAACGATTTACTGAATCGGGCTTAAGGTGATCTCTACGCGACGGTTCTGCGCTTTCCCTTCCGCAGTGCTGTTGCTGGCGATCGGATTTGCCGGGCCCATTCCGCGGGTGCGGATACGGTTGGCTTCCACACCCTGAGTGATCAGCGAGCTGGCGACGGAATCTGCGCGCTGCTGTGACAGACGCATATTCAGATCCTGGCTACCCGTGCTGTCGGTGAAGCCCAACACGTTGACTGCGGTTTTGTTGTACTCTTTAAGCACCATTGCCACGCCGGTCAGGGTGTTTGCACCGGCTGGTTTCAGATTGGCACTGCTGCTGTCGAAGGTGACGTTGTTTGGCATATTCAGAATGATGTTATCGCCACTGCGCGTCACGCTCACGCCGGTTCCCTGCATTTTTTCACGCAGTTTTGCTTCCTGCACGTCCATGTAGTAACCGATACCGCCGCCAACGGCAGCCCCTGCGGCAGCGCCAATCAGCGCACCTTTGCCGCGATCTTTCTTCGACGAGGAGAGAGCGCCAATACCTGCGCCTACCAGCGAACCAATACCCGCACCCATGCCGGATTTACCCGCTTCGCGCTCACCGGTATACGGGTTTGTGGTGCAACCGGAAACCGCCAGGGCGCCGCTCACGATGGCAGCAATCACAAATACACGTTTCTTCATCTTAATTCCTTAATGACTTTTTATTCTTTACCACAGCGACCGTGGCGGTTGATTATGACGTGTGAACATGAAGAAAATTCCAGGGAAGACTCTGAAATTTGTAAGTAACATTGAACGGCATAATAAATAAGCCGTCACATCGCATTCAGGAGCGCCATTTTGGCTAATTCACCCGCACATTACTCGGTATTAACCGCCGCCCACTGGGGGCCTATTCTTGTTGAAACTGATGGCGACACCGTTTTCTCCTCTCGTGGGGCTCTACCCACCTCACAACCCAACTCGTTACAAAGCGTGGTGCGCGACCAGGTACACAGTAAAACGCGGGTGCGTTTCCCGATGGTGCGTAAAGGCTTTCTCGCCTCGCCGGAGAACCCGCAGGGCGTGCGCGGGCAAGATGAATTTGTTCGCGTGAGCTGGGATGAGGCGCTGAATCTGATCCATACGCAGCATAAACGCATTCGCGAAAGCTACGGTCCGGCCTCAATTTTTGCCGGTTCATACGGCTGGCGTTCGAACGGCGTGTTACACAAAGCTGCGACCTTGCTGCAGCGTTATATGGCGTTAGCGGGGGGTTATACCGGCCATCTGGGGGATTATTCAACGGGAGCAGCGCAGGCCATCATGCCGTACGTAGTGGGCGGGAACGAAGTCTATCAGCAGCAGACCAGTTGGCCCGTGGTGCTGGAACACAGCGACGTGGTGGTGTTATGGAGTGCTAATCCGCTCAATACCTTGAAGATTGCCTGGAATGCCTCCGACGAACAGGGACTAAAGTACTTCGAAGCCTTGCGAAACAGTGGAAAACGGTTGATCTGCATCGATCCAATGCGATCGGAGAGCGTCGATTTCTTTGGTGACAAGATGGAGTGGATCGCCCCGCACATGGGAACCGATGTTGCCCTGATGCTCGGTATTGCCCATACGCTGGTGGAAAACGGCTGGCACGACGAGGCGTTTCTTGCCCGCTGTACCACAGGCTATGATCGGTTTGCCGACTATCTGCTGGGCAAATCTGACGACATCGCAAAAACGGCAGAGTGGGCTGCGGAGATTTGCGGTATACCCGCGACAAAAATACGCGAACTTGCGGCGATATTTCACCAAAATACCACCATGCTGATGGCCGGATGGGGTATGCAGCGCCAGCAGTACGGCGAGCAGAAACACTGGATGATCGTCACGCTGGCCGCCATGATCGGGCAAATTGGCACGCCTGGCGGTGGTTTTGGACTTTCCTATCATTTTGCTAACGGCGGCAATCCGACGCGTCGCGCCGCAGTGCTTGCTTCAATGCAGGGCAGCGTTAAAGGCGGCACCGACGCGGTGGATAAAATCCCGGTGGCGCGCATTGTTGAGGCACTGGAGAACCCCGATGGTTTTTACCAGCACAACGGTATGGATCGCCATTTTCCTGACATCCGTATGCTGTGGTGGGCGGGCGGGGCAAATTTCACCCATCATCAGGACACCAATCGTTTGATTCGCGCCTGGCAGAAGCCGGAACTGGTGGTGATCTCAGAGTGTTTCTGGACTGCTGCGGCGAAGCATGCCGATATTGTATTGCCCGCCACCACCTCTTTTGAACGTAATGATTTGACCATGACCGGCGATTACAGCAACCAGCACCTGGTGCCGATGAAGCAGGTTGTGCCGCCGCAGGATGAAGCACGCAATGATTTTGATGTCTTTGCCGAACTGAGTGAACGCTGGGAAGAGGGCGGTTATGAGCGGTTTACCGAAGGCAAAAACGAGATGGAATGGCTGGAGACTTTTTACAATATTGCCGGGCAGCGTGGGGCCAGTCAGCAGGTGACGTTGCCGCCTTTCACGACGTTCTGGCAAGCCAATCAGCTCATCGAAATGCCGGAAAATTCCGCCAACGCACAGTTTATTCGCTTTGCTGATTTTCGCCGCGATCCGCAGGCGCATCCGCTGAAAACGGACAGTGGCAAAATCGAAATCTTCTCGCAAAAGATTGCCGGTTACGGCTATGCGGATTGTGCGGGCCACCCGATGTGGCTTGAGCCGGAAGAATGGTTCGGCAATGCTGAACCCGAGCAGCTACAGGTACTTTCGGCCCATCCGGCGCACCGTTTGCACAGCCAGTTGAATTACAGCGCGTTACGCGAACAGTATGCGGTGGCGGATCGCGAGCCGGTGACGATCCACCCGCTGGATGCGAAGGCGCGGGGAATTGCCGAGGGTGACACGGTCAGGGTATGGAATCATCGCGGGCAAATTCTGGCCGGAGCGGTGGTGACGGCAGGCATCAAAGCGGGGGTGATTTGTATTCACGAAGGGGCGTGGCCGGATTTGGACCCGTCCGCCGGTGGCATTTGTAAGAATGGCGCAGTGAATGTGCTGACTTGCGATCTCCCCAGCTCGAGGCTGGGGAATGGCTGTGCGGGCAACACTGCGCTGGCGTGGCTGGAAAAGTACACCGGCCCCGCGCTGACGCTTACGGCGTTTGATCCGCCCGCCAGTTCATAATCCACGTGGGATGATGTGTCTCTTCCTGCCATGCGCTGTCTTCAATACGAAAACCCAGCGCATGGTAGAAATTCACCGCCGATTGATTCTTCTGATAGACCTCAAGGCTGAGTAACGGAAAGCGCTGCTGAACGTGCTGCACCAGCGCTTTGCCGATCCCATTTCTGATGGCCGCTGGTGCCACAAACAGCGCGCCCAAAAAACGCTCTTCCATTATGCTGGCAAAGCCTTTTAGCTCCCCTTTTTCTTCCCAAACCCAGGTTTGTGCGGCGGGCATGTAGACGTCGCGCACGATGGGCTCACTCTCGCGCCAGTAGCGTTCTTCGATAAACGGGTGGGCATAAATCGTGCTTTCCATCCACAGCGCCAGAATCGGCGCCAGATCGTCAGGCGTTGATTGGCGAATCATGTTGACCCCCTGGGTAGCAAATACAGTCGGTGACATGGTCGTTGACCAGACCACATGCCTGCATAAAGGAGTAACAGA
The DNA here is from genome assembly GCF_004684345.1 of Citrobacter tructae. Taxonomy (NCBI): domain Bacteria; kingdom Pseudomonadati; phylum Pseudomonadota; class Gammaproteobacteria; order Enterobacterales; family Enterobacteriaceae; genus Citrobacter; species Citrobacter tructae. Next base: position 3,612,549 of record NZ_CP038469.1, read on the forward strand.
TGGTGGTGCCGACAAACTTAAACCCGCGTTTTTTTAATGCTTTTGAAAGCGCGTCTGACGCAGGGGTTGAAGTGGGGATGTCGCTCAGGCTGGCGGCGCGCGTCAGTTGCGGTTGGTTATCCACGAATGACCAGACGAATTCGCTAAACGGTTCACCGTTTTGCGCCATCGCCAGATATGATCGTGCGTTGCCGATAATGGCCTGGATTTTTCCGCGGTGACGAATAATACCGGCATCCAGCATCAGCCTTTCCACATCGTCTTCGGTCATTGCCGCAACGGCGACAGGATCGAAATGGTGAAAAGCATGGCGGTAGTTTTCTCGTTTTTTAAGTACGGTTATCCAGGATAATCCCGCCTGCTGGCCCTCCAGGCAGATCATCTCGAACAGCTTTTGACCGTCGGTTTCGGGGACGCCCCACTCCTTGTCGTGATAGGCAATGTATAGTGGATCCTGACTGACCCAGCCGCAACGCTGCATATTCTTCCTCGCTGTTTTTACTGGCGTAAAAATTTCATTCGGCTCGCCTTGACGCGCCCGCTAAAAAGACAATATTTAATACAGGGCTGATGGCCCGGTATCCTTCACACAATGACAATAATATCGCCGAATTCGGCTCTTTTCTGGAGTCGCGTTGATGATTATAAGAAACAGTAGTGGTCGCCAGAGGTTCAGTCTTCTGGTGAGCGTCGTAGTCTGTGCGCTGTTTACCAATACGGCCTATGGCTGGCAACAAGAATATATCGTTGATGCTATGTCAGGTCATACGGCTGAACGTTATACATGGGACAGCGATCACCAACCACGCTATAACGACATACTTGAAGAACGCATTCGTTCCACACAGAACGTGGCGGGTCCCGTGGTGAACCTCGCGGACCAAACGACGCTGGATGCGACCAGCGGTATGAGTATGGGCTGGAATTTCCCCGTGTCCAGACAGGTAACAACCGGCCCGGTTGCTGCCGTGCATTATGACGGTTCGGCAACGTCTACCTATAACGAATTTGGCGACAGTGCGACGTCCGTCACACAGACCGATCCGTTATGGCATGCCAGCGTCAGTACTGTGGGCTGGCGAGTCGATTCGCAGTTTGGCGATGTTCGACCGTGGGCGCAAATTAGCTATAACCAGCAGTTTGGCGAGAATATCTGGAAGGCGCAATCGGGCCTCAGCAGGATGACGGCGACAAGCCAGGACGGCAACTGGCTGGATGTTACCGTGGGTGCCGATATGCTGCTCAATCCGCACATGGCGGCGTACGCCGCACTCTCACAGGCGGAAAATAGCACCAATAACAGTGACTATATGTACACCATGGGAGTGAGCGCTAAATTTTAACGCAGATATGCGTCAATAAAACAACTCTGCTACATATCAGTATCAATAATCACACGCGTCTCAGTGATAGCGTGTACTCACTTGTGTGAAAAAATTCAGTTCTCTGGATTTTTGTCTCGTCATTCATTCCGCAATCCAGGCATTTCATTCCGTTCTGATGGCACTTCATGCCGTTTTCCCCAGGTCATAAATTCACTTCGGTATGGTTGTCGGCAGAGAATTTCCCATTTTGCTTATGCAGGAATACTGCCATGAAAACTTCTGATTATCAGCGTACCCGGTGGCTGACCCTGATCGGCACCATCATTACCCAATTTGCATTAGGTTCGGTTTACACCTGGAGCCTGTTTAATGGCGCGCTCTCTTCGAAGCTGGATGCGCCGGTCAGCCAGGTGGCTTTCTCCTTTGGCCTGTTGAGCCTGGGCCTGGCGATCTCTTCTTCCGTTGCCGGGAAACTTCAGGAACGCTTTGGCGTGAAGCGCGTCACCATGGCATCTGGTATCCTGCTGGGCGTGGGCTTCTTCTTAACCGCACACTCTGACAGTCTGATTATGCTGTGGCTGAGCGCGGGTGTGCTGGTCGGGCTGGCAGACGGCGCAGGCTACCTGTTAACGCTCTCCAACTGCGTGAAATGGTTCCCTGAGCGTAAAGGGCTGATTTCCGCTTTTGCTATTGGCTCTTATGGCTTGGGCAGCCTTGGTTTTAAATTTATCGACAGCCAGTTGCTGAGTACCGTGGGCCTGGAAAAGACCTTTATGATCTGGGGTGCAATCGTGCTGGTGATGATTGTCTTTGGCTCCACGCTAATGAAAGATGCACCTAATCAGGAAGTTAAAGCGGTTAATGGCGTGGTAGAGAACGACTACACTCTGGCGCAATCTATGCGTAAACCGCAGTACTGGATGCTGTCGGTGATGTTCCTGACCGCGTGCATGAGCGGGCTGTATGTGATTGGCGTGGCGAAAGATATTGCGCAAAGTCTGGTGCATATGGATGTAGCGACGGCAGCCAATGCGGTGACGGTGATTTCTATCGCGAACCTGTCAGGTCGTCTGGTGCTGGGTATCCTGTCTGACAAGATTTCCCGTATTCGCGTTATCACTATTGGCCAGGTTGTCTCGCTGGTCGGTATGGCAGCCCTGTTGTTCGCTCCGCTGAACGAAGTGACCTTCTTTGCGGCAATTGCTTGTGTCGCTTTTAACTTTGGCGGCACGATTACCGTGTTCCCGTCCCTGGTGAGTGAATTCTTTGGTCTGAATAATCTGGCAAAAAATTATGGGGTTATCTATCTTGGCTTCGGGATTGGCAGCATCTGCGGGTCTATTATCGCCTCCTTGTTTGGCGGCTTCTATGTGACCTTCTGTGTCATCTTCGCGCTGTTAATCATTTCGTTAGCGCTGTCTACCACCATTCGTCAGCCTCAGCGTAGCGTATTTACTGAGGCTCACGCCTGATTCTGTTAGTGAAGTGATTAATACCTGGCGCATATATTTACAAAAATATATGCGCCATTTGCATTCTCTATAAGCACTTTTGCGCTTACCTGTGGTCTACTTACCCGCGCTCGTAGACATTTCATAATCTGCCGTTGTCGCATCTTTCACCTGCCCGGTCCAATTGAGCCGTATGCAGGGCTTTTTATCCCGTTTTCCAGGTTTTATTGATGAGATATATTAAGTCGATGACGCAGCAGAAGCTCAGTCTCTTGCTGGCAATCTATATCGGTTTGTTTATGAACTCGGCTGTATTTTACCGTCGCTTTAGCGGGTATGTGTACGAGTTCACCGTCTGGAAAGGAATCTCTGCGGTTGTTGAATTAGCTGGCGCGGTGCTGGCAACCTTCTTTTTACTTCGTCTTCTCTCTTTATTTGGCCGACGCGCCTGGCGTGTACTGGCGACCTTTGTGGTGCTGTGTTCCGCTGGTGCCAGCTATTATATGACCTTCCTGAACGTAGTGATCGGTTACGGCATTATTGCCTCGGTAATGACTACAGATATTGATTTATCGAAGGAAGTTGTGGGCTGGCATTTTATCGTGTGGCTAGTTTCGGTCAGTATTTTGCCGCTGCTCTTAATCTGGAGTAACCGCTGTCGCTACACCCTGTTAAAACAGCTGCGTACGCCAAGTCTGAGAATGCGCAGCGTTGCGGTAGTGATGTTGGCTGGCCTGATTGTATGGGTACCGATTCGATTGCTGAGCATGCATCAGAAGACCGTTGAGCGCGAAACGGGTATTGATTTACCCAGCTATGGCGGTGTCGTGGCGAACTCCTACCTGCCATCCAACTGGCTCTCAGCTCTGGGATTGTACGCCTGGGCGCAGGTGGATGAATCTTCTGATAACAAATCACTGATGAACCCGGCGAAGAAGTTTACCTACGTGGCACCCAAGAATCTCGACGACACCTATGTCGTGTTTATTATTGGTGAAACCACGCGCTGGGATCATATGGGTATTTTTGGCTACGAGCGAAATACCACGCCAAGACTGGCCCAGGAGAAAAACCTGGCGGCCTTCCGCGGATATTCATGTGATACCGCGACCAAGCTTTCGCTGCGCTGTATGTTTGTACGTGAAGGTGGTGCAGAAGATAACCCGCAGCGTACGTTGAAAGAACAAAACATCTTTTCCGTGCTCGGTCAGTTAGGGTTCAAGACAGACCTCTACGCGATGCAAAGTGAGATGTGGTTCTACAGCAATACGATGGCGGAAAACATCGCCTATCGTGAACAGATTGGCGCAGAGCCGCGTAACCGTGGCAAAACGGTTGACGATATGCTGCTGATTGATGAGATGCAGCAATCCTTAAAGCAGGATGATAATGGCAAACATCTGATTATTCTGCATACCAAAGGATCGCACTTTAACTACACGCAGCGTTACACACGCGATTATGCACAGTGGAAGCCAGAGTGTGTGGATGTCGATAGCGGGTGTTCGAAAGCCCAGATGATTAACTCTTTCGATAACTCGGTGACCTATGTCGATCACTTTATTACCAAAGTGTTTGATCAACTGCGCGATAAAAAAGCGATCGTGTTCTATGCCGCCGACCATGGTGAGTCTATTAACGAGCGTGAGCACCTGCATGGTACGCCGCGTAAAATGGCGCCGCCAGAGCAGTTCCGTGTGCCCATGATGGTGTGGATGTCTGACAAGTACCTGGAGGATCCAGATCATGCGAAGGCGTTTGCGCATCTGAAGCAAGAGGCGGATATGAAGGTGCCGCGTCGTCATGTAGAACTGTACGACACCATTTTGGGTTGCCTCGGTTATACCTCGCCAAACGGCGGTATTAACGAGAATAATAACTGGTGCAAAATTCCGGACGGGCAGAAAGCAGCGGCTCAGTAACAGGCCTGCTGACTTTCTCGCCGATCGAATGGCATTTTGATACTAAGGGATTGACGGGCGCGCACCTGAGCAGTAAGATGCGCCCCGCATTCGGTGATTGGCGCAGCCTGGTAGCGCACTTCGTTCGGGACGAAGGGGTCGGAGGTTCGAATCCTCTATCACCGACCAAATTAGAAAAGCCCGCTCTCTGAGCGGGCTTTTTGCTTTCCGAAACCCGTGAGGATGAGAACCTCCGGGGGCAAGAGGTTCGACTCGAGCGCAGTGAGAGAACGTTGCGTCAGCAACGGCCCGCAGGGCGAGTAGTCCTCTATCACCGACCAAAAACTCACCTTCATTTTATCCGCAAAAATTGTCTACCAGTTCCCGCTGTTTGTTAACGATTCTGTGACATATTCCATTGTCTTTTTTTATATTTGCTTGAAACTTTTTTTGCGCTACTTATGGCTGAACCTGGCATTTTCCGCTGTGCGCTTTAACGTTCATGGTATTAATCGCTCAGATATGCAGCATATATTAAGAAATTTTTCATATTTTGCATAAATGTTAATCACTAAATGTTGCTAAGTATGAAGATATTTATTCTGGGATAGGCCGCGTAGCACAAATTTCCCTGCTGAAAATGCCCCTCTGCACTTTTTTTAATCTTTGTTTGCCAATTCTCACCGTTGGTGTAAATCGCGGTTACCTGTATTGACGTTTTCACATTCTGTTGACAGATTGTAGGGCATGAGGGGCATTTCATGGAGAATCCGCACTGCAACTCAGTCGCTTATGTGAACGGAATCCCCATCCTCTTAACGCCGACCCGGCCGGGTAAAAAACAAAAAAGGCCAGGCGGTGCAAACCCACTGCAAAGGGTAAAACAACAAACATCACATTTGGAGCAGAAGAATGAGTATTTCCTTGAAGAAGTCAGGGATGCTGAAGCTTGGTCTGAGCTTGGTGGCTATGACCGTTGCAGCAAGCGTACAGGCTAAAACTCTGGTTTATTGTTCAGAAGGGTCTCCTGAAGGCTTTAACCCACAGCTTTTCACTTCTGGCACAACCTATGATGCCAGTTCAGTACCGATCTATAACCGTCTGGTTGAATTCAAAACCGGTACGACTGAAGTGATTCCGGGCCTTGCTGAGAAGTGGGAAATCAGCGAAGACGGTAAAACCTATACCTTCCATCTGCGCCAGGGCGTGAAGTGGCAGGATAATAAAGATTTCAAACCGACGCGTGACATGAACGCCGACGATATCGTCTTCTCCTTCGATCGTCAGAAAAATGCGCAGAACCCGTACCATAAAGTCTCTGGCGGCAGCTATGAATATTTTGAAGGCATGGGCCTGCAAGACCTGATTAGCGAAGTGAAGAAAGTCGACGACAACACGGTTCAGTTCGTGCTGACTCGCCCGGAAGCACCGTTCCTGGCGGATCTGGCGATGGACTTCGCCTCTATTCTTTCCAAAGAGTATGCTGACAACATGCTGAAAGCCGGTACGCCGGAGAAAGTCGACCTGAACCCAATCGGTACCGGTCCGTTCCAGCTGCAGCAGTACCAGAAAGACTCGCGTATTCTGTATAAAGCATTCCCGGGCTACTGGGGTACCAAGCCACAGATCGACCGTCTGGTCTTCTCCATCACGCCGGACGCTTCCGTGCGTTACGCCAAGCTGCAGAAGAACGAATGCCAGGTGATGCCATACCCGAATCCGGCAGACATCGCGCGCATGAAGCAGGACAAAAACCTCAACCTGATGGAGCAGGCGGGTCTGAACGTTGGCTATCTCTCTTTCAACACCGAGAAGAAACCGTTTGATGACGTGAAAGTCCGTCAGGCGCTGACCTACGCGGTGAACAAAGAAGCAATCATCAAAGCCGTTTATCAGGGTGCAGGTGTTGCTGCGAAAAACCTGATCCCGCCAACCATGTGGGGCTATAACGACGACGTTAAAGACTACAGCTACGATCCGGAAAAAGCCAAAGCGCTGCTGAAAGAAGCGGGTCAGGATAAAGGCTTCACCGTTGAGCTGTGGGCGATGCCGGTACAGCGTCCGTACAACCCGAACGCTCGCCGTATGGCTGAGATGATCCAGGCTGACTGGGCGAAAATTGGCGTTCAGGCCAAGATTGTCACCTATGAGTGGGGCGAATACCTCAAGCGTGCTAAATCTGGCGAGCACCAGGCTGTCATGATGGGCTGGACTGGCGATAATGGGGATCCGGATAACTTCTTCGCCACGTTGTTCAGCTGCGCGGCGGCAAAAGACGGCTCCAACTACTCTCGCTGGTGCTACAAGCCGTTTGAAGACCTGATTCAACCGGCACGTGCGACCGACGACCACAACAAGCGTATTGAACTGTACAAACAGGCTCAGGTGGTGATGCATGACCAGGCTCCAGCGCTGATCATTGCTCACTCCACCGTATACGAGCCAGTGCGTAAAGAAGTCAAAGGCTATGTGGTTGATCCATTAGGCAAACACCACTTCGAAAACGTCTCTGTCGAATAATTAAAAGCAAGCCAGGCCGCGTTACGTACCGTTAAGTCGGACCCGCGTAGCGCCACCTGGCAGTAATGCTTTATCTCCTTCTCGCTTGAGGGGGAGATAAGATTTGTGAGCAATACAGATTCACGGTTCCAGGCCGTGCGTCATTAGAGAGAATCCGGGTTATGTTGCAGTTCATTCTCCGACGTTTGGGACTCGTCATCCCCACGTTTATCGGTATCACTCTTCTCACCTTTGCCTTCGTCCATATGATCCCCGGCGATCCGGTGATGATCATGGCAGGTGAGCGTGGTATCTCTCCTGAGCGTCATGCTCAACTGCTGGCTGAACTTGGTTTGGATAAGCCGATGTGGCAGCAGTACCTCCACTATATCTGGGGGGTGATGCATGGTGATTTAGGCATTTCGTTAAAAAGCCGTTTACCGGTGTGGGAAGAGTTTGTGCCGCGCTTTAAAGCGACGCTGGAACTCGGCGTCTGCGCGATGATTTTTGCTACCGCAGTGGGCATTCCGGTGGGCGTACTTGCTGCCGTTAAGCGCGGCTCCATTTTCGATCACACCGCCGTGGGTCTGGCGCTGACCGGTTACTCCATGCCTATCTTTTGGTGGGGCATGATGCTGATCATGCTGGTTTCCGTGCAGTGGAACCTGACGCCGGTTTCCGGGCGGGTGAGCGACATGGTGTTCCTTGATGATTCCAACCCGCTGACCGGCTTTATGCTGATCGACACCGCCATTTGGGGGGAAGAGGGTAACTTCATTGATGCCGCAGTACATATGATCCTGCCGGCAATGGTGCTGGGCACCATTCCACTGGCGGTGATTGTGCGTATGACCCGTTCGTCAATGCTGGAAGTGCTGGGCGAAGATTACATTCGTACCGCCCGTGCCAAAGGTCTGACCCGTATGCGCGTCATCATCATTCACGCTCTGCGCAACGCCATGCTGCCCGTGGTGACAGTTATCGGCCTGCAGGTCGGTACGCTGCTGGCTGGCGCGATCCTGACCGAAACCATCTTCTCGTGGCCGGGTCTGGGGCGCTGGCTGATTGATGCGCTGCAACGCCGTGATTATCCGGTAGTGCAGGGCGGTGTATTACTGGTAGCGACGATGATTATTCTCGTCAACCTGCTGGTAGACCTGCTGTACGGCGTGGTGAACCCGCGTATTCGGCATAAGAAGTAAGGGGCCATCATGTCACAGGTTACTGAAAATAAAGTTATTGCTGCACCGGTGCCGATGACCCCGTTGCAAGAGTTCTGGCACTATTTTAAACGCAACAAAGGTGCGGTTGTTGGACTCGTTTACGTGGTCATCGTGTTGTTTATTGCCATTTTCGCCAACTGGATTGCGCCCTATAACCCGGCGGAACAGTTTCGCGATACGCTGCTGGCACCGCCTGCGTGGCAGGAAGGGGGCTCGTGGGCGCATCTGTTTGGTACTGACGACGTGGGGCGCGATGTGCTGTCGCGCTTGATGTACGGCGCTCGCTTGTCGCTGCTGGTCGGCTGTCTGGTGGTGGTGCTGTCGCTGGTGATGGGCGTTGTTCTCGGCCTGGTGGCCGGTTACTTTGGCGGTATTGTTGATAACATCATCATGCGTGTGGTCGATATCATGCTGGCGCTGCCAAGCCTGTTGCTGGCGTTGGTGCTGGTCGCCGTATTTGGCCCGTCGATTGGTAACGCTGCGCTGGCGCTGACGTTCGTGGCATTACCGCACTATGTGCGTCTGACGCGCGCCGCCGTGCTGGTGGAAGTCAACCGCGACTACGTCACTGCTTCCCGCGTGGCAGGGGCCGGTGCGATGCGCCAGATGTTCGTCAATATTCTTCCTAACTGCCTTGCGCCGCTGATTGTTCAGGCGTCGCTCGGCTTCTCTAACGCCATTCTCGATATGGCCGCGCTTGGCTTCCTGGGCATGGGTGCGCAGCCGCCAACACCGGAGTGGGGCACCATGCTCTCCGATGTGTTGCAGTTTGCGCAAAGTGCCTGGTGGGTCGTGACCTTCCCGGGTCTGGCGATCCTGCTGACGGTGCTGGCATTTAACCTGATGGGTGACGGTCTGCGTGACGCGCTCGATCCCAAACTGAAGCAGTAAGAGGTTCGAGATGGCGTTATTAAATGTAGATAAATTATCCGTGCATTTCGGCGATGTTGGTGCCGAATTTCGTGCAGTAGACCGCATTAGCTACAGCGTGAATCAGGGTGAAGTCGTGGGGATTGTCGGGGAATCCGGCTCCGGTAAGTCCGTCAGCTCGCTGGCGATTATGGGGTTGATTGACTACCCTGGCCGCGTGATGGCAGAAAGCCTTGAGTTTAACGGCCGCGACCTGAAGCGCATCTCTGAGAAAGAGCGCCGCCAGCTGGTGGGGGCCGAAGTGGCGATGATCTTCCAGGACCCAATGACCAGCCTCAACCCGTGCTACACCGTCGGCTACCAGATTATGGAAGCCATTAAGGTGCATCAGGGCGGCAATAAGAAAACCCGCATTCAGCGGGCGATTGACCTGCTGACGTTGGTGGGCATTCCCGATCCGGCTTCGCGCCTCGATGTGTATCCGCACCAGCTGTCCGGTGGTATGAGCCAACGCGTGATGATCGCCATGGCGATTGCCTGTCGTCCGAAGCTGCTGATTGCCGATGAACCGACGACCGCGCTGGACGTGACTATTCAGGCGCAGATCATCGAACTGCTGCTGGAGCTACAGCAGAAAGAAAATATGGCGCTGGTGCTGATTACTCATGACCTGGCGCTGGTGGCTGAAGCAGCACACAAAATCATCGTCATGTATGCCGGTCAGGTGGTGGAAACCGGGGCGGCGCACGATATTTTCCGCGCGCCTCGTCACCCGTACACCCAGGCATTGCTACGTGCGCTGCCGGAGTTTGCGCAGGATAAAGCGCGTCTGGCCTCGTTACCGGGCGTAGTTCCGGGCAAGTACGACCGTCCGAACGGTTGCCTGTTAAACCCACGCTGCCCGTATGCCACGGACAAATGCCGTAGCGTAGAGCCGGAGCTGAACATACTCGGCGAAGGCCGTCAGTCGAAATGCCACTACCCACTCGATGATGCCGGGAGGCCCACACTATGAGTACGCACGAGGCCACCTCGCAACAGCCACTGTTGCAGGCAATTGACCTGAAAAAATACTATCCGGTGAAGAAGGGCATGTTCGCCCCGGAGCGCCTGGTAAAAGCGCTGGATGGCGTGTCATTTACCTTAGAACGCGGAAAAACGCTGGCGGTGGTTGGCGAGTCGGGCTGCGGGAAATCGACGCTTGGTCGTCTGCTGACGATGATTGAAGTCCCGACTGGCGGCGAGTTGTATTACCAGGGGCAGGATCTGCTCAAGCATGACCCGCAGGCGCAGAAGCTGCGTCGTCAGAAAATCCAGATTGTGTTCCAGAATCCGTATGGTTCGCTGAACCCGCGTAAGAAGGTGGGGCAAATTCTGGAAGAGCCGTTGCTGATCAACACCTCGCTTAGCAAAGAGCAGCGTCGTGAAAAAGCGCTGGCGATGATGGCGAAAGTAGGTCTGAAAACCGAGCACTATGACCGCTATCCGCATATGTTCTCTGGCGGTCAGCGCCAGCGTATCGCCATTGCCCGTGGTCTGATGCTTGATCCGGACGTGGTGATTGCCGATGAACCAGTCTCTGCGCTGGACGTTTCTGTGCGTGCACAGGTGCTGAATTTGATGATGGATCTGCAGCAGGATCTGGGACTGTCCTATGTCTTTATCTCCCACGACCTGTCAGTAGTGGAACATATCGCCGATGAAGTGATGGTGATGTACCTCGGCCGCTGCGTGGAGAAAGGAACCAAAGATCAGATCTTCAACAACCCGCGCCATCCGTATACCCAGGCGCTGCTCTCTGCGACGCCACGTCTGAATCCGGATGATCGGCGTGAGCGCATCAAGCTGACCGGCGAGCTGCCAAGCCCGCTGAATCCGCCGCCGGGCTGTGCATTCAATGCTCGCTGCCGTCGTCGCTTTGGGCCTTGTACTCAGCTACAACCGCAGCTTAGAGATTACAGCGGCCAACTGGTGGCGTGCTTTGCCGTTGACCAGGATGAGAACCCACAGCAATAAGCGTGGGTTATGACCCAGTAACCGGAGCCTTGTGCTCCGGTTTTTTTATATTTCGTTTTTACTTCCACAATGTGAGTCCATTGGCAGAACATTATTCCACAGCGTCTAGAATATAGTCAGACTCTTGAACGTCACAGAAATATCTACTTCGCAGTTGCTAACGATCTGGAGCAAATGTGGTCACGATACGCTGGGATATTAAAACAATTGATCGCCTGTCTATGGTTGAGGATGTCCTGAAGGAGTTTTCCTGCTGTGATATCAATATCATCTCAATGAAGGTGACGGCTGGCCGGATCCTGATTAAATCCTGGTGTCGTCAGTTGCAGGATATTTCCAGTGTGCAATCCTGCTTAAGTCAGCGTGCCGATATTATTAACGTCGCTTACCTTTGCGAAGAGATAAGCGAACTGTCGATGTCTGAGCCGGAACGCCCGCGCTATTTTTCAGATATTATTTGCAGCAGCCAGAGCATGCAGGCACTGATCGAAAAGGCGATTAGAATTGCGGACAGCAAATATACTGTCCTGATTCGTGGTGAAACCGGGACCGGCAAAGAGCTGCTGGCTCGGGCGATTCATAATTCTGGACAGCGTAGTTTTTATCCATTTATTCCGGTTAACTGCTCAGCTTTACCCGAGGCACTGATGGAGAGTGAATTCTTCGGTTATGAAAAAGGGGCTTTCAGCGGTGCGGACTGTAAAGGCAAAAAGGGGCTGTTTGAAATGGCCGATAAAGGCACCCTTTTTCTTGATGAATTTGGTGAGATGCCGCTAAATTTACAGGCCAAATTACTGCGTGTACTACAGGATGGTGGGATCCGCCGCGTGGGCGGGGCGCAAATTATTCCGGTTAACGTTCGCATTATTGTGGCAACCAACGCCAATCTGGAAGAGATGGTCGAACAACGTCTGCTACGCGCTGACCTCTATTATCGTATTAACATACTCGCCCTGACCATTCCTCCGTTGCGGGAACGTCCGCAGGATCTCAGCCTGCTGATCCGCCACTTTGTGCAGAAATACGCAAAAGAATTCCAGCGACGGTTAATTCTGGATAAAGCCTGCTTTAATGCTATGCATCATCACGCCTGGCCGGGGAACGTGCGCGAACTGGAAAACACTATTATTCGTCTGATGTTGATGGCTGAATCCGATGTGATTACCCGAGAGGATTTGGGCATAGCGAATATAACATCGGGTAATCAGACTCACGCTGGGCGGCCTTTTAAGCAGCAGGTTCAATGTGCTGAGCGTCAGTTGATTGAGCAGATGGTAGAGGAGAATGTGTCGTCGAGGCATATCGCCAAAGCGTTGGGGGTATCGCATACCACGGTGCTGAATAAAATTCGCAGCTATCAACTGGAGAGCGTGAATTAAGCGCCGTCAGGGTTGACGGCGCTGTCATCGGGTTAGTCAATCAGCTTCAACAACGGCGACAGGCACAGCAAAATCCCGTACAGCAGGATAAGCCAGGTTTTCAACCCGCGCAGTTTTTCCAGTTGCGTGACTTTATAAATCAGGAAGAACGGAATAATGCACGAGACGATACCGTAAAGTGGGCTTCCTAACTGGAAGAACACCAGCACCGATACACGGAACGACACCCAAATAACCAGCGTGGTCACGATAAAGGCACAAATTCCCAGCGTCAGAACCAGTGGGTTAATTTTCTCAACGTTGATAACACGACCCAGTACGTTCAGAATAATGCCCTTCATGGCCTCGTGGAATCCAAGATAAATACCGAAGAATGCCGTCAGTACGGCAAAAATATTCAACACCGTGGAGGTGATGTGAATAATTTGTCCGGGGATAACCTGGGCCGCCAGTGCCAGCGCGGAAATATTTTGTTCGAAGGCCGATACCGCTTCTTCATGGCTAATGGAGAAAGTAAAGGAAAAGGAGAAAAACAGAATTACCGCAATCAACGTAATATAACTGATGCGGTGGGTGCGAATGACCATACGCGTAGCCAACACCCGGTCTGACACCCGTTTACGGTAGGCGATATTCATTGGATTCAGCACCTGAATAAACACCGCTGAGAAGAAACAGAACGGGATGGTCAGCAGGACATCGCGAAAGAAGACGCCAGCCTCAGGAAACGCGCTGATATTGCTGAAGTTCCAGTGTGGAACCATCGCAAAGCCAAACACGATGATGATGCCAACCTTTACCACCACCATTGGACCGGAGATTTTGAACAGTAGCTTTTCCCCGCCGGAAGCAATGGCAACCAGCACCGCAAAAATCGCCACTTTGTAGATGATCGATTGTGAAAGATCGGCATCGGTGAGCCCGAATGTTTTTATATAGGATGCGCTGTCAAAAACAACGGATAATGAATAGATAAAGATGCCGTGGATAATCATCAAGAAATAGATGACGCCGAGAAATACACCCCAGTTCTTTCCTAAATAATGACTGATAATATCTGTGTAGTCATTACAGCTTTCACTTTCAGAGAGCGTTTTTAAATAAATATCCTGCACAATATAGGTGGCGGGATAGGCAATAATAAAGGCGACAATAAAGACCCAAATACCGGTTAAGCCAATTTGTACCGGCATCAGCACTGTTCCAGCGCCAATCGCCATGCCGATGCAAAGTAATACCCAGCCAAAATCGTATTTAGTAAACGGTAGTTTTTTTGAGAAGGATGCGGCGGTTACTGCATTGTTGCTTAATTGTAATGTGTTGTCCTGCATAGAACCCCCTGCCGAAAATACCCGCTCTCCCCGGAAAAGGATTACGCGTATAGCCAGGCTGTTGTGCCTTGATTCTCAACGGCCTGAACCGATCTGCGCCGGTTCAGGCCGTAATAGTCAGAATGTTGCCTTTCTGATGGCGTGTTCAAGGTCGTTAATAATATCTTCTGGATCTTCAAGACCTACAGAAAGACGGATAAGTCCGTCGGTAATACCTGCTTTAAGCCGTTCCTCTGGCGCAACGGGCGAATGTGTCATAGACGCTGGGTGCTGAATGAGGGTTTCGGTATCACCGAGACTGACCGCGAGGAGGCATAATTCTACAGAATTGATCATCCGTCTGCCAGCCTCGAGGCCTCCAGCGATTTCGAAGCTGATAATTCCTCCCGGCAGGCTCATCTGGCGTTTACCCAACTCATACTGCGGGTGTGAAGGCAGGCCAGGGTAATACACGCGGGTAATGGCCGGATGCTCTTCCAGGAAGCGGGCAATTTTTAACGCGTTTTCACAGTGGCGTTCCATACGGATGCCTAGCGTTTTAACGCCACGCAGCGTCAACCAGGCGTTGAATGGGCTCATGCAGCCGCCGGTGATATCTTTCAGCCCGACGTATCGCGCCTGATCGATAAATTCCTGCTTGCCCACAATGATGCCGCCAATCACGTCCCCGTGACCGTTGATGTATTTGGTCACGCTGTGCACGACGATATCGGCTCCCAGCAGCAGGGGCTGTTGGCAGTAGGGCGACATAAAGGTGTTATCCACGACCAGCACTGCGCCCTGCTGATGGGCGATCCCGGCGACCGTCTCAATATCAACCAGCGAGAGTGTGGGGTTCGCCGGCGTTTCGATATACACCACTTTGGTTTCCGGGCGCATGGCGGCGCGGATTTCTTCCGGTTTTGCGGCATCGACGAAGCTGACGTTAATGCCGAACTTCGGCATGCTGTGTGACAGGAAAGCGTGAGTACAGCCGTAAATGGCGCTGGCGGAAACGATATGGTCGCCTTGCTGGCACAGGGTTAGCAACGACGTGGTGATGGCCGAAATACCGGACGCGGTGGCCAATGCGGCGTCACCTCTTTCCAGCACTGCCAGCTTTTTCTCCAGCGCGTCGGTGGTGGGGTTCCCCAAACGGGTGTAAATGTACCCGGACTCCTCGAGCGCAAAGCGGGCGGCACCTTGTTCGGCGCTGTCAAAAACAAACGTTGAAGTCTGGAAAATAGGCGTACTGAGCGCGCCAGTTGAAGGGTCGGGTTGTTGCCCCGCGTGAACGATCTGGGTGTTGAATCCGTAAGTACGACAGTCAGACATGATATCTCCTTTGATTCGGAACAGAACAGCTCACACTTAAATAGCAATCGCTGTGCCAGAAAATGAATTTATAGATATCAATGTGTTAGTGATTTCACCGTGCGGGTGGCCGTCAGGAAAGTTGCCAGTTGGCAAGAAACTTTCCAGTCATGGGGCGAGAAAACTAAATGCGAGTCCTTATACAGACTGGGTTATGGCGAGGCGATTGGGGTGACGTGTTACGTAGAATCATCGGCAAGTCGGGCTTGTCCGATGAGGCGCAATGTAGTGGCCTTTTTCGCTTTAATTGCAGATAAATCTCGTCGCCAGGTGCCTATCCTGCCGCGATAATGCACGCAGGGAAGTTTTCAGATACCGCCTCTCTTAATACCGCTACGATCGGGTATACTCTGACGGCAGTTTTGTCTATCCGTGGAGAGTCAGTTTGCGTGTCAGTCGCTCGTTAACAATTAAGCAGATGGCGATGGTTGCGGCCGTTGTCATGGTGTTCGTTTTTATTTTTTGCACCGTTTTGCTGTTTCACCTGGTACAGCAGAACCGCTATAACACGGCTACGCAACTGGAAAGTATCGCTCGCTCCGTCCGTGAACCCCTGTCGGCCACCATTCTGAAAGGGGATATTCCTGAAGCGGAGACGATTTTACGCCGAATTCAGCCTGCGGGCGTAGTCAGCCGCGCCGATGTGGTGCTGCCGAATCAGTTTCAGGCTCTGCGGATGAGCTTTATTCCTGAACGTTCGGTCCCGGTAATGGTGACTCGCTTGTTCGAGTTGCCGGTGCAGATCTCGCTGCCGGTCTATTCACTGGAGCGTTCAGCCAACCCGCAGCCGTTGGCCTATCTGGTGTTGCAGGCGGATTCGTACCGCATGTACAAATTCGTGATGAGCACTCTCTCAACGTTAGTGACCATTTACTTACTTTTGTCACTGATACTGACGGTAGCCATCTCCTGGTGCATTAACCGCTTGATAGTGCACCCATTACGCAAAATAGCGCGTGAGCTGAACGACATTCCCCAGCAGGATCTTATTGGCTATCAACTGGCATTACCGCGCCTGCATCAGGATGATGAGATCGGCATGCTGGTACGCAGTTACAACCTGAATCAGCAGATGGTGCAGCGTCACAGTGAAGAGCAGAGCGACTATTCAATGCGTTTTCCTGTCTCCGATCTGCCTAACAAAACGTTTTTGATGGGGTTACTGGAACAGGTCGTGTCCCGTAACCAGACCACGGCGCTGATGATTGTCACCTGCGAAACCTTGCGGGATACCGCAGGCGTGCTGAGCGAAACCCAGCGTGAAATCCTGCTGCTGACGGTGGTCGAAAAACTCAAGTCGGTACTGGCGCCCAGAATGGTGCTTACCCAGGTCAGTGGCTACGACTTTGCTGTTATTGCGCATGGTGTGAAGGAACCCTGGCATGCCATCACATTAAGTCAGCAAGTGCTCACTATCATTAATGAGCGGTTGCCTATCCACGGTATCCAACTGCGCCCCAATTGCAATATTGGGGTAGCGATGTTTTATGGCGATTTAACCGCAGAACAACTCTACAGCCGTGCGCTCTCCGCGGCACTCACTTCGTGCCGCAAAGGCAAAAATCAGATTCAGTTCTTCGACCCGCAGCAAATGGAAGAGGCTCAGCAACGGTTGACGGAAGAAAATGACATTCTTACCGCACTGGATAACCAACAGTTTGCGCTGTGGATGCAGCCGCAGGTAGAGATCGCCAGTGGTAAGATACTGAGTGCGGAAGCGCTGCTGCGGATGCAGCAGCCGGATGGAAGCTGGGAGTTACCGGAAGGGTTAATCGACAGGATTGAATCCTGTGGTCTGATGGTTACCGTCGGATACTGGGTGCTGGAAGAGTCCTGTCGCCAGCTTGCTGCCTGGCAGGAGCGCGACCTGATGCTCCCGCTGTCGGTAAATCTTTCTGCTCTACAGCTAATGCACCCAAATATGGTGTCGGATCTGCTGGAGCTGTTAAACCGTTATCGCGTGAAGCCTGGCACGTTGATTCTCGAAGTAACTGAAAGCCGGCATATTGATGATCCCAACGCAGCCATCGCCATTTTGCGCCCGCTGCGTAATGCGGGAGTGCGTATCGCGTTGGATGATTTTGGTATGGGATACGCCGGTTTACGCCAGCTGCAGCACATGAAGTCGCTGCCGGTAGATGTGCTCAAAATCGACAAGATGTTTGTCGACGGTGTGCCTGAGGATTGCAGCATGATCACGGCGATTATTCAGCTGGCTCATAGCCTTGATTTGCAGATGATTGCCGAAGGTGTCGAAACCGAAGCGCAACGAGAGTGGTTGGCACAAGCGGGAGTGGAAGTGGCGCAGGGATTCTTATTTGCTCGTCCGGTTCCGGCAGATATCTTCGAAGAACGCTATTTAACGAAGCAATGAGCTGATTACAAAAGTTAAAAAAGGGTGCGCTTGTGCGAGCCAGCTCAAAATTTTTAACATTTCTGTATCAATTATGATCTTTGTACATTTCTGTGATGTTGTGTGGGT